>JAFEGB010000219.1 GCA_018240295.1 Pseudomonadota bacterium
CGACGTGAACAAGCTGCACGCGTTCAACGCCGACGAACTCTGGTTCCTCGTCATCGCCCGTTCGGACAACGCCAAGCAGCGGCTGCTCGAACTCGCCATGCGCGGAGATTCGTGGATCGTCGATCAGGAGGCCGGCTTTCTCGCGGCGCTCTGCAACATCAAGTCGCAGCCACATGGATTGCCGTGGCAGCGCTATGAGAAACAGGCACTGAAGCTGGAGCAGTCGCCGTTTTACCAGTGAGCGGCACCGGTCGCCGGCATGGTGTATGCCGGCGACCGCAATCCGCACCGGATGAATCGCCGGATCGTCTCCATATTCCACGCACGATTCCCCCGCGACTCCCGCACATGCCGTCCTGAGTTCGCCGCCGTGACGCCTCCTGCCGCAGCGATCCTCCCCGGCCCGCAAACCCGCCGATACGTCGCTGCACGCCCCTCATGCCGGAGCGTGGCTTGCCGGCCGCGGCCGGCCCGCCCATGCTGCGCGCCCTTCCGCACCGAGCCCCGCCGCCATGTCCGCGTCGTCCGAAACCGTCGCCAGCCCCGCGCCGGGGCTGCATCCCGAGTTTGCCACCGGCGCGCTGTACGCCGTGCTCGCCTACCTGACCTGGGGGCTGATGCCGGCCTACTGGAAGCTGGTGCCGGAGCTGTCGGCGCCGGAGCTGATCGCGCACCGCGTCGTCTGGTCGGTGTTCGTGACCGGGGCGCTGGTGCTGGCCTTCCGGCGCGGGCGGGAGCTGCGCGCGACGCTCACCGACACGCGCCGGCTCGGCGTGCTGCTCATCACCGCGCTGCTGGTCAGCGTCAACTGGCTGGTGTTCGTGTGGGCGGTGCTGAACGGGCACGTGCTCGAATCGAGCCTCGGCTACTTCATCAATCCGCTGTTCAACGTGCTGCTCGGCGTGCTGCTGCTGAAGGAGCGGCTGCGGCCGCTGCAGGGGCTCGCGGTGGCGCTCGCCGCGGCCGGGGTGCTGAACCAGGGCTGGCAGCTGCAGGCACTGCCGTGGATCTCGCTGGCGCTGGCGGCGAGCTTCGGTGCCTACGGGCTGATCCGCAAGCTGGCGCCGATCGAGCCGCTGGTGGGCTTGACGGTCGAAACCCTGCTGCTCGCGCCGCTCGCCCTCGCCGGCCTGCTGTGGCTCGATGCGCAGGGCCTCGGCCACTTCGGCCACGGCACGCCGGCACGCGACCTGATCATCATCGGTGCCGGGCTGATCACGGCGCTGCCGCTGCTGTGGTTCGCGAACGCCGCGAAGCGCCTGCGGTTTTCGACGCTCGGCTTCTTCCAGTATCTGGCGCCGAGCGTGCAGCTGATGCTCGCCGTGCTCGCCTACGGCGAGGCCTTCACGGCCGTGCATGCCGTGACCTTCGGCTGCATCTGGGCCGCGCTGGCGCTGTACACCTGGGACGGCCGCCGGGCGCTGCGCATCGCCTGAACCGGCCGACGCGCAGCGCCTTGCTGCGTCGGGCTCAGCGCTGCGGGTTCGGCGATTCGCGCTCTTCGGCCGTGTACGGTTCGGCGACGCGCACGCGGAAGAACACCGGCTCCTCCTCGCCCTCGCCGATGGTCACGAGCCCGACCTTGGTGACGGTCTCGCCCGGCCCGAGATCCGGGACTTCCTCGACGTGCTCGCCGGTGCCGCCGATGCGCGCCGAGCCGATGTGCACGCCGTGGCGGTCGAACAGGTAGATGTTCACGCGCGGCAGCACCATCTGCAGCGTGTCGTTGCTGAGCGTCAGGTGGTACTCGTAGCCGGCGCGCTTGCCGCGCTTGACCAGCGTGAACATGACGTTGCGCAGGTAGTAGTCGTCGATCGGCACGACCTGATCGAGCACGAGCTGGCGCAGGCCCGGCAGGCGCTTGGCGATCAGTTCGGTGACATCGGCGCGCAGGCGTTCGAGTTCGGGCCGCACCTGCGTGAGCTCGGCATCGCGCAGCTCGTTCTGGTGGCGCAGCTCGTCGTTTTCCTCGGACAGCGACAGCATGCGCAGCGACAGCACGAGGCTGATGAACACCGTCAGCATCAGGCTCGCGACCAGCGCCGCGAACAGGGCGCGGCTGCGCAGGCTCCAGCGGTGGTTGCGCTTGCGGGTGCGCACGCGGCTGCGCACCGAGCGCACCCGGGTTTCGTCGCGTGCCGTGCGATCGTCATCGAACTCCAGTTCGACTTCGTTGGCCGTGATGACCGGATTCACGTTGTCTTTCTCCCCCGTATCCCGCCCGCGGTCCGTGGCCGACGGTTCATGTTCATCATCGTCATCGCGCAGCGATCGCTGTCGCCGGATGTCGTCGTCGATTCGTTGCAACCAGTGCATCGGTCCTCCCCCCGTCACGGGTCCGTCCCTGGCCCGCAAACCGCTCTGCGGCAGTACCCCGGCATGATGGACGCAACGCTGAGGAATCGATGATGAACATCGTTTCACGTGGATACGGCACGCCGCGGCGGCGCGCATGATCCATGCCGACCCGAGCGCTCTGCAAGTACACCCCGGAGAGCCCCCCGGCGCCGCTGCCCGAAGCCGAACCGGAACCGACCATGGCCCGATCCGCCCCCGCCGCCTGTGGTGCCCGAACCGTCGATGCGATCCTGGACGCCACGCTCGCGCTGCTCGATCGCGACGGCGAGCGGCGCACGACCACGAACCGCATCGCCGCCGCGGCCGGCATCAGTCCGGGCAACCTGTACTACCACTTCCGCCACCGCGAGGCGATCGTGCTGGCGCTGTTCGACCGGCTGGTGCAGGCGCTCGCGGCGCGGCGCGCCGGAATCGACCGCCACCCGGCCGCCGCAGCGTTCGCGGCAGACTTCGGGGCACTGGTGCAGACGGTGCAGGCGCGCCCCGGCCTGTTCCGGGCGCTGCCGGAGCTGCTCGGGCAGGATGCGGAACTCACCGGACGCTCGCACGACTGGGCCGCGGCGGAACAGGGGCGGCTGATCCGGCATTTCGCGGCCCTGGCAGCGGCCGGCCTCGGCACGCCGCCGCCGGCGCTGCAGGCGCCGCTGGCGGCGGCCGTATGGCATCTGCTGCTGGCCCGCGCCTGGCGGGGAGCCGAGGCAAGCGAACCGCTGCCGTCCGCGATCCTGCTGGCACCGCTCGCCGCCTGGCTGGATGCGCCGACGCTGGCGCGTCTGGGCGCGGGGATCGGGGACGCTGCTTACCAGTCGCCCCAGTCGTCCTCTTCGAGCCCGTCGGATTCCTCGTAGAGCAGCGCCAGGCGCTCGGGCACGATCTCCTGCACCTTCAGCGCCTCGGCGCGCGGCACCAGCGCGAAGTCGAAGTTCTTCGCGTCCATGCGCACGATGCCGATCTGCCCGAGCGCGATCTGGCGGCGCTGCGCGGCGGTGACGCGCACGCTGCGCACGAAGCGCCCGTCCGGGAAGTTGTAGCGATCCTCGGCCCTGGCGTCATTGAGGCGGTGCGCCTCGACCAGTTGCCTGACGCGCGCGAGGTTGGCCTGACGCTGCTTTTCAGCCTCGCGCTTCGCGTTCAGCTCGCGGTCGCGCTGGCGCTTGGCCTCGGCTTCGGCCTGACGCTGGCGCTCGGCTTCGAGCTTCTGCGCATCGCGCTGGCTCGGCGACTGCTGCTTCTGCTGCTGGTGCTTCTGCTGCTTGCGGTCCTTCTCGGCCTTCTGCACGGCATCGGCACTGACCAGGCCGGCCTTCAGCAACTGATCTCGCAAGGACATGGTCACGACTCCCGGTACGGATGCGGGTACTGACGGATCGGGTACGGATCCGGATGCTCAATGCCCCTGACGGGCCAGCCACTCGGCAACGCGGCGGGCGACACGGTCCCAGCCGGGTTCGAACATCATCACATGGGCGACGCGCGGCACGATCTCGCACTCGGCGCCGAGCCGGCGCGCGGTTTCGAGCACTTCCGAGGGCGGCACCAGCGCATCGTGCTCGGCGCCGAGCACCAGCAGCGGCGTGCGCCGCACCAGCGTCACCGCCGGCAGGTCGGCCCAGGTCAGGTCGGCGAGCACGCGCGAGGATTCCTCCTGCGCGCGGTTCATCAGCCGGTCGACGACGGCATCGGGTGCATCGGGCGAGAACAGCGCGCGCCGGGCGAGCGAGCGGCTGCCGTACTGCGGACCGGCGTGCGTGATGACGCCCATCTCCATCCACAGCATCGGATCGCGCCACATCAGCTGCAGGCTCGACCACATCAGCCCCGAGGGCGGCACCGAGCACATCAGCACCGCCGCCGGCGCCGGCGTGCGCTCCAGATACTTCTGCACGACCATGCCGCCCATCGAATGACCGATCAGGATCGTGCGCTCGCCGAGGCCGACGGCGACCTCGGCGACATCGGTCACGTAGTCGGCGAGCCGGTTCCAGTGCAGGCGATCGCGCCCGGCGCTGCCGGCATGGCCGCGCAGCGACAGCGCATAGGACGGGTAGCCGAGACCGGCGAAGAAATCGAGGAAGTGTTCCTCCCAGCACCAGGCACCGGCGAAGGCACCGTGCACGAACAGCAGGGGGGGCTTGTCGCCGGCCTGCGCGGGCAGGCGGCTGATGACTTCCAGTTCGAGAGGCGCGGCGGCGCTGCCTAGAAACACGGTGCGTAACCTCGGGCGCGGATGGGGGAATCGGTCGGACAGACGCGCAGACAGCAAGGCAGCGCGCGGGCATGCGCAGGCGCAGGCCGCGTCCGGACAATCGGTAACGCAGACGGCGGGCGGCTGCACGTCAACATCGGTCAGGACACCGGGATTTGCGCGGACGGCGACGAGGGAGCGTCGGGGCAGAGCCGGCGGGGCTTCAGTACAGGATGCGCGTGCGCAGCGTGCCGTCGATCGCGCGCAGTTCCTTCAGCGCCAGCTTGCCGGCGTGCTCGTCGTCGTCGATGTCGATGACCACGTAGCCGATGCCGCCGCGGGTCTGCAGGTACTGGCCGGCGATGTTGATGCGCTGGCGTGACAGCGCATCGTTGATCGCCGACAGCAGGCCGGGGCGGTTCTCGTGGATGTGCAGCAGCCGGCGCTTGCCGGGGTGTGCGGGCAGGCTGACCTCGGGGAAGTTCACGGCCGACAGCGTCGAGCCGTTGTCGCTGTAGCGCACCAGCTTGCCGGCGACCTCGAAGCCGATGTTCTCCTGCGCCTCCTCGGTGCTGCCGCCGATGTGCGGGGTCAGCAGCACCTGATCGAAGGCGCGCAGCGGCGACACGAACTCGTCGTCGTTGCCCTGCGGCTCGGCCGGGAACACGTCGATCGCCGCCCCGGCGACATGGCCGCTCGCGAGCGCCGCCGCCAGCGCGTCGATGTCGACGACGGTGCCGCGCGAGGCATTGATCAGCTGCGCGCCGGCCGGCAGCCGCGCCAGTTCGGCCGCCCCGATCATGTTGCGGGTCTGCGGCGTCTCGGGCACGTGCAGCGTCAGCACGTCGGAGCGCGCGAGCAGCTCGGCGAGCGAATGCACCGGCTGCGCGCCGCCGAGCGCGAGCTTGGCCTCGATGTCGTAGTAGTGCACCTGCATGCCGAAGGCCTCGGCGAGGATGCCGACCTGCGTGCCGATGTGGCCGTAGCCGACGATGCCGAGGCGCTTGCCGCGCACCTCGCGACTGCCGGCGGCCGACTTCGACCAGCCGCCGCGGTGGCAGAGCGCGTTCTTGGCCGGGATGCCGCGCATCAGCAGCACGATCTCGGCCATCACCAGCTCGGCGACGCTGCGCGTGTTCGAGAACGGCGCGTTGAACACCGGCACGCCGGCGCTCGCAGCGGCCTCGAGGGCGACCTGGTTGGTGCCGATGCAGAAACAGCCGACGGCGATGAGTTTCTTCGCCTCGGCGAGCACGGCCGGGGTCAGCTGCGTGCGCGAACGGATGCCGACGATGTAGGCCTCGCGCAGGCGCTCGATCAGCTCGGGTTCGGGCAGCGCCTTGCGGTGCTGTTCGAGGTTGGTGTAACCGGCGGCGCGGAAGGTCTCGACCGCACTCGGCGCGATGCCTTCGAGCAGCAGAATCCTGATTTCGCGTCGGTCGAGGGAAACCTTGCCCATGGTCGGATGCTCCTCGGATTGCCGGCAGACGCGGCCGGGCCGGCGATGATGTCGCAAAATGCCGGTGGCCGGAAGGCCGGGCAGCGGCCCGGCCCTCGCCTACGCTGCACCAGCGCAGCCTCTGTAACCCTGCCGGAGACCGCCATGTCCGATGCCGCCATCCTCGCCCGCCTCGGCGCGCTGCTGCCACCCGCGCGCCTGCGCACCGATGCCGACACCCTCGCCAGCCACGGCCGCGACTGGACCCGCCTGTACCAGCCCGACCCGCTCGCGGTCGCCTTCCCCGAATCGGTCGCCGAAGTGCAGGCCCTCGTCGCGATCGCCAACGACACCGCCTGCCCGCTCGTGCCTTCGGGGGGGCGCACCGGCCTCTCCGGCGGCGCGGTGGCGAAGTCGCGCGAGCTGGTGCTGTCCTTCGAGCGCATGAACCGCATCCTCGGCTTCGATGCGGTCGATCGCAGCGTCACCGCCGAGCCCGGCGTCATCCTCGAAACCCTGCAGGACTACGCCCGCGAGCATGGCCTGCAGTATCCGGTCGACTTCGCGGCGCGCGGCTCGGCGCAGCTCGGCGGCACGATCGCGACCAACGCCGGCGGCATCAAGGTGATCCGCTGGGGCATGACCCGCGACTGGGTCAGCGGCCTCAAGGTCGTCACCGGCCGCGGCGAGCTGCTCGATCTGAACCGCGGCCTGGTCAAGAACAACACCGGCTACGACCTGCGCCAGCTGTTCATCGGCTCCGAAGGCACGCTCGGGCTGATCGTCGAGGCCACGGTGCGCCTCGCCGAAGCACCGCAGGCACCGGCGGTCATGGTGCTCGGCCTGCCCGACCTCGAAGCGATCATGAGCGCCTTCGAGCGCCTGCGCGCCGCGCTACGGCTGACGGCCTTCGAATGCTTCTCGGCGCAGGCGCTTTCCTACGTCACCGCCCACGGCCAGCCGCGGCCGTTCGAGACCGAAACGCCGTGGTACGTGCTCGCCGAGTACGACGCCGCCGAAGAGCGCGACACCGAAGCCGCGATGGCGGCCTTCGAGACGCTCGCCGAGGACGGCATCGTGCTCGATGGCGTGCTGTCGCAGAGCGACAGCCAGTGGCGGGCGCTGTGGCGCCTGCGCGAGGACATCACCGAGTCGATCGCGCACCGCCTGCCGTACAAGAACGACGTCTCGGTGCGCGTCGCGCGCGTGCCGGAATTCCTGCGCGCGATGGATGAACTCTTCGCGCGCGAGTATCCGGACTTCGAGGTGATCTGGTTCGGCCACGTCGGCGACGGCAACCTGCATATCTCGGTGCTGCAGCCGCCGGAAATGGCACGCGCCGACTTCGTCGCCGCCTGCGAGCAGGTCAGCGAGCACCTGTTCGCGACGCTCGCCGCGCTCGGCGGCAGCATCTCGGCCGAGCACGGCGTCGGGCTGGTCAAGAAGCCCTACCTGTCCTACAGCCGCGATCCGGCCGAGATCAGCTATCTGCGGGCGATCCGCGCGGCCTTCGATCCGAACGGCATCCTGAACCCGGGCAAGCTGTTCGATCCGGCCTGACATGCCCCGGGCCGGTCGCGTTTGCGCCATGCGGGAAGCGCCGGTATCCTCGGCGCCTCGCCCGCGCAGCCGACCCCCCCGCGTCCGTACGGATACCCCGCCCGAGCCGTCCCGCTTGCTGCCCCCCTGCCCGCTGCGGCTGCCCCGCACATGCCGGCCGACCATTCCCGGCCGCCGGCGTGACCGCCGATGATGACGCCCGACGCGCTGCCACGCTCGCCGCTCTGTCGCTATCTCGCCCGCGCGCTGCTGCTGCTGCTGGTGCCGCTGGTGCTGCTGGTGTTCCAGGACTACGGCGTCAGCAACGACGAACTGGTGCAGAGCACCTACGGCAAGCTGCTGCTCGATTACTACCGCAGCGGCTTCAGCAACGACGCGGCGCTGCACTACCTCGACCTGTACCGCTACGGCGGCGCCTTCGACATGATCGCGGCGCTGCTCGTGCCGCTGTCGCCGTTCGGGGAATACGAGACCCGCCACCTGCTCGGCGGCCTGCTCGGCATCGTCGGCCTGCTCGGGGCCTGGCGGCTCGGGCGGCTGCTCGGCGGCGATCGTGCCGGGCTGCTGGCGCTCGTGCTGCTGCTGCTGACGCCGTGCTTCATCGGCCACAGCTTCACCAACCCCAAGGACGCGCCGTTTGCGACCGCGATGCTGTGGGCCGTCTACGCGATCGTGCGCGTGCAGCACGAACTGCCGCGACCCTCGGCACGCACGCTCACGCTGCTCGGCGTCAGCATCGGGCTTGCGCTCAGCGTGCGCGTCGGCGCGATCCTGCTCGGGCCGTATCTGGCGCTCGGCGTGCTGCTGTGGCTGGCCGGGCGCTGGCGTGCCGGCGAGCGGCCGGCGCGACTCGCCGCCGATGCCGCGCGCGTGGCGCTGCGCTGCGCCCCGGCGTTCGTGCTCGCCTACGTGGTCATGGGCGTGTTCTGGCCCTACGCCTGGCAGTCGCCGCTGAACCCGCTGAAGACGCTCGGCGAGTTCTCGCACGTCGCCTTCCCGATCGAGACGCTCGCTGCCGGCGAGTGGTATCCGGTCAACGCCATCCCGCGCTGGTACGTGCCGGCCTACCTGGTGTTCACGCTGCCGGAGATCGTGCTGGCCGGCCTGGCCTCGGGGCTGGCCTTCGCGCTGCTGCGCCTGCGCCACCGCTGGCCGATGTCCGCACGCGCCCAGTCGCTGTACGTGCTCGGCACCGCCGGCGTGCTGCCGGTGCTGATCGCGGTCGCCCTGCACACCACGGCCTACAACGGCCTGCGCCATTTCCTGTTCGTCGTGCCGCCGCTGGTGGTCTGCGCGGCGCTGGCGCTGGAGCGCATGCACGAGATGCTCGCCGCGCGCGCGCCGCTGCACGGCCGCCTGCACACGCTCGCGCTCGCCGCGCTGCTGGCCGTGCAGGCCGGCATCCTCGGCTACCTGCACCCGCACCAGTACATCTATTACAACGTGCTGATCGGCGGCGTGCCGGGCGCGGCCGATCGCTGGGAACTCGATTACTGGGGCAACTCCCTGCCCGAGGCCATCGACGGCCTCGCCGAATACCTGACCAACGAGTACGAGGGCGCGCCGATCGCCCGCCGCTACAGGGTCGCGGTCTGCGGCAAGGAAGAAAGCGCCCGGTATTACTTCCCGGATTTCCTGGTGTTCGAGCCGCGCTGGGAGAGCGCCGACTTCCTGATCGCGCTGACCAACGACGGCTGCGACGAACAGCTGCGCCTGCCGAACGCCGTCGAGATCGACCGCTTCGGCGTACCGCTGTCCGTGGTCAAGGACCTGCGCGGCTACGTGCTCGAATACAACCCGGCCTTCAAGCCGCACCGCTCCCGCCCGAAGTTCCTGCTCTACCTGCGCCGCTACGGCAAGCCCTAGCCCGTCGAGGTCCCGACTCCCGTGTACGACGCATCCGTCTTCCGCCGTCCGGCGTTCGTCGCCGTCGCGCTCGCGACGCTCACTGCCGCCCTGGTCTGGTGGTATGCCGCCCGCCCGGTCGACATCGGCATCGACTGGCACGAAGGCACCTGGAACAGCGCCTCGTTCGCACCGTTTCGCGCCGGGCAGAGCCCGCTGACCAGGAACTGGCCGACGCCCGAACAGGTCGAGAACGATCTCGCCCACGTGAAGACCGCCTTTCGCGGCGTGCGCACCTACGCCGCCATCGGCGCCGCGCAGGACGTGCCGGCGCTCGCCGCCCGCCACGGCCTCAAGGTCATCCACGGGGCCTGGCTCAGCAGCACCCCGGCCGACAACGAGGCCGAGGTCAGCGCGCTGATCGAGGCCGCCAACCGCTATCCGCAGTCGGTCGAGCGCGTGATCGTCGGCAACGAGGTGCTGCTGCGCCGCGACCTCGACGCCGGGCAGATCATCCGGCACCTCGATCGCGTGCGGCAGTCGATCCGCCAGCCGGTGTCCTACGCCGATGTCTGGGCCTTCTGGCTGAAGAATCCGCAGCTCGCCGACCATGTCGACTACCTCACCATCCACATCCTGCCGTACTGGGAGGACGAGCCGGCCTCGGTCACCGACATGGAGCAGCGCTTCGTCGAGGTCATCGGCAAGATCAAGGCTGCCTTCCCGGGCAAGCCGATCCTGATCGGCGAGGCCGGCTGGCCGACCGAAGGCCGCTCGCGCGGCCCGGCGATCGCCGACCTGCCGAACGCCGCGCACTTCCTGCGCCGGCTGCCGCAGCTCGCCGCGCAGTACGGCTTCGATTACAACGTCGTCGAGGCCTACGACCAGCTCTGGAAGGCGCAGCAGGAAGGCACGGTCGGCGCGCGCTGGGGCCTGTACGACGTCGATCGCCAGCAGAAATTCGGCACCACCGGTCCGGTCGATCCGTTCCCGGAAGCCGGGCTGCGCGCCGGCGCCTCGGTGCTCGGCGGGCTGGCGCTGGCGCTTTGGCTGATCCCGGCCGGCTTCGGCCTCACGCGCGCACTCGCCGTCGCCGGGCTTGCACAGCTGCTCGCCGCCGGTGCGATCGACACCCTCTGGCATGCCCAGCGCCTGGCGATCTCGCCGGCCTCGGTGAGCTGGTGCCTGCAGCGGCTGCTGTTTTTCGCCGCCGACACCGGCCTGCTCGACAAGCCGACCGTCAGCGAGCTGTATCGCGGCTACATGGACACGACGCCGGCGCTCGCCGAAGCCTGGGCCTGGGTGCGCATCCTCGCCACCGTCGTCGCCACCGGCGTGCTGGCCGCGCTGCTGCGCGCCCGGCTGTTCGGCCGCGAGGCCCCGGGCCTGGCGCGCGCCGCGCGCCTCGGTTACCTCAGCTACGTCGCCGGTGCGCTGATGATCAGCGCGATGCTGGCCTTCAACGGCCGCTACCTCGACATCCCGATCCCGGAATTCTGGCTGCCGGCGCTCGGCCTGCCGGCGCTGTGGCTGGCGGCGCGCCTCGCAGGCAGCCCGCGCGGCTACGGACTGGCCGCCCTGACCGCACCGGGGCCGGCGCGCCTGAAGCTTGGCCTGTGGCTGCTCGCCGGCGCCGTCGCCGTGATCCTCGGCGAGGGCTTTGCCATCGTCGGCGAGGACTTCACGGCCATGCACCCGGACTGGTCGGAGCGCGTGCCGCTGATCTGGCACGCGTTCTTCTGGAACCGGCAGATCCTCGCCTGCGCGCTGATGCTGGTCTGGCTGGCGCTGCCGCTGCTCGCTGAATGGCGCCGGCCGGCCGCGGCCGCGACCTGAGGCCGTCGCGATGCACCAGACCGCCCGGCAGCTGCTGCGCTTCGGAGCCGTCGGCATCGCCGGACTCGTGATCGACGTGGCGGTGCTCGAAGCCGCACTCGCGCTCGGCGCCGGCTTCTACGGCGGCCGGGCGCTGTCCTTCCTCGCCGCGGCAAGCGGCACCTGGCTGCTGAACCGGCTCTGGACCTTCCGCAGCGAAACCGCACGTGCCAACCGCGGGCTGGCCGGCGAATGGGCGCGCTACGTGGCGCTGATGCTGGCCGGCGGCAGCGTCAACTACGCGGTGTACGCGCTCTGCATCGAAACCTCGGCGCAGGCGCGCACGTGGCCGGCGCTGGCGGTCGCCGCCGGTTCGCTGGCCGGCATGGTCGTCAACTACGCCAGCGCCCGCTGGCTGGTGTTTCGCAGCGGCACGACCTGAAAGCCGCTGCGCCCCTTCCCGCTTCAGGCCTCGCGCAGTTCCTTCCCGGTCAGCTCCAGGAACAGATCCTCCAGCGTGCGCGGGCGGATCGACAGGCGCTCGAGCGGGACGCCGGCGGCGAGCAGGTCGCTCAGTGCGGTGCTGACGTTGCGCACCGAGATCTCGGCCGATTCGCGCCGGCGCTGCACGCTGTAGGCCGGCGGCAGCGCGCGGCCTTCGAGGTCTTCGGCCGGCAGCTGCAGGATGCGATCATCGAAGTGCTGCGCGAGCAGCGCATCGGGGCTGCCCTCGGCGACGATGCGGCCGCGGTCCATGATCGCCAGCGAATCGCAGAGCTGGTAGGCCTCCTCCATGTAGTGCGTGGTCAGCACCACGGTCTTGCCGCGGCGCTTGATGTCCTCGACCAGCTGCCAGAAGTTGCGCCGCGCCTGCGGATCGAGGCCGGTGGTCGGTTCGTCGAGAAAGACGATGTCCGGATCGTTGACCAGCGCCACCGCGAGCAGCAGACGCTGGCGCTGGCCGCCGGAGAGCTTGCGGTGGTCGCGATCGAGGAAGTCCTCCAGCGCGCAGGCGCGGATCAGCTCTGCGGCCGGCACGCGGCGCGGATACAGCTGCGAGAAGAAGCGCAGGCACTCGCGCACGGTCAGGAAATCCTGCAGCGCCGTGCTCTGGAACATGATCCCGGCTTCCTCGCGAAAGCGCAGGCCGAGCGGCTCGCCCTTGTAGAGGATGCGCCCGGCGCTCGGCGTGCTGATGCCTTCCATCATCTCGATGGTCGTGGTCTTGCCGGCACCGTTCGGGCCGAGCAGGCCGAAGCAGCGCCCGGGCAGGATCGAGAAGCTCACGCCATCGACGGCGCGCAGGCCGGGGTACTGCTTGACCAGCTCGCGCACTTCGATCAGGGGGGCGGACGTCATGGGCGGGCGCACTCGGGCGAAAGGACAGGGACGGGCGGGGCGAACCGGTTCACGGTACCTGCGACAGGATCGCCAGCGCCTCGGCGTGCACGCGCGCATCGCCGGCGACCAGGATGCGGCCGCCGTGCGCGGCGTTCTCGCCGCGCCAGCCGGTCATCAGGCCGCCGGCGGCCTCGACGATCGGGATCAGCGCCTGCACGTCGTAGGGCTTGAGGCCGGCCTCGACGACGAGATCGAGACAGCCGGCGGCGAGCATGCAGTAGGCGTAGCAGTCGCCGGAAAAGCGCGTCATGCGCACGCGCGCGGCGATGGCATCGAAGGCCGGCTTCTCGTGCCCGCGCTCGAAGAGATCCGGATGCGTCGAGTACAGCGCCGCATCGGCGAGCCGCGCGCAGGCCCGCGTGCGCAGCGGCCGGCGGCCGTCGCGATCGCGCAGTTCGGCCCCGAAGCGCGAGCCGATGAAGCGCTCGCCGGTCCACGGCTGGTCCATGACCCCGAGCACCGGGCGCTCGCCGTCGTAGAGCGCGATCAGCGTGCCCCAGAGCGGCATGCCGGTGATGAAGGCGCGCGTGCCGTCGATCGGGTCGATGACCCAGGTGAGGCCGGAGTCGCCGGGCTCGAAGCCGTGCTCCTCGCCGTAGCGCCCGTCCTGCGGCCGGCGCTCGGCGAGCAGCGCGCGGATCGCGGCCTCGGCGTCGCGGTCGGCGACCGTCACCGGGTCGTACATCGTGCCTTCGGCACCGGACTTGTCGGCAACCGCGAGCGGGGCGCGGAAATGCCGGCGGATGACCTCACCCGAGGCGTCGGCGAGCAGATGGGCGAGCGCGATCAGTTCGCCGAGCTGCTTCGGTGCCAGCTCGGCCGGGGCGTGGCGCGGCAGCGCCGGGGCGGTCGGACTCATGCGGGACGATCCTCGGACGACGATGCAGACGATTACGGACGTAAGGCGGGCGCGCAGCTTAGCCGATGCCGGCCGGCACCGGCCGATGAGCACGGCGATGCGGCTACAATCGCGCCCCCGCCCCGCCGTGCGTGTCACCGCCATGCCGCTTCTGACCTTCGACCGCGTTTCCGTCGCCTTCGGCCTCGCCGCGCTGCTCGACAACGCCGATTTCCAGATCGATGCCGGCGAGCGCGTCTGCCTGATCGGCCGCAACGGCGCCGGCAAGTCGACGCTGCTGAAGCTCGTCGACGGCACGCTCGCGCCCGATGGCGGCGAACTCTGGCGCCAGCCGGGCCTGAAGATCGCGCGCCTCGAACAGGAGATGCCCGAGACCGGCGACGCCACCGTGTTCGAGATCGTCGCCGACGGCGTGCCCGAGGTCGGCCGCCTGCTCGGCGAATACCACGCTGCCGCCCACGCCCTCGCGCACGATCACGACGCCGCGCACGCCGATGCCCTGCTCAGGCGCATGGAGCGCCTGCAGCACGAACTCGAAGCCCGCGACGGCTGGAGCCTGAACCAGCGTGTCGAGCAGATCCTGACGCGCCTGGCGCTGCCGGCCGACGTGACGCTCGCCGAGCTCTCCGGCGGCTGGCGCCGGCGCGTGCTGCTCGGGCGGGCACTGGTCTGCGAGCCCGACCTGCTGCTGCTCGACGAGCCGACCAACCACCTCGATGTCGAGGCGATCCAGTGGCTGGAAGAACACCTGCTCGGCTTCCGCGGCGGCGTGCTGTTCGTGACCCATGACCGCGCACTGCTGACGCGGCTGGCGACGCGCATCGTCGAGCTCGATCGCGGGCGGCTCAGCTCCTGGCCCGGTGACTATCCGAACTTCCTCGAAAGGAAGGCCGCCGCGCTCGAAGAGGAAGCCCGCCATAACGCGCTGTTCGACAAGAAGCTCGCGCAGGAGGAGGCCTGGATCCGCCAGGGCATCAAGGCCCGACGCACGCGCAACGAAGGCCGCGTGCGCGCGCTGAAGGCGCTGCGCGAGGAGCGCTCCGAGCGGCGCGAGCTGCAGGGCAGGGTCAGCTTCAACCTCGAAGAGGCCGCGGCCTCCGGCAAGCTGGTGGTCGAGTCGAAGGACGTGAGCTACGCGTGGGACGGCGCGCCGGTCGTGCGCGATTTCTCGGTGCGCGTGCTGCGCGGCGACCGCATCGGCCTGATCGGCCCGAACGGCGCCGGCAAGACCACGCTGCTGAACCTGCTGCTCGGGCGGCTTGCGCCGGACAGCGGCTCGATCCGCCTCGGCACCAAGCTGCAGGTCGCGTACTTCGACCAGCTGCGCGCGGTACTCGACCCCGAATCTTCGGTCATCGACAACCTCGCCGAGGGTCGCGAGTTCATCGAGATCAACGGCGAGCGCCGCCACGTCATCAGCTATCTGCAGGACTTCTTATTCAGCCCCGAGCGCACGCGCACGCCGGTGAAGTCGCTCTCCGGCGGCGAGCGCAACCGCCTGCTGCTCGCACGCCTGTTCAGCCAGCCGGCCAACCTGCTGGTCATGGACGAGCCGACCAACGACCTCGACATCGAGACGCTCGAACTGCTCGAAGAGCTGCTGCTCGACTATCAGGGCACGCTGCTGCTGGTCTCGCACGATCGCGCCTTCCTCGACAACGTCGTCACCAGCTCGCTGGTGTTCGAAGGCCGGGGCCGCATCGGCGAATACGTCGGCGGCTACAGCGACTGGCTGCGCCAGCGCCGGCCGGCAGCCGAGGAGAAGGCCACCGCGAAGCCGGCCGCAACGATCAAGACCGCAACGCCGGCCCCGGCCGCCGCGCTGGCTGCCACCGCCGCGCCGGCTCCGGCGAAGAAACCGGCGAAGCTCGGCTACAAGGAACAGCGCGAACTCGACGCGCTGCCGGCGCAGATCGAAGCGCTCGAAGCCGAGCAGGCCGAACTCGGCACGCGCACGGCGGCGGCCGGCTTCTACCAGCAGCCGCAGGCCGCGCAGGCTGCGGTGCTCGATCGCCTCGCCGCGCTCGAACGGGAACTCGAAGCCGCATACGCGCGCTGGGACGCGCTCGAAGCGCTGAAGGACGGACGCTGAGCCCCGGCCATGCCGCACACGACCGATCACCTGCTCCTCGACGACGGCCAGTGCCTGCGCGTCGTGCGTCGCGGCACGCAGGCCGGCGGCCGGCCGGTCGTCTGCCTGCACGGCTGGACCTCGACGCACGCCGACTGGACGCACTGGACGCAGGCGCTGGCCGGCGCTCACCCGAGCTTCGCGTGGGATGCGCGCGCGCACGCCGATGTGCCGCTCACCGGCGCGCCGGCAACACTCGAACGCATGGCCGATGACCTCGATGCGCTGATCCGTCACTACGCGCTCGAACGGCCGCTGCTGCTCGGGCATTCGATGGGCGCGCTGACGATCTGGATGCACGCGCTGCGACATCCCGGCACCGCGATCGGCGGCTACGGCCTGATCGACCAGACGCCGAAGCTCGTCACCGGTGCCGGCTGGCGCTTCGGCATCTACGGAGACTTCTCGGCGCAGCGCAACCGCTGGTTCATCGCCCGCCAGCGCGAGGACTTCGCCGAGGCCGTGCTTGAACTGACCGCCGACGGCCTGAACGCCCGCGCCCGCGAACGCTACGAGCGCGAGCCGGCGAAGTTCCAGCGCAGCCGCGACTGGCTCGCCGGCCTCGCGCACGCGGCGCTGACCGAGTGCTGGTGCTCGCTCGCGGGCGCCGACCTGCGCCCGGCGCTGGCGCGGCTGCACGCCCCGGTGCTGCTGGTCTACGGCGACGAGAGCAACTTCTACACGGCCGAAACCGCGCGCTGGGTGCAGGCGCAGATCCCGCACGCGCGTCTCGAAACCTACGCTGGTGCCGATCACTGCCCGCACTTCTGGCAGCGCGACCGCTTCCTCGGCGAGCTGCGCGCGCTGCTCGCGGCCTGCGGATGATGCGGCGCAATAAAATTCCGGTAATCCCGCTCGTTCCGGGAACCTTCGCCGCGGCAGCCGCGTCCCTACCTTCGCTCATCTCCTGCAAGGGCTGCTGCCGGGGTCCGGGTCTCTCGTACCCGCCCCGGCTCTTTTTTGCCCGCGCCCCCGCCCGTCCCGCGGTCTGCGATGCGTCCGGAGGCTGCGCATGCCGCCGCCGCTGACGATCCTCTGGCGCGATGCGCGCTTCGTCGCCGTTGCCAAGCCCGCCGGCCTGCTGATGCACCGCAGCCCGATCGCCGAGCGCGTCGAGGATTTCCTGATGCAGCGCCTGCGCGACCAGTTGCGCCGGCACGTGTACCTGATCCACCGCCTCGACCGGCCGACCTCCGGCGTCGTGCTGTTCGCGCTCGATCCGGAAGCCGCGCGCGCCGCCTGCGCGCACTGGGAGGAGCGCACGGTCGAAAAGAGCTATCTCGCCGTCGTGCGCGGCTGGCCGGCCGAGACCGGCACGATCGACTACGCGCTTGCCGAGGAGCCCGGCAAACCGCTGCAGCCGGCGATCACGCACTGGCGGCGGCTCGCCACGGCCGAAATCCCGGTGCCGGTCGGCCGTTACGCGCAGGCGCGCTGCGCGCTGCTGGAAGTACGCCCCGAAACCGGCCGGCTGCACCAGATCCGCAAGCACTTCCATCACGTCTCGCATCACCTGATCGGCGACACCACGCACGGCGACGGCCGCCACAACCGGCTGTTCCGCGAGCGCTTCGGCTGCCGCCGGCTGCTGCTGCACGCCTGGCGGCTGGCACTGCCGCATCCGCTCGACGGCACGCCGCTCGAACTCATCGCCCCGCCCGATGCGGAGCTTGCGCAGCTGTTCGATGCGCTCGGCGGGTCGCCCGGGAACGGACCGGGGGCCGGACTGCGGCAGGATCAAGGGCTTGCCGGATGGCAGGCATCCATTCCATACGGGTGCGTTTAATGGCTCTGCTGCCGATAACCAAGTCCTGCACTTGGAAATGCGCAGCCGCGGGCTACGCTGCACTTGCACATTGCAAGCGATTCATCTTTCCCCGACGAATCGCCGGCGGTGCTCACACTGGCAAACCCGCTCAGGAGGTTCGAGCCATGAGGACCACGACAGCCATCGCCCTCGGCTTCTCTGCCACCCTCGGTCTGGCCGCGCTCGCGCAGGCCGGCGACTTCGAACAGTACCCGCCGACCGACGGCTGGGGCCGCCCGGTCGCCGCTGCCGACGCCGCGCTGCAGGAATCCGCTGAAATGCAGATCCGGATGATGCCCGGCTATGCGCAGGGCGACTACCTGCCGGCCGAAGGCCCGACCTGCGATCTCGCGCAGACCCTGTTCCCGGTGCATTCGACCGAAGCCGGCAGCGCCGGCCTCTGCTGACCGGGGCAGCCGCCCCGCGGCGCCGGCTGTCCGCCGCGGGACGGTGTTCTTCTCACAAACCTCGTCCGGCAGCCCTGCACGAACGGCGTCCCGGTGACGCCGTTCCGCGTTTTCAGGCCCGGCACCGGCGACGGGCCGCGAGCCCGGCCAGGCCGAGCCCGAACAGCGTCAGGCCGAACGGTTCCGCCACCGTCAGCGGCGCCACGTAGTTGAGGCCCGCGAGTTCGACGCGCACCGCGTACAGGTACGTCGGCAGCAGCGCCGTAGCGCCCGGGCAGGCCTGATCGAGCGCCACGTCGCGGAAGGTGCCGCCGGGACCGGTGCAGACGTTGAACTGCTCGCCCGAACCGCTCTGCGTGACGCTGAAGTCGTTGTCGGTGCCGAGGATCAGGTCGATGAAGCCGTTGTCGAGCAGCGGCCCGATCGTCAGCCCTTCGAGCTTCTCGGGGATCGGCAGGCCGGCGGCGAGCAGCGCGGCCTGCACGTCGAGGAACAGCGACTTCGTGACCGGCACGACGCCGGGCGGCAGCGCGTTGTCGCCGGCAAGGCTGGTGCTGCTCACGTCGCTCGCACCGCTGATGTCGATGCGGTACACGCGCTTGCTCCCGACCGGCGCAGTCCCGGTCGGATCGGCCTCGCCGATGCCGCGGTTGTCGCGCTCGATGACCAGGAACTCGTGATCGTTCAGCGCCGTGATCGAGCTGATGCCGATCGAGCGGCCCTGATTGGTCGCGGAGAAGTCATCGGCCGTGCCGGGGATGCGGGCGTTGATGTCGTCGCGGTCTTCCAGGCGGTAGATCATCTGCTTCGTCGCCAGCCCGGTCGCGACATCGAACTCGACGAGACGCAGGTTGCGCGAGCGGCGGCCGTCGCTGCTGCTGCCTTCATCGACCAGCGGGTCCTGCAGCATCGCGTACAGCTTCGTGCCGTCCGGACTCAGCGTCAGGCCCTCGAAGCCGCGGTTGTCCTGTCGGCCGCTGACGATGACCGGCCGGCCGTCGACGTAGTTGACGCCGCCGCCGCTGTCGCGCGGGATCAGGTTGGCCGGGGTCGTGAAGCTGCGGATCAGCTCGCCGCCCGCCGAGAACTCGCGCACGGCCGGACCGTATTCGTCCGAGACGAAATACGTGCCGTGCGGACCGACCGCGAAGCCTTCCGGGTCCTGCGACAGGCCGAGTGTTGCACTGCTGGCGTTCAGCAGCGCCGGATTCAGGCCGTTCAGCGGCTGGCCGCCGGCCGTCAGCATCGTCGTCGACTGCAGCTGGAAGTTCGAGATCGCGCCGGTGGCGGAATCGACGTTCAGCGTGAAGCGCTGCACGCGCGTGTCGTAGGCGAGCAGACCGCCGCCGGGGCCGCGGTCCGGAATGCCGTAATAGGTGTTCGAGTAGCGGTCGTAATGGAGATCGGACGCGAAACCGCCGAGCCGGTTGCCGTTCGGACCGGCCGGCAGCCCGGAGAGATCGGTGGCATCGCCGGCGATGGCGAGCGCATTGACGAGGACGGGTGCCGCGGGCGCGGCGGCGGAAGCCAGCGCAAGCACGAGCGCCAGCGGCATACGGATCGGATGCATGGACAGGGTTCTCTGCAGCAAGGGGGATGGCGGCATCCCTGCCGTCACGGCCGCTTCCCGACGGCGATCTCCTGTTCCTGCGCGCAGTCTGGTGCGGGTGCATGACGGTTTCGTGGCAGCGATACGACACCGGAAAACGCCGCCGGAGCCGCAAAACACTTGGCACGCGCCGCACCGGCCGCGGACAATTGCCGGCTTTCCCGAGCCCCAGCCCGAGCGCGTCCGCCATGTCCGGAAACACCTACGGCAAGCTGTTCACCGTCACCACGGCCGGCGAATCGCACGGCGCCGCGCTGGTCGGCATCGTCGATGGCTGCCCGCCCGGGCTGGAGCTGTCCGAGGCCGACCTGCAGGTCGATCTCGACCGCCGCAAGCCCGGCACCAGCCGGCACACGACGCAGCGGCGCGAGGACGATGTCGTGCGCATCCTCGCCGGCGTGTTCGAGGGCCGCACCACCGGCTGCCCGATCGCGCTGCTGATCGAGAACACCGACCAGCGCTCGAAGGACTACTCGAAGATCGCCGACCGCTTCCGCCCCGGCCACGCCGATTACACCTTCCACCACAAGTTCGGGCTGCGCGACCACCGCGGCGGCGGGCGCTCGTCGGCGCGCGAGACGGCGATGCGCGTCGCCGCCGCCGGCATCGCCAAGAAGTGGCTGCGCGCGCGCCACGGCGTCGAGGTGCGCGGCTATCTGAGCCAGCTCGGCCCGCTGCGCGCGCAGGCGCTCGACTGGAACGAGGTCGGCAACAACCCGTTCTTCTGCCCGGATGCGGCGCTGGTGCCGCAGCTCGAAAGCTACATGGACGCGCTGCGCAAGTCCGGCGATTCGGTCGGTGCCAGGGTCACGGTGGTCGCGAGCGGCGTGCCGGTCGGCCTCGGCGAACCGATCTTCGACCGGCTCGATGCCGAACTCGCGCACGCGCTGATGAGCATCAACGCCGTCAAGGGCGTCGAGATCGGCGACGGCTTCGGCTGCGTCGAGGCGCTCGGCACGCAGTTCCGTGACGAGCTGACGCCGGCGGGATTTTTGAGCAACCACGCCGGCGGCGTGCTCGGCGGCATCTCGACCGGGCAGGACATCGTCGCGCACATCGCGCTCAAACCCACCTCCAGCATCCGCCTGCCGGGGCGCAGCATCGATGTCGACGGCAATCCGGTCGAAGTCATCACGACCGGCCGCCACGACCCCTGCGTCGGCATCCGCGCCACCCCGATCGCCGAGGCGATGGTCGCGCTGGTGCTGATGGACCACGTGCTGCGCCAGCGCGGCCAGAACGCCGACGTGCGCGTGACGACGCCGGTGATTCCGGGCGCCGCCGGCGGCTGAAACGGCTCGCGCCCCGCACTGCACGCATTGGTATCTACACAAGCCAGCGGTTCCGTGGGCAGGATGGATCGACCATCACCAACGGCCGGACGTCGATCTCCCCTCTCCCCTTGCGGGAGAGGGGCCGGGGGAGAGGGGGAGACGCCGGCACTGCGCCCGGACCTTGCCCCCTCTCCCCAACCCCTCCCCCG
>JAFEGB010000021.1 GCA_018240295.1 Pseudomonadota bacterium
CAAGAAGTTCTTGGACGAGATGACCGGCGCGGGCTGATCCGCTGCAGTGCCGGCGCGGGCAGGGCGGTGCGGGACGATTCCCGGCTGCCGCCGATGCAGACCCCACGCTGGGTCAGACCCGAAAAGCCGGGCGCGCAGCCCGGCTTTTCTGCTGTCTGCGGCCGACGCCTTCCATCAGCACTGCCAGCACAGGATACCGATCCCAACAGAACGCCTCGCTTTTCAGCCCCTCGGCCATCCTGCGAGCTGCCCCCATTGTCCCGCCTCTGCGCCGGCAGGTCGCCGCCGGATCGTCAGGGCGGCTTGCGGGCGCCCGGCGGTTTCCGCATGCCGCCGCCTCAGGCCGCGATCTGTGCCGCCAGCGGCCGGTCCGGGAAGCGGTGGCGGGCCAGGGTGGCGACGAAGCGATCGACGGCGGTGGCCACGTCGCTGCCATCGGCGATCAGCACGCCCTGGGCTTCGAGCGTTGCGGCCGGCGAGCCGCTGCTGCCGGAGGCGGCGGTGGCCGCGAGGCCGCTCAGGGTGCCGAGCTGGGTTGCGGCCAGCAGCGCCCGGCCTTCGGCGAGCACGCCGATCGGCTTGCCGTGGCGGTAGGCCTCGTCGAGGAAGCGCCGGGCCTCGCCGATCTCGGTCAGCTGCTGCACGCCGGGGGCGCCGCCCGGCACGAACACGGCGTCGAACAGCACCGAGCTGCTGTTGGCGAAGGTCGCCATCGCCGCGATCTCGCCGGTCAGCGGGCCGAGGTGGGGGCCGACGACCATGGCCTGCGCGCCGGCGCAGCTGAGCGCCGAGCGCAGCGACAGGATCTGGCTGGCATCGCTGCCCGGAGCGGCGAGCACCGCGACCTTGCGCCCGGCGGCCGAGGCCGGCTGGCTGCCGTCGAGCAGGCTCAGGCCGCGCGTGCTCTGCAGCCGGCCCGAGGCCGAGGTCGGCGACACGGCCGAGGCGAAGATCGCGATCTCATCGGCCTTGTCGCTCGCTGCCGAGGGCGGCACGGCTGCGGCGCTGTCATCGGCCGTCTCGCCGAGCGCGCGGCCGACCTGCGCGGCGAGCACCGGATTGATCTGCTGCAGATGATCGAGCATGCGCACGCGCACCTCGCGCGTCGCGACCTTGCTCAGTTCGAAGGACAGCGCCTTGGCGATGTGCGCGCGCTCGACCGCGGTCTGGCTGTTCCAGAACAGCTTCGCCTGCCCGTAATGGTCGGCGAAGCTCGGGCTGCGCTCGCGCAGCTTGCGGCCTTCGAGCGCGACTGCGTGCGAATGGAAGCCATCGGCCGCGCCGGTGGCCGCCGGATCGTGGCCATCGAGCGAGGCCGGTGCGTAGGCGACGCGGCCCTTGTTGATGGTGTGGCGCATGTGCGCGTCGCGCTGGTGGTTGGCGACGCAGGCGAGCGGCCGGTTGATCGGCAGTTCGGCGAAGTTCGGCGAGCCGAGGCGCGACAGTTGCGTGTCGAGGTAGGAGAAATTGCGCCCCTGCAGCAGCGGGTCTTCGGTGAAGTCCATGCCGGGCACGATGTTGGTGGTCATGAACGCCACCTGCTCGGTCTCGGCGAAGAAGTTGTCGGGGTTGCGATCGAGCACCATGCGCCCGACCCGGCGCAGCGGCACGAGGTCCTCGGGCACGATCTTGGTGGCATCGAGGATGTCGAAGTCGAATTGCGCGGCGGTCGCCTCGTCGAAGATCTGCACGGCCAGTTCCCATTCCGGGCAGTTGCCGGCCTCGATCGATTCCCACAGGTCCTTGCGGTGGAAGTCCGGATCGGCGCCGGCGAGCTTCAGCGCCTCGTCCCAGACCAGCGAGTGCGCGCCGTGCTTGGGCTTCCAGTGGTACTTGACGAAGTGCGCAACGCCCTCGGCATTGACGAGCCGGAAGGTGTGCACGCCGAAGCCGTCCATCAGCGCGTAGCTGCGCGGGATCGCCCGGTCGCTCATGACCCACATGATCATGTGCATGGCCTCGGGCGTCAGCGAGATGAAGTCCCAGAAGGTGTCGTGCGCGGTCGCCGCCTGCGGGATTTCGTTGTGCGGCTCGGCCTTGGCAGCGTGGATCAGGTCCGGAAACTTGATCGCGTCCTGGATGAAGAACACCGGGATGTTGTTGCCGACCAGATCCCAGTTGCCCTGCGGCGTATACATCTTCACGGCGAAGCCGCGCACGTCGCGCGCGGTGTCGGCCGAGCCGCGCGAGCCGGCGACGGTCGAGAAGCGCACGAACACCGGCGTTTTCAGTGACGGATCGGTCAGCACCTGCGCGGTCGTGAATTCCGACAGCGAATCGTCGTAGACCTCGAAGAAGCCATGCGCCGCTGCGCCGCGCGCATGCACGACACGCTCCGGGATGCGCTCGTGATCGAAGTGCTGCAGCTTCTCGCGCAGCAGGAAATCCTCCAGCAGCGTCGGCCCGCGCCCGCCGGCCTTCAGCGAGTTCTGGTCATCCCCGACCGGCTGGCCCTGATTCGTGCTCATCGGCGCCCGGCCGTCGGTGGTGGCGCGGGCCAGATCCTGCTGCTTGGCGTTTTCGTGGGACATGCGGAAATTCCTCGCTCGCTGGGGGGCCGGCACTGGAAGGATGTCGTCGGCCGGTTCGACGCGGACCGTGCGCGGGCACACGGCAGCCGTGTCGTCCGGACCCCGGACGGTGCGCGGGGGTTCGGCGGGCGGGGCGGGGCGGGGGTTACGATCCGGCAAGGTGGGGCGGGCCGCAGGAGCCTGGCGGCGGCCGGGCGCCGGTGCATCAGCCCATCCAGCGAAGCTGCCCGCATTGTCCCGCCCCTGTTTCGCCGTTTACGCTCGGCCGATGACAGCAAGGGGAGGGCAGGTGATGCCGGGCAAGGTGTTCGTCAGTTACAGCCACAAGGACGAGAAGTGGAAGGATCGCGTCACAGCGCATCTCGGCGTGCTGGCGCGTGCCGGTTTGCTGCAGGTCTGGGATGACCGCCGGATCAGCGCCGGCGACGACTGGAAAGCTGAAATACAGGCCGCGATGGATGGCTGTACCGTCGCTCTGCTGCTGGTGTCGGTCAATTTTCTGAATTCAGGCTTCATCCTCGATACTGAATCGCCAGCCTTGCTGAAGCGTCGGTTCAGTCACGGTGTGCGGGTCATTCCGGTGATCCTCGAACACTGCGCATGGACGGCAATCGACTGGCTGAACGGGCTTCAGGGGCGACCGACCGATGGCAAGCCGCTAAGCGACATGCCGAAGGCCAAAGCGGACAAGGCGCTGGCTGCGCTTGCACTGGAAATACTGAATCTGTCGAAGGGAGCACCGCCCGCTGGCCCTTTTGTTGATGGCGGCAGCGGCTCCCGCCCGCTGTCGCCCAAAGTCGATCTTGATCACCTGCCGCGCGCCATTCCCGACTTCCTCGGCCGTGGCGCCGAACTCGGCGCACTCGATGCCGCCTGGGATGACGTTTCCGGTACGTCCGTATTCGTCATCGTTGCGCCCGGTGGCACCGGCAAGACCTCGCTGATCCAGCGCTGGCTGACGAAGCTCAACCAGCCGCGCCACGGCTGGAGCCGTTCCGTGCTGCGGTTGCTGGATCGTCTGCGCAACAGGACCGGGCTGGAGTGCGCGTGGTTGCGGCATCGGCTTTGTGACTGGCGCGGTGCCGCCCGCGTGTTCGGCTGGAGCTTCTACAGCCAGGGCACGGCCGAGGACCGGCAGGCGTCGGAAGAACCGTTCTTCGCGGCGGCGCTGGCGTTCTTCGGCGTTACGGTCGCAGCAACGGCTTCGATCTGGGACAAGGCCGCCGCGCTCGCCCGTGCGGTGCGGACGCAACGGACGCTCTTGATCCTCGACGGGCTGGAGCC
>JAFEGB010000220.1 GCA_018240295.1 Pseudomonadota bacterium
ACCTCGACGCCGAATCGGTCGCCTGGCTCGAACGCTTCCTGCACGAGTATCCGGGCACCGTGGTCGCGGTCACGCACGATCGCTACTTCCTCGACAACGTCGCCGGCTGGATCCTCGAACTCGACCGCGGACACGGCATCCCGTGGGAGGGCAACTACTCCTCGTGGCTGGAGCAGAAGGAGCAGCGCCTGGAGCGCGAGGAGAAGCAGGAGAACGCGCGCATCAAGGCGATGAAGCAGGAGCTCGAATGGGTGCGCAGCAACCCGAAGGGCCGCCACGCCAAGTCCAAGGCGCGTCTGGCGCGCTTCGAGGAACTCGAATCGCAGGAATTCCAGAAGCGCAACGAGACCCAGGAGCTCTACATCCCGCCGGGGCCGCGGCTCGGCGAGCTGGTGGTCGAGGCCGAGAACCTGAAGAAGGGCTTCGGCGAGCGCCTGCTGATCGACGGCCTGAACTTCCGGCTGCCCAGGGGCGGCATCGTCGGCGTCATCGGCCCGAACGGCGCCGGCAAGTCGACGCTGTTCCGGATGATCTGCGCCCAGGAAACCCCGGACAGCGGCAGCCTGCGCGTCGGCGACACGGTGCAGCTCGCCTACGTCGACCAGAGCCGCGACGCGCTGACCGGCAGCAACACGGTCTGGCAGGAAATCTCCGACGGTCAGGATCTCATCCAGATCGGCAGCTACCAGATCAACTCGCGCGCCTACTGCGGGCGCTTCAACTTCAAGGGCACGGACCAGCAGAAGTTCATCAAGGACCTCTCGGGCGGCGAGCGCAACCGCGTGCACCTCGCGAAACTGCTCCGGAGCGGCGGCAACGTGCTGCTGCTCGACGAGCCGACCAACGACCTCGATGTCGAGACGCTGCGCGCGCTGGAGGAAGCCCTGCTCGCCTTCGCCGGCTGCGCGGTGGTGATCTCGCACGATCGCTGGTTCCTCGACCGCATCGCCACGCACATCCTCGCCTTCGAGGGCGATTCGCAGGTGGTCTGGTTCGAGGGCAACTACGCCGACTACGAGGCCGACCGCAAGCGCCGCCTCGGCGTCGAGGCCGACCAGCCGCACCGCATCCGCTACAGGCGCCTGGCCTGAAATCCCCGCCCCGTGCGGCGCTCGCCTTCATGCTGCGACCGCCGCACGCTTCTTCGCAGTCCGGCGCAAGCCTCCGGAGCGCTTCGTCATCCGAAACGAATGCACTCGCCCAGCGAGGTTTTGCAGCTTCAAGTCGTGTGCCGCAAGGTTTAGAATCCGCCGACTTCCAGACCCGGACCGAACCGGAACCGGGCGCAAGCGTGGCTCAGGGCAGCGCGAAACTCCTTCACGATGGGCATGCAGCCAACTCCTTATGAACGACTCGGCGGCGCGGAGAAAATCCGCGGGCTCGTCGACCGTTTCTACGAGTTGATGGACACGCTGCCCGAAGCCGCGGCAATCCGCCGCCTGCATCCGGACGACCTTTCCGGATCGCGGGAAAAGCTCTTCCAGTACCTGTCCGGCTGGCTCGGCGGTCCGCCGCTGTACGAGTCCCGCTACGGACATCCGCGCCTGCGCGCGCGTCACCTGCCGTTCCCGATCGACTCCGGCGGCCGCGACCAGTGGCTGCTCTGCATGAACCGTGCACTCGATGAAAGCGGCGCCGATCCGGCGCTGCTCGATTCGCTGCGCAAGGCGCTGGCCCAGGTGGCCGACCACATGCGCAACCGGCCCGATCACGACCCGCCGGTGGCCTGAACCAGCCGGAGCGTCCGAGGCACGATACGAAATCCAGATTTCACGAAGTGCGGCCGCTGCCGCGCAAAACCTCCGGTGCCAGCACCGGCGAAGGGAAGAACGAACGACGGCACGGCTGCCGCGATGAAAACGAATAAATAAACCGACCGCGGGACATACCGCGGCGAAAAGAGCCGCAGCAAGACGGCAGGCCGGTCCCGGATCCGGCGAGTGGTACCGAAAAAATCAGCATCCAGGTCGAGGCCTACGAGCACCCTGACCGAGCCGAAGCTGTCCGGCGGTTCGCACGGGGTTTTTCAACGACGGGGAGTCAACAGAAGCCAAATGAGCACCTCATTCGATCAGTTCCGGCAGACTTCGGTCCTGTCCGGCGGCAATGCTGCGTATATCGAAGACCTCTACGAGAGCTTCCTGCAGGATCCCGATTCGGTTTCCGAGAACTGGCGGGCGTATTTCCTCGGCCTGCGCGCCGGCGGCAACGGCGCGGCCGAGCACCTGCACGGGCCGGTGCGCGAAGTGTTCGCGAAGATCGGCCAGAACCCGCGCGCGATCATCTCGCTGCTGCCGCAGCTCAGCGCCGGCGAGTCGCTGAATCCCGAGGCCGCGCACAAGCAGGCCGGCGTGCTGCGCCTGATCAACGCCCACCGCACGCGCGGCCACCAGGCCGCGACCCTCGACCCGCTGGCGCTGCGCGAGCGCCCGGCGGTGCCGGACCTCGATCTCGCCGAGCACGGCCTGAGCGAGGCCGATCTCGATGCCGGCTTCGATGTCGGCTCGCTGCAGGTCGGCAAGCAGCAGCTGCCGCTGCGCGAGATTCTCGAGCTCGTGCGTCGCGTGTACACCGGCAACATCGGCTCGGAGTACATGCACATCCACACCACCGAGGAGAAGCGCTGGATCCAGCATCGCCTCGAAGGCACCGGCGCGAGGCTCGACCTGAACGCGGCCGAGAAGAAGGAACTGCTCGACTGGCTGGTCGCTGCCGAGGGCCTCGAAAAGTACCTGCACACCAAGTACGTCGGCCAGAAGCGCTTCTCGCTCGAAGGCGGCGACTCGCTGATCCCGATGATGGACGCGCTGATCCAGCACGCCGGCGCGAGCGGTGCGAAGGAAATCGTCATCGGCATGGCTCACCGCGGCCGCCTGAACATGCTCGTGAACATCCTCGGCAAGGCGCCGGCGGAGCTGTTCAAGGAGTTCGAGGGCAAGAAGAAGACCAGCGCCGAAATCTCCTCGGGCGACGTCAAGTACCACATGGGCTTCTCGTCGGACGTGGCGACGCCGGGCGGCGTCGTGCATCTGGCGCTCGCCTTCAACCCCTCGCACCTGGAAATCGTCAACCCGGTGGTCGAGGGCTCGGTGCGTGCGCGTCTGGAGCGGCGCAAGTCCGGCGGCCAGGACTCGCCGCTGCCGTTCCTCGAAGTGCTGCCGGTGCTGATCCACGGTGACGCGGCCTTCGCCGGCCAGGGCGTCAACCAGGAGCTGTTCCAGATGGCGAGCGTGCGCGGCTACCGCACCGGCGGCACCGTGCACATCGTCGTCAACAACCAGATCGGCTTCACGACCTCGAACCCGCTCGACGTGCGTTCGTCCACGTACTGCACCGACGTCGCCAAGATCATCCAGGCGCCGGTGTTCCACGTGAACGGCGACGATCCCGAGGCCGTGCTGTTCGTCACCAAGCTGGCGATGGACTACCGCACGACCTTCGGCAAGGACGTGGTCATCGATCTGGTCTGCTACCGCCGCCACGGCCACAACGAGGCCGACGAGCCCTCGGCCACGCAGCCGATGATGTACAAGAAGATCAAGGCCCGCTCGACCGCCGCGACGCTGTATGCGGAGCAGCTCGTGCGCGAGGGCGTGCTCGCCGACGGCGAGTTCACGCAGCGCGTCGCCGACTACCGCGCCAAGCTCGACGCCGGCATCCAGGTCTCGCGCCCGACGCTCGAAGGCGTCTCGAACCCGTACGCGGTCGACTGGGCACCGTACAAGAACGAGGACTGGTCGCAGCCCGGCGAGACCGGCTTCCCGATGGAGCGCCTGCAGCAGCTCGCCGAGAAGCTGCAGACCATCCCCGATGGCCACGAGCCGCACGCCCGCGTCGCCAAGATCGTCGATGACCGCCGCAAGATGGCCGCCGGTGCGCTGGCCCTCGACTGGGGCTTCGCCGAGAACATGGCCTACGCGACGCTGCTCGAAGAAGGCTTCCAGGTGCGCGTCTCCGGCGAGGACTGCGGTCGCGGCACGTTCTTCCACCGCCATGCGGTGCTGCACAGCGTCGTCGACGGCTCGGCCTACATCCCGCTCGCCAACGTCAGGCCCGACCAGCCGACCTTCACGGTCATCGACTCGATCCTGTCCGAAGAGGCCGTGCTCGGCTTCGAGTACGGCTACGCGACCGCCGAGCCGAACGGCCTGATCATCTGGGAAGCGCAGTTCGGTGACTTCGCCAACGGCGCGCAGGTGGTCATCGACCAGTTCATCTCCTCGGGCCAGACCAAGTGGGGCCGGCTCTGCGGCCTGGTGATGCTGCTGCCGCACGGCTTCGAGGGTCAGGGTCCGGAGCATTCCTCGGCGCGTCTGGAGCGCTACCTGCAGCTGTGCGCCGAGCACAACATGCAGGTCATCGTGCCGTCGACGCCGGCGCAGTGCTTCCACATGCTGCGTCGCCAGTGCAAGCGCAGCTTCCGCAAGCCGGCGATCGTCATGAGCCCGAAGAGCCTGCTGCGTCACCGCCTGGCGGTGAACACGCTCGAAGACCTCGCCAACGGCCGCTTCCAGGAAATCATCCCGGAGATCGACGCCCTCGATCCGGCCAAGGTCACGCGCATCGTGTTCTGCTCGGGCAAGGTCTACTACGACCTGCTCGAAAAGCGTCGCGAGCAGAACCTCGAGAACGTCGCGGTCGTGCGCATCGAGCAGCTCTACCCGTTCCCGAAGGCCGACTACGACACCGAGATCGCGCGCTATCCGAATGCCACCGACATCGTCTGGTGCCAGGAAGAGCCGCAGAACCAGGGTGCGTGGTACCAGAGCCGCCATCACCTCGAAGCCGGCCTGAGCGGCAAGCACACGCTCAGCTACGCCGGCCGTGCCGCCTCGGCCTCGCCGGCCGTCGGCTCGCACCAGGTCCACGTCGAACAACAGACCGCTCTCGTCAGCCAGGCCCTCGGCCTCTGAGCCCCGGCCCATAACCAGATCAACAGGGAATAACGAGAATGAGCGTAGAAGTCCGAGTTCCGAACCTCCCCGAGTCCGTCGCCGACGCCACGCTGGTCAACTGGCACAAGAAGCCGGGTGATGCGGTCAAGCGCGACGAGAACCTCGTCGATCTCGAAACCGACAAGGTCGTGCTCGAAGTGCCGGCGCCGACCGACGGCGTGCTCGGCGAGATCCTGCAGGCCGACGGCTCGACCGTGAAGGCCGGCGACCTGATCGCGACCATCGTTGCCGGGGCCGCCGCCAACGCCCCGGCCGCGGCTGCCGCGGCTGCGCCGGCCGCCGCCCCGGCGGCTGCCGCCGGCGCCGAGGTCATCGACCTCGACGGTCTGTCGCCGGCCGTGCGCAAGCTGATCACCGAGAACAAGCTCGACGTCGCGAAGATCGCCGGCTCCGGCCGCAACGGCCGCATCACCAAGGAAGACGTGCTCGCGCACATGGCCAAGCCCGCCGCG
>JAFEGB010000221.1 GCA_018240295.1 Pseudomonadota bacterium
CGGCCGGCGGCATTGACGAAACCGGAGAAAGCGCCGGTCAGGTTGCTGACCTGGTTGACCGTGCCGGAAGCGGCCGTGGACACATCACTGGCGCTGTTGTTGACGATCAGCGAATTGCGGATCGTCACCGTGGAACCGGCGAGGATCGGTGAGGCCATGATGCCGCCGCCACCGCCGCCGTTGGTGGCACGATTGTCGACAACGGTCAGGTTCTCGAGCGTGACGCTGCCGTTCGCGCCGTTGCCGACCGACGGAAAGGCGCCGATCGCGCCGCCACCGGTGGTGGCCGCGGTCGCATTCGACTGGTTGTCGTAGAACAGGCTGTCGCGTACGGTGCCGATGACGCCGTTGTTGAAATACAGCGCGCCGCCATTGGTGCCGGCCGTGTTCGAATAGAAGATGCTGCGTTCGATCGTGAAATCGGTGCCTCCCCGTACTGACACTGCACCGCCATTCAGCAGCGCGCCGGAGATGTGTGTGTTGTTGTGAAAGATCGAATCACTGATCGTCAGATTGCCGCGTGTCACCGGCGCGCCGCTGTTGGTGTAGAAATGAATGGCCGCACCGGCGCCGGCAGCATTGCTGTCGAAATGCGCAAATTCCAGGCTGCGCACGGTCAGGGAAATGCCGTTGGCAGTTGTCGTCTGGAATTCGAGCGCACGATTGCCGCTGATGCTGCCGCCATCGAGCACGACATCCGGCGTGTCGTCGCCGTCGAGGTCGCCATCGATGATCAGGCTGTCGGTCACGCTGATGACGCCGCTCGTGAGCGTGATCGTCTGGTTGTTGAGGCTGTTGTCGAACACGATGGTGTCGGTGCCGCCGCTGGCGTTGGCATCGAGCACGGCCTGACGGAAGCTGCCGGCGCCGCTGTCGGCGGTGCTCGTGACCGTGTAGGTCGCCAGCGTGCCGTTGTAATCCGCAAGCTTCGCGGCATCGGCCGCCGTCGCGGTTTCGATCGCGCCACGCTGCGCTTCCAGCGTCCAGTTGCCGCCGGCCGTGGCGCTGCCGCTGCGATCGGTCGAGGCGGCCACGTCGGCGCCGGTGGCGCTGGCAAGGCGATCGAGGAAGGCCGTGCCGCGGCTGCCGGCGCCGGTGTCGCAGCCGTAGAGCAGCAGGTCGCCATCCGCGGCGAGCGCGGCAGCGATGGCCTGCAGTTCGCTCGCGTGTGCGGCCTCGGTGTTGACATCGAGCGCGCTGCTGCCGAGCCGCCACTGGCCCTCGCTGCCGTGGCTGAAGACGTGGATGGCATCGAGCCCGCCACGCTCGCGCCCGGCGAGTGCGTCGGCGAGCTGCGCGAAGCCGTCGCGGCTGCCGTCGATCGTCAGCACCTCGATGCCGTCACGCAGGCCGGCGGCGAGCGTCTGCCAGTCGGTGAGCGAGGTGTCGATGATGGCCAGCTCATGGCGCTGCCCGGCCGGGGCGCTGGCCACGGTGGCGTCCGCAGCCGTCGTCTGCGGCGAATCGCTCGCGATCGCTGCCAGCAGTGCCGGTGCGGTCGTACCGGTGTCGGCCGTCGGGGCCGGCGCGGCGGTGGCGACGGTCGCGGTACCGGCGGCCGCGGCACTGTCGCTGGCCGTGCCGGCCGCAGCCGGGCTGTCGCTGGCTCTGGCGGCCTCGACCGCGGCCACCGCCGCTTCGCCGGCCGGGTCGGCGTGGCTGAGTGTGTCCGCGGCGCTGCTGAGGGCGGCGGCGTCGAACATCAGGCGCGGCTCCAGCGCCAGCATCAGGCTCGCGGGGCTGCGGCTGCCGGCAGGGCGACGGGGGTTGCGGGTCATGTCGGCTCTCCAGTCCTGCGAGTTCGTGCCGGCGCCATCGGGCGTGCCGGAGTTCGGGGCAAGGTTCGGGTCAGGGTGCGGTTCAGGCGCATCCGCCACCGGCGCCGGGCGCCGGCCGGTTCAGAAGCCGCTCTCACGGATCAGCACCGCGGCGATCCGGCGCCAGACCTGCGTCAGCAGCGGCTCGGCCTCGACTTCGAGCACCAGCGTGCCGCGCAGCCGGCGCTCGGGCGCAGCGGCCCCGGCGGCGGGCTGCAGGTCGAGCCGGTAGACCGGCGTCTGCGGCAGCAGCCGGCCGTGGGCATCGCGGGTCGCGGCGAGCGGGCCGCCGTACACGGAGGCAAGCAGCGGCTGCGCATCGAGCGTGCGGCTGGCGGCCGGGGCGAGGGCGAGCACGAGCGCGCCGAGCACCGGGCGTTCGGGGGTGTCGGGATGAAAGCGTGCCGCGGCACCGTCGGCGACGGCACGGGCGACGGTCGTGAGCCGGTCTTCAGGCACCAGCGCCTCGATGCGCGCCGCAGCCGGGTCGATGATCTGTGCGAGCGTCTGGCGCGGCGACAGCCAGACGCCGGGCAGCAGGCCATCGGCGAGCGCGGCAACACGCCCGGCGTAGGGCGCGCGCAGCGTCAGCCGCGCCTGACGTTCCTGCAGGCCGCGCGCGGCGCGCTCGGCGCCGGCGAGTTCCTCGGCGACGCGCTGCTGGCGCTCGGGGGCGGCGAGCCGGCTGGTCTCGCTGCGCAGCCATTCGCGCAGCGCCCGCACGCGGTGGCCGGTGGCGTCGAGTTCGGCGGCGAGATCGGGCTGTTCGAGTTCGGCGATCACGTCGCCGGCCGCGACGCTCGCGCCGGGCTCGACCGCCAGCCGCCGCAGCCGCGCCGGCTCGGGCGTGTGCAGACTCTGGACGTGCACGGCATCGAGCGTCGCCGGCAGTTCGAGGCTCGTGTGCCAGGGCAGGATCGCCAGCAGCACGGCGGCACCGAGCACACTCGCGCTCAGCAGGCTGCGGCGGCTGGCCATGAGCGTCGCGCGCAGCCGCCACCACACGCGCAGCTCCATCGCCAGCGGCCGGACGATGAACCAGCCGATCTCCACCGCCATCAGCGCGATGCCGAGCGGCTTGAACGCGAAGTGATAGACGAGCAGCGCGATGCCGAGGAACAGCACCAGCCGGTAAGCCCAGGTCGCGAACGCGAACGCGACCAGTCCGGCGTGACGCAGCGGCGCAAAAGGCTCCGGCGCCGGCACGTCCAGTCCGAACAGCCAGCGGCGCAGCTGCCAGCGCGCCAGCGCGAAGCTGCGCTCGTGCAGGTTCGGCAGGTCGAGCGCATCGCTGAGCAGGAAGTAGCCGTCGAAGCGCATGAACGGGCTGGCGTTGATCGCGAGCGTCGCGATCCAGCCGCTGCTCGCGAGCACGAAGGCCGCCGAGCGCGCCGGGCCGTCGGGCAGGAAGCTCCACGCCAGCGTCGCGATGATCGCGAGCAGCAGCTCCGCGGCCATGCCGGCAGCACCGACCGCGAGCCGGGCGCGGCGCCCGGGATGGCGCCAGACCGCGGTCGTGTCGGTGTACAGCACCGGCCACAGCACCAGGAAGGCCACGCCCATCGTCGGCACCGGCACGCCGAGGCGCCGTGCGGTGACGGCGTGACCGAGCTCGTGCAGGACCTTGCTGCCGGCGAGCGCGCAGCCCCAGGCGAGCAGGCCGCCGGCACTGAAGAAGTACGCGAAGGTGCCGGTGAAGCTCTCCCACTGCCGGCCGACCAGATACAGGCCGAGCAGCAGCGCCACGAGCGCCGTGACCAGCATCGTGCGCGTGTACAGCGCATCGAGCCGGGCCGCGAGCGGCGCCAGCCAGCGCTCGGGGCGCAGCAGCGGCACGCGGAAGAACAGGTAGTGATGCAGCAGCCAGTTCAGCAGGCCGGGGCGCGCGGCGCGCGCCTGCGCGAGGCGCTGCGCGTGCAGCGCGCCGGGGGTCAGGCGCACGAGCTGCTGCGCGGCGAGGAAGTCGGCGAGCGCGCCGACCTGCTCCGGCGAGGGTGCGAGCGGCGTGTACGCGGCGACCGCCCCGGCGATCGCCGCCGGCGAGCCGAGCCCCCAGTGGCGCAGGCACTCGACCTCCAGCCAGCCGAGGCGGAAGAAGCGCTGGCGCAGCGGGTCGTGCAGCGTCCAGCTCGGCGCGCCATCGGGCAGGCGCGGGCCGGCTTCGAGGCGCAGCTCCTCGCGCAGCGGCGGCAGTGCGGCGCCGGCGGTCACAGCCCGATCCAGCGGCGCAGCGCCGCCAGCGGCCGGCGCATCAGGTAGTAACCGAGCGTCACCGGCTCGCCGTAGACCCGCGCCGTGCCCTTGAGGCCGAGGCGCGGCAGCGGCGTGCCGGCGTCGAAGGCGGCGCGCGACGGGTAAGCGAGCGTGCCCTCGGGCGTCGGCTGCGGCTCGTAGGCGCTGCGCGTCAGCCGGGCGCCAAGCGGGGCCAGCGGGTCGGTGTTCAGGAACAGCTGCACCTCGGCGCCGGGGCCGAGGATCAGCGCATCGTCGACCGGCACCTGCACGGCCAGCTCGGTGTCGGCCGCATCGGCGAGCGTCAGGATCTTCTCGCCGGTGGCGACCGGTCGCCCGAGCCAGTCATCGGGATCGGTGTAGACGGCGACGCCGGCCTGCGCGGCGCTGACGCGGCTGCGTTCGAGCTGCGCGGCGACGGCATCGCGCGAGGCGCGGCTCTCGTCGAGCTTCGCGGCGAGCAGCGCCACCTCGGCACGGCTCGCGGCATCGGCGAACGCCTTCTGCACCGCACGCTGATGCTCGGCGGCCGCGACCGCGACCGCGCGCTCGGCGACTTCAAGGCGTGCGCGCAGCGTGGTCGTGTCGAACTCGAACAGCGGCGCCCCGGCCTCGACCGCCTCGTTCGGCTGCACGAGGAAGCGCTCGATGACGCCGTCGATCGGGGCGGCGACCGGCAGCGGCCGGCGGGCGACCACCTCGGCCGGCGCCAGCACCGACAGGCGCACCGGCACGAAGCCGAGCGCGAGCAGCGCCAGCGCCGTCAGCGTGACGAGGCTGCGCGTGCGCAGCGACCGGCGCGGCGGCCGGGCCGACAGCGCCTGCAGGGCGTGGGCGTGGCACTCGGCGAGTTCGGCGAGCAGCGTCTGTGCTGCCGGCGGCCAGGCCTCGGGACGCGCGAGCCAGAGGCCGCCGAGCCGGTGCCCGCCATTCGGCGCGCGCAGCGGCAGCCACAGCGCCTGCAGCTGCGGATCGCTCGCCAGCGTGCCGGCCGGCAGCAGGCGCGGAGCATCGGCCGCGGCCAGATCCCGGTCGGCGAGCGCGGCTTCGAGCGCCTGCACCAGCGGCGCCTCGCGCTCGACGGCCGAAAGCCCCGACAGCGCGCGCACCTGCAGGCGGCCGTCGCGCCCGGGCCGGCACCACGCCGCCCAGTGATAAGGCAGCAGCCGGTGGCTGTCGTTGACGGCCGTGAATGCCAGCGCCGCCTCGTCGGGCGCGCGCCGCGCCGCGAGTTCGAGCTCGCGCAGCGTCGCCAGCCGCTCGACCAGCGCGCCGAGGGCCGGATCGGTCACGGGCGGTGGCAGCGTCATGGCGGCGTGAACCGGGCCACGCCGCTCATGCCGGCCAGCAGTCCGGCCGGCCGGGCTTCGGTGAAGCGGGCGATCAGTTCGATGGTCTGGCTCGCGGCATCGACGCGGGCATTCAGGCGTTCGAGGCGCGCCGCGTGCGTGGCGCCGGTCTCGTCGATCGTGACCGTGAACGCCGCCCCCGGCTGCAGCCAGCGCAGCCAGGCCGAGGGGGCGTTGATGCGGATCTCGATCGCGCGGTCATCGAGCACGCGCAGCAGCGGCTGGCCGGCGGCGACCGCCTCGTACGCCCGCGCCTCGCGGCGTTCGACGCGCCCGGCGTACGGTGCCTCGATGCGGCAGTCGGCGAGCTGCGCCTGCACCAGTTCGAGCTGGGCAGCGGCCTTCTCGACCTCGCTCTCGGCGAGCGCCAGTTCGAGCTCGCTGCTGGAGCTGAGCCGGTACAGGCGCCGGCGCGCATCGAGCACGCGGCGCGCGGCACCAAGCTCGGCGCGGTGGCGCCGCTGCGTGGCTTCGAGCACGGCGCAGTCGAAGCGCACCAGCAGCTCGCCCTTGGCGAAGGCCTCGCCCTCGCGCCGCGTGATCTCCAGCACGCGCCCGGCCATCGGCGCAGCCAGCGCCGCCTCGTGCTCGGGCACCAGCAGCGCCCGCGCCTGCACGGCCTCGTCGGCCGCGGCGCTCATGCCCGCGAGCAGCAGCAGGCAGGCGAGCGTGCTTCGTTCAGGTGGCATGGTGCGCATCCGTGCGCGGCCTGGCATCGGCAGCACGGGCCGGCGTCGTGGCGGGGCCGGGCGGCGTGCCCGCCGTCGTGGTGCCGGCGCCCGGCACGGCCGGGTCCTCACCGATGCTGGCGGCGAGCCGCGCGAGGCTCGCCTGCACCTCGGCCTCGGCGAGCGCGCGGCGCACCTCGGCGAGCAGGCCGTCGGCCTCGGCGCGCGCCAGGTCGAGCGGGTGCGCGGTCTGCGCCCCGACGGCGCTGCGCGTCTGGCCGACGATGCGCTGCTCGACGCCGGCGGCGGTGGCGGCGAGCTTCAGGTCGTCGCTGGCGAGCGCGTGGCGCTGCACGGCCAGATGCACCTGCACCATGATCGCCATGCCGAGCTGCAGCCGGCGCAGCTCGTCGAGCTGCTGCTGGCGCTCGACCAGCTCCAGCGTGTCGGGCAGCGAGAACAGCTTCAGCAGCCCGAGCGACAGGCCGGCACCGACCTCGTTCCAGGTGTTGTTGAGCAGGTAGTGGTTGCTGTCGTAGCTGCGCCCGCCGACGATGTTGAGGTTCGGGAACAGCCCGAGCAGGGCCTTGTTCGCCTCCATCGCCGTGATGCGCTTCTGGTAGTCCTCCTGGCGCAGCTCCGGGCGCGCGGCGAAGGCGCGCTCGATCAGCTGCTCGACCGGCGTCTTCACCAGCGCGAGCAGCACCGGATCGTTCGCCGGCGGCGGCGCGAGCCGGAAGGCGGTGCCGGGCGGCAGGCCCATCAGCGCCGCGAGCTCGGTGCGCGCCAGTTCGAGTTCCTGACGGCGGGTCGCGAGTTCGCGCAGCGTGTCGAGCAGGGATTTCTGGTAGCCGAGCGCGACCAGCGGTTCGGCGAGCTTCTGGCGCTCGATCTCGCGCGATTCGCCGAGCGCGCGGCCGGTGCGCGTTTCGAGGCGCGTGACTTCGGGCAGCAGGCGCTGGGCGGTCCAGGCCCGCCAGTAGGCCTGGCGCACGTCCTGACGGATGTTGTGCAGCACCTTGCGCTGGCGTTCGGCAGCGATCAGCGTCTGGTCGGCGGCCTGGCGGGCGCGCGCGTACGAAAGCCCGAAATCGAGCACGTTCCAGCTCAGCACCAGTCCGGCCGTGCGCCGCGTGCGGTCCTCGGCCGAGGTGATCACGTCGGGGTTCTCGACGCCGGTCGAGAGGTTCTTGCTGAACGAGCCGGCGTCGTTGTTGCGCGAGCGGTAGCCGGCCTGCGCGCTCAGCTGCGGCAGCATGTCCCAGCGCACCACGTCGAGCTGACCCTGCGCGACCGCGGTTTCCATCAGCTTCACGCGCTGGTCGAGGTTGTGCAGGACCGCCCGGCGCAGCGCCTCGTCGAGCGTGATCGGCGCGGTGACCGGCTCGACCGGCCGGGTCAGCTGCGCCAGATCGGCCGAGACGCGCGCCTGTCGCTCGCCATCGGTCACGGGGGTCGGCGTGACGGTGCAGGCAGCGAGCGCGAGTGCCAGCACGCCGGTGGTCAGGCCGGCAGTCGGTCGAAACGGAGGCATCGGCATGGTTTCCTTACGCAGGGTGAGTCGGGTCGCGTCACGGCGGACGCGTCCGGGCAAGGGGTTGCGAAGGCGCAGAGATTTGCCAGAAGCCGGCTGCGGCAACTGTAAATATTCCTGACAGCTTCGCCGGCGCCAGCCTCACCGGATCCGGCAGGGATGGCGTGTGCCGGGATGTCGGCAGGAAACGGAAAAACCTGAATTTCCGTTCATCTTCGCGCTTTTCCGGCGCCGGAGGCCGGCCGAAGACAAAGCCCGGGCATGCGGCACCGGCGCCGGCCCGGGCTTGCAGAGATTGCTTCAAGGCGACGGCGGCGGTTGTGCACCCGCAACAAACCACCGCTGCCGTGTTTCACGCGAATGCGTAAGCATCCATGCGCAGCATCCCGTAGGTGTTGCTGGCGTGCAGGCGCCTGGCGCGCGCAGCAGGGCCGGCGGCGCCGAGGGCGACGAACAGCGGCAGCAGGTGTTCCTCGCTCGGGTGCTGGGCGAGCGCGTACGGCGCGCGCTGGCGGTAGCCGAGCAGATCGGCCGTGCGCCCCTCGCGCAGCGCCGTGTCCATCCACTCGCAGAACGGCGCGATGTCGGGCGCATCCGGCGCATCGATCGGCTGGCCGCGGAAGCGGCGCAGGTCGTGCGTGAAGCTGCCCGAGCCGATCACCAGCACGCCTTCGTGACGCAGCGGCGCCAGCGCGCGGCCGAGTTCGAGGTGATGCGCCGGCCCGGGGCCGCGCTGCAGCGAGACCTGCACGACCGGGATGTCGGCGTCCGGATACATCAGCCGCAGCACCGACCAGGCACCGTGATCGAGCCCGCGCCGGGCATCGCTGCGACACGGCAGGCCGGCTTCGTGCAGCAGATCGGCGACGCGCGCGGCGAGCGCCGGCGAGCCGGGCGCCGGATAGCGCAGCTCGAACAGCGCCTGCGGGAAGCCGTGGAAGTCGTGGATCGTCTCGTTGCGCTCGACGGCGTTGACGCTCGGCTGCGCCGTCTCCCAGTGCGCGGAGGCGACCAGGATCGCGCGCGGGCGCGGCAGCTCCGGGCCGAGCGCTTCGAGGAAGGTGCGCGCCGGGGCTTCGAGCAGCGACAGCATCGGCGAGCCGTGGCTGAGGAACAGCGTCGGCAGGGCGGCAGCGGCATCGGGGGCCGTGGCAGGAGTGCTGCCCGGGGCGGGGATGGTTTCGGCGGACATGGCGGACTCCGGATGGCATCGGGCCGCGCGCAGGCGGCGATACCTGCATCGTGTGGTCTGCATCGACGCATCACCATTGCCGAAAACCGCGCACTATGTTTGCGAAAACGCATATTGCGAAAACGCATGCACCGCTGCGGGAGCGCGCGATGTCACCGAAGCCGACTGCTCCGGATGCCGGCCCGTGCCGGCTCGACTGGGACGACCTGCGCCATTTCCTCGCGATTGCCCGGCACGGCACGCTGTCAGGGGCGGCGCGCGCGCTCGGCGTGCGCCAGTCGACGATGTCCCGGCGTCTGGCGGCCCTCGAAGCCCGCGCCGGCGCGCAACTGCTGCAGAAGACGCCGGACGGCTACCGGCCGAGCGCCGCCGGCGAGGCCATCCTCGGGCCGGTCGAGCGCATCGAGGCCGAGGCCGATACCGTCGCGCGCACGATCACCGGCACCGACCTGCGCCTGGCCGGCAGCGTGCGCATCACCAGCGTCGAGACGCTGGCAACGCTGGTGCTGATGCCGGTGCTTGCCGGTTTCGCACGGCGCTATCCGGACATCGAACTCGAACTGCTCGCCGACAGCCGCGATCTCGACCTGAGCCGGCGCGAGGCCGACGTGGCGCTGCGTCTGGCGCCGTACACGCAGCCGGGCGTGGTCGCACGCCGGCTGGCGCGCGTCGGCTTCGGCGTGTACGCGAGTGCGGACTACCTCGATCGCCACGGCCGGCCGGACTTCGCCGCCGGGGCGCCGGGCCAGTACACGGTGCTGCCCTCGGACGAGTTGCGCCAGGCGCCGGAAACGCAGTGGTTCACGGCGCGCACGCACGCGGCACGCCCGGGCCTGCGCTGCAACCGCCGGCAGGCGGCGCTGGCGGCGATCGAGGCCGGCATGGGCATCGGCTGTCTGGCGCGCTATCTCGGTGACGGCCGCGGACTCGTGCGCCTCGACGCCGGTCCGCCGCCGCCGGCGCGCGCGCTGTGGTACGGCGTGCATGAGGACATCCGCCACACCGCGCGCATCCGCGCGCTGGCCGCAGCCCTCGCCGAAGGCTTCGCAGCCGCCGCGATGCGCCTCGATCCGCCGGACTGAGAGTCCGGCGCGGCCTGCGGCTCAGCTGTCGCCGCCGACCCGCTTGAGGCCGACGCGCGCGATGCCGGCACCGGTCATCGACAGCGCCCGCGCCGCGGCCGGCGACAGGTCGAGGATGCGGCCGTGGCGCCGGAAGCCGCCGCGGTCATTGATGCGCACGACGACGCTCTGGCCGTTCTTCAGGTTGGTGATGCGCACCCTGGTGCCGAGCGGCAGCGTCATGTGCGCGGCGGTCATGGCCGAGGGGTCGAAGCGCTCGCCCGAGGCCGTGCGCCGGCCGCTGAAGCGGCTGCTGTAGTACGAGGCCACGCCGATCTGGTCATGGTCCCCTGCGCCCTGCGCGCTTCCGGCGGCCGATGCGCTCTTGCCGGCGTGGGTGTGGTGCACCCGGCCGGCGTGGGCGGGGGCGGCGGCGCAGATCAGCAGCGCGGCGAGGGCGAAACAACGGCCGCCGTGCTGCAGGGCGGTGCGGGCAAGAGGAGTGATGCGATGTAGTCCGGACATGGGCTGCATCCCCGAGAAGGTGGTTTGGCCGTCTCAAGTACCCGATTCCGCAGCATGGAAAAACCCATTGGTCAAATTTTGTCTGAAATACAACAATGCTTGCCCATCAATGACATAGCGTGCATGTCTGAAAATTAAAGGATACAAATATCGCTGTTTGCATCTGCGTTTCAGATGACAGCCGCGCCGGCACGAACCGGTACGCACTGCGCGCCACCGGCCAGCCCCGAAAGGCAGGAATCTGCGCAAGTTGCCGTATGGAAAGGACTTCCGGATTCTGCCTGCGGCGGCGCAGCGCGCCGGCCACGCAATGGCCGCTTTCCCGGATCAGCCCGGTTTGAGCATCGGTTTACGTGCGTTTACGGATACAGAATCATCCATACAGATATTTTTTTATCTGTATTAAATCGGCGACGCTGACCGACGATGACGCCTGAAGCGCCATCCGTGTCAAACACGACACAATCCTGAATCAGGACCGGAACCAGACCCTGAACCGGAAGCGGATGCAGGCCGCAATGCCTGCCGGATCCCAGGGCTTCGCTGCGGGTCGGCGCCCGGTCTGACCAGTATTCGTGCAGATATGCATTGAAAGCAGGATATCAGGCCAACATCCATACGATTCTGCACAGTCGGACGTGCAGTTTCTGCATTGCCATTCTCTGCATAGGCAGTTAAATTGCCGACCCATGCCGATACCGTCCACCCAGAACGCCGCCATGACCGATCCAAGGCCTGATCCAACGGCCGACACGCTGCTGTACACCCCCGAGAACTACACGCCGACCGAGAGCGTCGGTTACCTGCTCGGTCAGGCCAAGGGCCGGATCACGGCGGCGATCGACGCCGAGATGGCGCCGTACGACATCACCGGCGCGCAGTGGATCACGCTGCTGCACCTGTCCTGCACCGAGGTCGAGACCGCCGGCGAACTCTGCAAGCGCGCCTGCGTCGATACCGGCTCGATGACGCGCATGCTCGACCGGCTCGAAAAGAAGGGACTGGTGCAGCGCGTGCGCTGCTGCGAGGACCGTCGTGTCGTGCGCCTGCGCATGACCGAAGCCGGCGAGAAGCTCGCGGCGCTGATGCCCGATGTCGCCTCGCGCGTGCTGAACCATCACCTGCGCGGCTTCTCGCGCGATGAACTCGAACTGCTGAAGTCCCTGCTGCGCCGGATCATCGCCAACGCCGACGGCTGAACCGCCGGTCCCGTCACCCTGTCGCACCGCGTGCGTCGCAATAACTGCTCAGGCAGATAAAAGACAGGCAGAAACCGCCATGACAAAGACCAGCGCCGTTCCCGTCTCCGCAAGCCCTTCCCCGATCCGCCCTGCCCGCCGCGCCGGCCTGGGCCTGCTGGCTGCGGCGCTGCTCGCCGCCTGCGCCGATCCCTCCGGCATCGCCGGCCAGTCTGCGTATACCGATGCAAGCGCGCTCGCCGCGCAGCGCACGCTCACCGAGGCGCGCGCCGCGACCGCGGCCTGGCCGACCGAAGGATGGTGGCGGGCGTGGAACGACCCCGGGCTCGACCGGCTGATCGGCGATGCGCTGTCCGACAATCCGAACCTGAAGCTCGCCGAGGCGCGGCTGCGCAACGCCCAGGCGCTCGCCGGGCTCGCCGATGCCAACCGCGGCCCGCGCCTCGACGCCGGCGCCACCCTCAGCCGCGAGCGCCTGCCCGAGGGCTACATCTACCCGGCGCCGCTCGGCGGCAGCACGCAGACCGACGCCCGTCTGGGCCTGAGCTTCTCGTGGGAGCTGGATCTGTGGGGCCGCCGTCAGGCCGAGGCCGCCGCGGCGCTCGATCGCGCCAGCGCCGCCGAGGTCGAGGCGCAGGCCGCGCGGCTGATGCTGGCGGTGGCGATCGCCCGCGGCTGGAACGATCTCGACGGCCGCTACGCGCAGCACGACGTGGCCGCGGCCGAGGTCGAGCAGCGCCGGCAGGTGCTGGAGCTGACGCGCCAGCGCGTCGCTGCCGGTCTGGATTCGTCGGTCGAGCTGAAGCAGGCCGAAGGCGCGGTGCCGGCCGCGCGCCAGCAGCTCGCGGCGACCGAGGAAGGCATCCGTCTGGCGCGCACGCAGCTCGCTGCGCTCGCCGGCCGCGGTCCGGACTTCGGCCTTGCGCTGCCGCGCCCGGCGCTGCGCGCGCCCGAGGCGCTGGCGCTGCCATCGACGATCCCGGCCGAGCTGCTCGGCCGGCGCCCGGACCTGATCGCCGCGCGGCTGCGCGCCGAAGCGGCAGCGAAGGACAGCACGGCGGCGCGCGCGGCCTTCTATCCGAACGTCAACCTCGCCGCCTTCGCCGGCTTCCAGGCGCTCGGCCTGTCGCATCTGGTCGAGGCCGGCAACCGCTCGCTGTCGGTGACGCCGGCCGTGACGCTGCCGATCTTCGACTCGGGGCGGCTGCGCGCCAACCTCGCTGCCAGCGAGGCCGGCGGCGACATCGCCATCGAGCAGTACAACGCCGCGCTGGTCGACGGCCTGCACGAGGTCGCCGATGCGCTCGCCAGCGCCCGTTCGCTGGAAACGCAGCAGGCCGAGCAGCGCGCCGCGCAGGCGAGCGCCGAAGAAGCCCTGCGCCTCGCCAACCTGCGCTACCGCGAAGGGCTTTCCAACTACCTGACCGTGCTCAGCGCGCAGACCGAGGTGCTGGCGCAGCGCCGGCTCGGCGCGACGCTGCGCACCCGCCGCAACGACGTGTCGCTGGCGCTGGTGCGTGCGCTCGGCGGCGGCTACCAGCCGGCCGCCGGCGTGGCCACGGCGAGCACCGCCGCCGGCCCGCGCCCGGTCACGAACCCCAGCACCCGCAGCTGATCCGCATCCGCCCGCCCCCCGGAGCCCCCCGATCATGAGCACCGATCACCAGAAGCAGCCGGACAGCCAGAAAGCATCCGCATCCGCCCCCGTCTCCGCCACGCCGGTCGATGCGCGCCGGCGCAAGCCGCTGCTGCTCGCCGTCGCGCTCGCCGTCGCCGCCGGTGCCGCCGGCAGCGGCGCGTGGTGGTGGAGCACGGCCCGTCATCTGGAGACGACCGATGACGCCTACGTCGCCGGCGACGTGATCCCGGTGACGCCGCGCGTCGCCGGCACCGTGCTCGCGGTGCGCGCCGATGACACCGACGTGGTCGTCGCCGGCACGCCGCTGGTCGATCTCGATCCGGCCGATGCGCGCGTCGCGCTCGATGCCGCCGAGGCCGATCTGGCCCGCGCCGTGCGCAACGTCCGCCAGCTGTTCGCGACCCGCGACGCGCTGCGCTCGACGGTCGCCAACCGCGAGGCCGATCTCGCGAAGGCGAAGGAGGACCTCGCACGGCGCCAGAAGCTCTCCGGCAACGGCGCGATCTCGGCCGAGGAGATGGAGCACGCGCGCACGGCGCTGCGCAGCGCCGAGGCGAGCCTCGCCAACGTCCGCGACCAGCTCTCGGCGACCGAGGTGCTGATCGAGAACACCGCAGTCGACACGCACCCGGACGTGAAGCGCGCCGCCGCCAAGGTCGAGGAAGCGGCGCTCGCGCTCGCGCGCACCGCGATCGTCGCGCCGGTCGACGGCCAGGTCGCGCGCCGCGTCGTGCAGGTCGGCGCGCGCGTCGCTGCCGGCACGCCGCTGCTGGCGCTGGTGCCGCTCGACCGGCTGTGGGTCGATGCGAACTTCAAGGAAAGCCAGCTCGCGCGCCTGCGCATCGGCCAGCCGGTGACGCTGTCGGCCGATGTCTGGGGCAGCCGCGTCGAGTACCGCGGCAAGGTCATCGGCCTCGGTGCCGGCACCGGCGGGGCGTTTGCGCTGCTGCCGGCGCAGAACGCCAGCGGCAACTGGATCAAGGTCGTGCAGCGCGTGCCGGTGCGCATCGAACTCGACCATGACCAGCTCGTCGCGCATCCGCTGCGCGTCGGCCTGTCGATGGTCGTCGAGGTCGACGTGAGCCGTCAGGACGGTCGCCAGATCGCCGATAGCCAGCCACGCAGCGCCCCGGTCGTGCAGACCGGGGGCGACGGCAGCAACCTCGACGGCATCCGCGACCGCATCCGCGAGATCATCGCCGCCAACGCCGGCAACGGCGTCGCCGTGGCCGAACCGGTCGCCGATGCCCGCCGGCCCGGCGCCGGCCGCGGCTGAGCCGGGAGCGCCCCGCGATGTCCGCCGCCGCGCCTTCCGCCTCGTCGTCCGTCCCGCAGCCCCCCGCACCGGCCCCGGCGGCGACGCCGGCGGCCGCGACCGCCGCGCTGCCGCCGCTCACCGGTGCCGCGCTCGCGGTCGCCGCCGTCGCGCTGTCGACGGCGACCTTCATGAACGTGCTCGACACGACGATTGCCAACGTCTCGCTGCCGGCGATCGCCGGGGATCTCGGCGTCAGCCCGACGCAGGGCACCTGGGTCATCACCTCGTTCGCGGTCGCCAACGCCATCGCCGTGCCGCTGACCGGCTGGATGACGCAGCGGCTCGGGCAGCTGCGGCTGTTCCTGTATTCGGTGCTCGCCTTCGTCTGCGCCTCGCTCGCCTGCGGACTGGCGCCGACGCTGGAGAGCCTGATCTTCTTCCGCGTCGTGCAGGGCTTCGTCGCCGGCCCGATGATTCCGCTGTCGCAGGCGCTGCTGCTGTCGTGCTTCCCGAAGGAGAAAGCCCCGATGGCGCTCGGCGTCTGGTCGATGACGACGCTGGTCGCACCGGTCGCCGGCCCGCTGCTCGGCGGCTGGCTGACCGACAACGCCTCGTGGCCGTGGATCTTCTGGATCAACGTGCCGGTCGGCATCGTCGCCGCGGCGCTGACCGCGCGCGTGCTGAAGGGCCGTGAGACGCCGACGCGCAAACTGCCGATCGACGGCGTCGGCCTCGGCCTGCTGGTGCTCTGGGTCGCGTCGCTGCAGCTGATGCTCGACAAGGGCAAGGAGCTCGACTGGTTCGCATCGCCGCTGATCCTGGGGCTTGCGATCACCGCCGCGGTCGGCTTCGTGTTCTTCCTGGTCTGGGAGCTGACCGAGAAGCACCCGATCGTCGACCTGTCGCTGTTCAGAAGCCGCAACTTCACGACCGGCGTGCTGGCGATCGCGCTCGCCTACGGCGTGTTCTTCGGCAACGTCGTGCTGATGCCGCTGTGGCTGCAGCAGTACATGGGCTACACGGCGACCTGGGCCGGCATCGTCACCGCCCCGACCGGCGTGCTCGCCGTGCTGCTGACGCCGCTGGTCGCGCGCCTGATGCCGCGCACCGATCCGCGCCTGCTCGCGAGCTTCGCGTTCGTGGTGTTCGCAGTCGTGGCCTTCATGCGCTCGGGCTTCACGACCGGGGCCGATGCCGTGACGCTGGCGATGCCGCAACTGGTGATGGGCGCGGCGATGTCGACCTTCTTCGTGCCGCTGACCGCGATGCTGCTCTCCGGCCTGCCGCCGGAACGCATCCCGGCCGCCTCGGGCCTGTCGAACTTCGCACGCATCACCGCCGGCGCGATCGGGGCCTCGGTATACACGACGCAGTGGGAAGACCGCGCCGCGCTGCACCACGCGCAGCTCGTCGAGCACCTGACGCCGTACTCGCTGACCACGACGCAGACGCTGAACACCTACGCCCAGCAGTTCGGCCTCGACCCGCAGCAGGCCCTCGGCGCCCTCGATCGCCAGGTCACGCAGCAGTCGGTGCTGCTCGCCGCCGATGACCTGTTCTGGCTGTCGGGCATGATCTTCCTGGTGCTGATCGGCGTCGTCTGGCTGGCGCGGCCGAAGAAGCAGGGCTCGGCGGCAGGTGGAGCGGCGGCGGCCGGGGCGCACTGAAACGCGACACCAATCGCTGCAGGCGACCCGCCGCGGGTGCAGATCCCGGCGGGTCGTTTGTTTATGATCGGACAGATTTCGATACGGACTTGCCGGAAACACACGGGAACAGGGTGCATGGGATGGATCCGATGACTTCCGACAGCAGCATCACGGGACAGCCCGGACGCCATGCTTGATCGTTTGCTGGAATCCGGCTTTGAAATCCGCTGCGAATCCCATGCTGCAGCGATCCTGCGGATCGATTTTCCCGAGGCGCTCGAAGAACTCGAATCGAGTCTTGCCGACATCCGCATTCCGATTACCGAAATCATCGGCTCCGGCGGCGGCGAGGCCGCCGGCACGCAGCGCTTGCGGCGCAGTCTTGCCGGGCGCGGCTGGACGAAAACCTGCTTTGAAATCCGCAAGACCCTGAACGGCGTCGAGCGTGCGTCGATTTCGCATGAGATCGATCACGTCAAGACTTTCGCAAACGGCACGCTCGCACTCGAAATCGAATGGAACAACAAGGATCCGTTCTTCGATCGAGACCTCGAAAACTTCAAGCGCCTGCATGCCGAAGGCGGCATCAGCGCCGGCATCATCGTCACGCGCGGATCGCGCCTGCAGCAGCAGTTGCGCAGCCTCGTCAGGCGCTACGCCGAAGCGCGGAACATCACGGATTTCGAGGCGCTGGCCGCAGTGGGTGTGTCGCTGACGCCACGCCAGCGCACCAATATCAGCCAGCGCCTGCAGCGCAGTGATGATCCGCTGTCGGCCTTTGCCGAAGCCTGGGCGGGTCAGTTCGTTGCCGACAAGTTCGGTGCGGCAACGACACACTGGGACAAGCTGATGACGCGCGTGCAGCGCGGCGTCGGCAATCCCTGTCCGCTGCTGCTGATCGGCATTGCGGAGACGGCCGTCGATTTCAACAACGTGGCAGCCGATGATCCGTAATCCGCTGATGACGTACCGGATTAATCGTCCGTGACCGGCACGCCGGCGGGTTCATCCCGCACCTGCGAATGGTGCGCATAGGTATCCCAGCTCGGGTAATACTCACCATCGGCCTGATTGCCCCATACCTGCCAGCCGGGACGTTCGCCGCGCGCAAACAGTTCGAGGAACGGACCGGGGCTGCAGGCTTCGATCAGCTCGTATTGTTCATCGGGCTTGCGCGAATGCTCGCGCTTGCGGCTGGCGATGAAATTGACCTGGCTGCGGCCGGGGGCGAGCGTGCGGGCATTCTTGCCGCGCACGCCGAACAGGATCAGTTCGGTGACGTTGCGGAAATAGAAGCCGACACCGCGCCCGTCCGGCCCGCCGTCCTTCCTGATCTTGTGCCAGACGAGATTGCTCTTGTACTGGAAGCCCCAGGCCGCCATGACCTGCAGGCCCTCGGGCAGCAGCGCGTTCGGCACCCACAGATACAGGTGACAGACCTCGGCCGCGGCTTCGGCAACCGGCAGCGCGGTGATTTCCGGCAGCGTCAGCGTGCCGTAGCGCGTCAGCCGCCGGTGTTCGGGCGCGACCTTGCCGGTGCGGTTCTGAAACTGCCACGGCGGGTCGGCGAGGATGGTGCCGAAAGACCGGCCGCTGACGAAGCGGCGCAGGTCGGCCGCGGCATCGCCGTCTGCATCGCTCAGAGGCAGCGCGCTCATTCGTGCTCACCGCTGCCCGGGCGGCCGTCGAACAGCGGATAACGCTCGCTGACATAACGCTCCGCCGCCTCGCGGATCACCCAGGCCACCGACACCTTCTTCTGCGCGGCGATGCGCACCAGTTCCTCATAGAGCGTCGGCGGAAAGCTCACCGAGGCGCGGGTGCTGCGGGCGGTGGAGGTATCGGTCATGGCGGCGGGGTCCGGATGGCAGCATCTGCACCAGATTACACCACCTTGCTGCACGAACAGCCCCCGCAGCGGCTACGCTCGGATCGGATCCCGCGGCCTGCACGGCGGGCTGCGCGGGTCCCGCTCCCGAGGCGGCCGGCTCCGCCGTGCGGTGCCGCGCACGACTCCTGCCAAATCCCATGCAAATGCGTTGTTCTCCCCCGCTCCCGCAAGCGGCGAGGGGCTGAAAAGACGGTGTGTTCCGATGTGATCGGTATCACCGGGCTTGTCACGCGCTGGCGCTGCGGATGGTTGGTACGCAGCGCCGATCCGTTTCCAGATGCCTGCGGAGACCGCCTCCATGCCCCCCGAATCCCCCGCCGGACTGCTGCGCACGCTGTTCGATGCCGCGGTCGCCGCCGCCCAGCCGGCGCTGAGTCTCGCCGCCTTCCTGCCCGAAGCGCCGCGCGGGCGCACCGTCGTCATCGGTGCCGGCAAGGCGGCGACGACGATGGCGCAGGCGCTCGATGCCGCGTGGCCCGCAGCCCTGTCCGGCGTCGTCGTCACGCGTCATGGCCAGCGCCAGCCGTGCCGGCGCATCGAGGTCCTCGAAGCCGCGCACCCGGTGCCGGATGCGCACAGCGTCGCGGCGGCTGCGCGCATGCTCGATGCGGTGCGCGGGCTCGGCGCCGACGATCTGGTGATCTGCCTGATCTCCGGCGGCGGCTCCGCGCTGCTGGTGCAGCCGGCCGCGGGGCTGACGCTCGCCGACAAGCAGGCGATCAACCGCGCGCTGCTCGCGAGCGGTGCCGACATCGCGGCGATGAACTGCGTGCGCAAGCATCTTTCGGCGATCAAGGGCGGGCGGCTGGCCGCGGCCTGCGCGCCGGCGCGGGTCGTGACGCTGGCGATCTCCGACGTGCCCGGCGACGAGCCGGCGGTGATCGCCTCCGGGCCGACCGTGGCGGATGCGACGAGCTGCACCGATGCGCTGGCGATCCTCGATCGCTACCGCATCGCCCTGCCGCCGGCCGTGCGCGCGGCGCTCGAAGCCGGCGAGCTGGAAACGCCGAAGCCGGACGATCCCTGCTTCGCGCGCTGCGAGTACCACCTGATCGCGACGCCGATGCGCTCGCTCGAAGCCGCCGCGGCGGTGGCGCGCGCTGCCGGCGTCACGCCGCTGATCCTCGGCGATGCGCTCGAAGGCGAGGCCGCCGAGGTCGCGAAGGTGCACGCCGGCATCGCCCGCTCGATCGCGCAGCACGGCCGGCCGCTCGCCGCGCCCTGCGTGCTGCTCTCGGGCGGCGAGACCACGGTCACCGTGCGCGGACGCGGGCGCGGCGGGCGCAACGTCGAGTTCCTGCTCGCGCTCGCCGTCGCGCTCGACGGCCATCCGCGCGTGCACGCGCTCGCCGCCGACACCGACGGCGTCGACGGTGCCGAGGACATCGCCGGTGCGCTGTGCGACCCGACCACCCTCGCCCGCGCCCGCGCGCTCGGCATCGACCCGAAGGCGAGCCTCGCCGACAACGACGGCCACGGCTTCTTCGGCGCGCTCGGCGATGCGCTCGTCACCGGCCCGACCGACACCAACGTCAACGACTTCCGCGC
>JAFEGB010000222.1 GCA_018240295.1 Pseudomonadota bacterium
ATTCAAACCCGGCCAGTCCGGCAACCCAAGGGGGCGCCCGCCGGGGCGCTCTACCGCGCAAGGCCTTCGCGAGCGGCTGGCCGAGCAGGCCGGCGAGGTGCTCGCCGTGGTGCTCGACGCGGCGCTGTCCGGCGATCTGATGGCCGCGCGTCTGGTGCTGGAGCGCATCGTGCCGCCCCTGCGCCCGCAGGCCGCGCCCGTCGAGGTGTTGGCGCTGGCCGGCGCCTCGACGCTGACCGAGAAGGCCGGCGCGATCCTCGCTGCCGCCGGTGCCGGCGAGATCGCCCCCGACGTGGCTGCGCACCTGCTGGCCGCGCTCGGGGGCGTGGCGAAAATCAGCGAGATCGACGAACTGACGCGCCGCATCGAGGCGCTGGAGGCTGAACATGGCGAGGCTACGTGAACGCCTGACCAGGCTCGAAGGGCGGCGCGGGGCGCCGTCTGAACCGGCCGTGATCCTTATCCCCTGGGGGCTGGACGACGCCGATGCCGATGCCTTCGTCGAGGCCGAGGCCGAGCGCATCGGCCGGCCGTGTCTGGTGCTGCCGGCAGTGGCGCCGAGCGTCGAGGCCTGGGAGGAGGCCGCCATCCGCCAGCAGGCTGCCCTTACGCGGGGCTGGCCATGAGGCGCGATCTGTCGGGCCGCCTGCAGGCTCTGGAGCGCGAGCGCACCGACCGCACCCCGCTGCACCCGCTGCCGGTGCTGATCGTTCAATGTGGGCAATCGGAGGCCGGAGCCCGCGCCCTGGCCGGCCTTGCACCAGACACGGCCGCCGTCATTGTCGAAGTGCGGGACGCGCGACGGTCAGGAGCCTGACGAGGCCACCAGCATGTCGGCACCGGCGCTGGTGGCGCTCGAAGGCGAAGGCTGAGGACAGCATCGAGCCTGTCCGCGACCCCAGCACAGGCACCCGCACCCCGATGAAAACCTGTTCCCAGCGTAGCCCCTGCGTAGCCCCGAAAAGGACAAGGGCCTAGGTTTTCACCTAAGCCCTTGATTTTTGGTGGCTACGCTCAGAATCGAACTGAGGACCCCAGCATTATGAGTGCTGTGCTCTAACCAGCTGAGCTACGTAGCCTTTTTGATCGATTTCCGCTCCCGCCGCTGCCACGGCCGGAACAGGCGGCGCATATTACGGATGGGGTCCGGGGCTGTCAACGGCAAGTTTCGGGCCGAAAACCGTATTCCGGCCGCCTGGCGAGCCGCACAGCGGCTGACGCCGGTCATCGCCGCAGCATCCGGATCGGCAGACAGTCACGCGGCGTCCGGCCCGGGACCGTCGCCGACGCCCGCAGCCCTGCTGCGGCCACCGGCCACGGCCCCGCCGTGCCAGTCCTGCGGTCGGGAGTCGACCGCCTTTGCCGACGCCCCCGCCCTGCCGGACCTGTACCCCTGCCGCTCTCGCAGGGGACGGGTCTGGGCGGGGATTTCCGGGCAGTTGCGGCTCCGGCCCGGCCTGCACCGGGCGCAACCTCGCCCTGGCGGACGCCCCCGGACCGCCCGGCAACACCGCTGCCGTAGTACCTTGCGCCGGCGACGCGCCGTGGCCACGGCGTGACCCGACTCAGGCAGGCCGTTGCAGGCGAGGAATCAGCATTGCGGGAACATCGGCTTCTGACACCGCACCAGTGCCGGTACTTCGCCTGGCGGCTGAACCGGCGCGCGGGCGGTGACACGGTCGAGTCGCTGGCTTCGACGCTGGTCGATGCTCAGGTCGATCTGAACCCGCATCAGGTCGAGGCCGCGCTGTTTGCCTGCCGCAATCCGCTGTCGCGTGGCGTGCTGCTGGCCGATGAGGTCGGGCTCGGCAAGACCATCGAGGCCGGACTGGTGATCTCGCAGCGCTGGGCCGAGCGCCGGCGGCGCATCCTGATCGTCGTGCCGGCCAACCTGCGCAAGCAGTGGCATCAGGAGCTGCAGGACAAGTTCGGCCTGCAGGCGCTGATCCTCGAAGCGAAGAGTTATCAGGCGCTGCAGCGTCAGGGTCAGGCCAACCCCTTCGTGACCAGCACCGGGCCGGTGATCTGCTCCTACCCGTTCGCGAAGACCCGGGCGCGCGACCTTATGGCGATCGGCTGGGATCTGGTCGTGCTCGACGAGGCGCATCGCCTGCGCAACGTCTACAAGCCCGGCAACGTCATCGCCCGCACGCTCCGGGATGCGCTCGCGCACGTGCAGGCCAAGGTGCTGCTGACGGCGACCCCGCTGCAGAACTCGCTGCTCGAACTCTACGGACTGGTCAGCCTGATCGACGAGCGCGTGTTCGGCGATCCGGAAAGTTTCCGGCTGCAGTTCACCGGCCCGGACAAGGGCTTGTCGCTGAAGGCGCTGCGCGTGCGGCTCGCGCCGGGGTGCAAGCGCACGCTGCGCCGCGAGGTGCAGGCGTATCTCTCCTACACGGCGCGCCGGGCGATCGTGCAGGAATTCACGCCCGGCGCCGAAGAACAGCAGCTCTCGCAACTCGTGGCCGATTACCTGCGCCGGCCGAAGCTCTGCGCGCTGCCCGAAGGCCAGCGGCAACTGATCTCGCTGGTGCTCTGGAAACTGCTCGCCTCCAGCACGCACGCCGTCGCCGGCGCGCTGGAAACGATGGCGAAGCGCCTGCAGGCGCTGCTCGATGCATCGGCCCCCCTCACCGATCTCGGCGCGGCCGTGCTCGAAGACTACGAGGCGCATGACGATGCCGGGGAAGACGCCGCCGATACCGAACCCGACGCGCCTGAAAGCCGACCGGCCGCTGTCAGCAGCGAACGCACGGCCATCGAGCAGGAAATCGACGAGCTGCGGCGTTTTCGTGCGCTGGCCGCCGGCATCCGCGACAACGCCAAGGGCAAGGCGCTGCTGACGGCGCTGGAGCGGGCCTTTGCCGAGCTGCAACGGCTCGGTGCCGCGCACAAGGCGATCATCTTCACCGAGTCGCGGCGCACGCAGGACTATCTGCTCGACCTGCTCGGCCGCACGCCCTGGGGCGATGACATCGTGTTGTTCAATGGCAGCAACAGCGATGCCCGCGCCCAGGCCATCTACAAGGACTGGCTCAAGCGCCATCGCGGCAGCGACCGCATCACCGGCTCGAAGACGGCCGACACCCGCGCTGCGCTGGTCGAACACTTCCGCGAGCGCGGCCGGATCATGATCGCCACCGAGGCCGGCGCCGAGGGCATCAACCTGCAGTTCTGCTCGCTGGTCATCAATTACGACCTGCCGTGGAATCCGCAGCGCATCGAGCAGCGCATCGGCCGCTGTCACCGCTACGGCCAGCAGCACGATGTCGTCGTCGTCAATTTCGTCGACCTGAGCAACGAGGCCGACAAGCGCGTCTACGAACTGCTGAGCCAGAAATTCCAGTTGTTCGAAGGCGTGTTCGGGGCCAGTGACGAGGTGCTGGGTGCAATCGGCTCCGGCGTCGATTTCGAGCGCCGGATCGCCGGGATTTACCAGCAATGCCGCGAGCCGGCGCAGATCGCGGCGAGCTTTGCGCAACTGCAGGATGAACTGTCCGGCGAAATCGACGAGCAGATGCTCAAGACCGGTCGCCTGCTGCTGGAGAATTTCGACGAGTCCGTCCACGAACGCCTGCGTCTGCGCGCCGAGGACAGCCGCAATGCCCGCAGCCGCTTCGAACGCATGCTGATGGACGTGACCCGCACCGAACTCGGCGACTGCGCCCGTTTCGATGACGACGGCTTCGTGCTGCAGCGCCTGCCGGGCGGCTGCGCCGGACTCGCCGGCGTCGAAACCGGGCGTTACGAACTGCCGCGGCGCAGCGGTGATGCGCACCTCTACCGCATCCACCATCCGCTGGCGCAATGGGTGCTCGAACGGGCGCAGGCGCGCACGACCGGCAGCGCCCGTCTCGTGTTCGATTACGACGCGCATGGTGCGCAGCTCAGTTCGCTGAAGGCGTATCGCGGTCATGGCGGCTGGCTGAGCGTGCGGCTCGTCTGCATCGAGGCGCTCGGGCAGCAGGAGCAGCATCTGCTGGTGGCCGCGAGCACGGCCGAAGGCACGCTGTTGCCGGAAGATGATCCGGACAAGCTGCTGCGCCTGCCGGCCACCGCGCACGCAGTCGGCTTGTTCTGCGAGCCCGATGCCGCGCTGCTCGCCGACATCGAGACGCGCCGCTCGGCCCTGCTTGGCGCGATCCACGCGCGCAACCTCGGTTATTTCGAGCAGGAGGTGCAGAAGCTCGATGCCTGGGCGGATGACCTGAAGCTCGGGCTGGAGCAGCAGATCAAGGACCTCGATGCCGAAATCAAGAACGTGCGCCGCACGGCCGCCACCGCCCCGACGCTGCAGGACAAGCTCGCCTGCCAGAAGCAGCAGCGCGAACTGGAAAGCCGGCGCAGCCGCATGCGTCGCGAACTCTATGCACGCCAGGATGAAGTCGAGGTGCAGCGCAACGCGCTGATCGATCAACTGGAACTGCAGCTCCGGCAGCAGGTGCAGGAGCGCGAACTGTTCACGATCGAATGGGAACTGGAATGATACCGATCACACGTGAATGCGCTGTTTATCCCCCTCTCCCCAACTCCTCCCCCGCGAGCATCGGTATCTACACAAGTCAGCGGTTCCGCGGGCCGGATGGATCGACCGATCAACGTCCGGGCGTCGATCTCCCCTCTCCCCTTGCGGGAGAGGGGCCGGGGGAGAGGGGGAGGCGCCGGCACTGCGCCCGAACATTACCCCCTCTCCCCAACCCCTCCCCCGCGAGGGGGGAGGGGCTTGTTCATCAACGTCTTGCCGCCGTTCTGATCCATCCGCGCTGTCCGGACACGTCCGGGAACCGATGCGGCAAGTTGTGTAGATACCTATGCCCCGCGAGGAGGGAGGGGCTGAAACGATCGGGTGTTCAGCTGTGATTGATATGACCAGACAGGACCGGCCCCGACCATGAAAACCGTCAGCGATGCCAGTCAGATCACCCGGATCGTCCTGCGTGGCTACAAGTCCATCGCCGAATGTGATATCGAACTTGGCCGACTCAATGTGCTGATCGGCGCCAATGGTGCCGGCAAATCGAACTTCATCGGCTTTTTCCGGCTGATCCCGCGCATTCTGGATGAGCAGTTGCAATTGAGCATCGGCGAGATGGGCGGACCGGATGCCTTGCTGCATTTCGGCCGCAAGCAGTCCGAGGAAATGCGTGCCGAACTGTACTTCGGCGATAACGGCTACCGCTTCACGCTGCGACCGACCCAGGACAACCGCATGGTATTCGCGCAGGAGGCGCTGTGGTGGAATCAGCATGGGAACTGGCGATCGAAATCGGGACACTTCGAATCCTATGCCGAACAGCAAAAAACCACGACCGCAATCTACGATTACGTCGTTCCGGCCATGCGTAGCTGGCGGCTTTATCATTTTCATGACACCAGTCGCAGCGCACTGGTCAAACAGATCCACGGCATCAATGATAACGAATACTTGCGGGAGGACGCCCGCAATCTTGCGGCCTTCCTGTACCGGCTGAAATTGCAGGACGAATCGGGCAACTACCGGCGCATCGTCAAGGCCGTGCAACTGATCGCGCCATTTTTCGGCGATTTCCATCTGCGCCCCACGGTCGAGAACAAGGACAAAATCCAGCTCGAATGGACCGAAGCCGGGCGGGACGTACCGTTTACCGCCAGCGCGCTGTCGGATGGCACGCTGCGCTTCATCTGTCTGGCGACCGTACTGTTACAACCGGAAGCCTTCATGCCGGCCACCATCCTGATCGATGAACCGGAACTCGGCCTGCATCCTTTCGCCATCACGGTGCTTGCCGGCCTGATGAAATCAGCATCCGAACAGCATCAACTGATTGTCTCCACCCAGTCGGTGGAACTGGTCAATGAATTCGAGGCCGATGACCTGATCGTGGTCGACAAATCCGGCGGCGCCTCGACGCTGCGGCGTCTGGATATCGAAACCTTGCGCGAATGGCTCGCTGATTACAGCCTGGGCGAACTCTGGAAGAAGAACCTGCTCGGTGGCAGGCCGGCACGATGAAGCGCGTCAAGATTCTGGTCGAGGGTCAGACCGAAGAAGCCTTTGTCAATGAACTGCTGGTGCCGCATTACGCGCGTATCGGCATCTATCTGACGCCGATCATCGCCAATACCAGCCCCGGTCACAAAGGCGGTGTGGTGAGTTACGGGCAAGTGCGCCGGCAGATTGAACGTCTGTGCAGGCAGGACGAAACTGCCCTGATTACCACGATGTTCGACCTGTACGCCTTGCCGACCGACTTCCCCGGCCGCAATGCCGACGGCTGGCGGCAGTTGCGTTGCGGTGCCGACAAGGCAGCCATGATCGAGCAGGCGATGTCGCTTGATCTGGGTCTGAGCAATTTCCTGCCCTACCTGCAGGTGCATGAGTTTGAAGCCCTGCTGTTCGTCGCACCGGAACACTTTGCGACCTGGGCGGATACAGCCGTCGTTCGGCAATTGACACTTGCGATCGAACCGGAAGCGATCAATGACGGCCCTCAGACCGCACCCTCCAAACGCATCAAGGCAGCGATGCCGGGTTATCAGAAGCCATTGCATGGCCCGCTGATCGCCTGCGACATCGGCCTCGATGCCATGCGTGCCCGCTGCCCGCATTTTGCAAACTGGCTGGCCTGCCTCGACGCACTCAAGGTTTGACTGGAATGATTGACGGAAGCCTCATCGCATGAGCAGACAGAAACTCGAACTGACCTGGATCGGCAAGGACAAGCGCCCGCGGCTGGAGCCGCGCATCCTGCTCGAAGACCCGGCGAAATCCTTCCATGCCCGGCATCGGGTCACCGACAGCGACCTCTTCGACAACCGGCTGATGTTCGGCGACAACCTGCTGGCACTGAAGGCGCTGGAGCAGGAATTCACCGGCAAGGTGAAGTGCGTGTTCATCGACCCGCCGTACAACACCGGCAGCGCATTATTCAATTACGAAGATGGACTTGAGCATTCAATCTGGCTGGGACTAATGCGCGACCGCCTCGAGATCATACGGCAATTGCTATCCGAAGATGGATCACTCTGGATTACGATCGATGACAATGAGGGACATTACCTAAAAGTGCTTTGCGATGAAATTTTCGGCAGAGCCAATTTTATATCCACCGTGATTTGGCAAAAAAAGTATGCACCAAAATCCGACTCAAAACACTTCTCAAATTCCCATGACTTTATTCTCGTCTTTGCCAAAAACCTGACTAAATTCAACCTCGGACGCCTTCCAAAAACAGAAAAACAAACCGGCAGATACGTTAACAAAGACAACGACCCTCGCGGACCATGGAAACCCAGCGACGTATTAAGAAACGAAGCCAGAGAATATGCAATATTTCCAATCAAACTACCATCAGGCCGCATTGTACTCCCGCCCCCTGGAACAAGTTGGCGCTTTACAAAAGAAAAATTCTCAGAACTTATTGCCGACAATCGAATCTGGTTCGGCATTAATGGCGATGCCAAACCAGCCTATAAAAGATTCATTTCAGAAGTCACCGACACAATTCCAAGCACCACAATCTGGAACTACAACGAGGTTGGCCACAACGATGAATCAAAAAAGGAAATGCGCTCTTTATTTGGCGACAATCTTTTTGGAACACCAAAGCCTGAACGACTCATTGAGCGAGCTTTGACACTAGCCTCCAACCCCGGCGACCTCATCCTCGACTCTTTCGCCGG
>JAFEGB010000223.1 GCA_018240295.1 Pseudomonadota bacterium
GTAATGCGTGATCTGCGTGCATCCGCGTCCGCCGACCGGCCGGTGGTAGTACAGCGCGTTGAATGCGTGCAGCGTCGGACCGTTGATCAGCGACACCGGCGGCACGAAGGGCACGCGCAGCCGGCCGGGCTTCGCCGCCGGCCGGGTCCGCGGCAGGGCCGGCGCGTGGTTGCCGCGCATGAACAGCCCGCGTCCGGCCGCGGCCGCGCAGTCGATCCACGCCACCGTGTATTCGTAGTCGTCATCGGATTCGGCCGACAGCGCATCGAACTCGGCGAGCGAGCCGAAGCGGATGGTCTCGCCGGCGATCCACGGATTGGCGATGCGCCGCAGCTGCAGCTCGACGCGCGTCACCAGCCCGGTCAGGCCGAGGCCGCCGATGCTCGCGCCGTACCAGTCGGCGTGTTCGTGCGCGCTGCACCAGCGGCGGCTGCCGTCCGAGCGCAGCAGCTCGAAGCCACGCAGGTGCCGGCCGAAGCTGCCGGCGCGGTGGTGATTCTTGCCGTGCACGTCGTTGGCGAGCGCGCCGCCGACGGTCACGTAGCGCGTGCCCGGCGTCACCGGCAGGAACCAGCCCTGCGGCACGGCCAGCGCGAGGATATCGGCAAGCAGCACGCCGGCCTCGCATGCGAGCACGCCGCTCTGCGGATCGAAGCCGATGAAGCGGTCCAGCCCGCGTGCGAGCAGCACGCCGCCGCCGTCGTTGAGGCAGGAATCGCCGTAGCTGCGGCCGTTGCCGTAGGGCAGCCAGCTCGTGTCGCTCGCCGGCAGCGGCGCATCGCGGTCGGTGAGCGGCCGGGCGTGCTGCACGACGCGCGGATACCGGCCCCAGGAGGGAGTGCAGGCGCGCGTCATGGCTACACCGCCGCCAGCACGATCAGCCCGGTTGCGAACAGCAGCCAGCGGCTGGCGCGGTCGCGCACCGCGAACACGACCGGGTCGTCGTGCATCTCGTCGCGGTGCGTCTTCAGCCAGACGCGGCTGACCCAGTACAGCAGCACCGGACACAGCAGCCAGATCAGCTCCGGCCGGGCGTAGAGCTGGCGGCTGGTGTCGCTGTTGATGTACAGCGCCAGCACCAGCACGCTGTTGTAGGCCGAGGCGATGCCGAGCGTCTGCAGCAGCGCCAGGTCGTGCGTGCTGTAGTCGCGCCCGCTGGCGCGCTCGCGGCCGCGGCGCAGCATCTCGCGCAGCTCCGCATAGCGCTTGACCAGCGCGAGACTCAGGAACAGGAACACCGAGAACGCCAGCAGCCAGAAGGAGTTGTGCAGGCTGACCGCCGCGGCGCCGGCGAGGATGCGGCTGGTATACAGCCCGGCGAGCGCAATCACGTCGATCAGCACGAACTCCTTGAGCTTCACCGAGTACGCGACCGTCAGCGCGTAATACAGCGTCAGCATGCCGAAGAACTCCGCCGGCAGGCCGAGGCACAGCAGGCCCGCCAGCGCCAGCAGCGCCGGAATCAGCAGCGCGCCGCGCACCAGCCCGAGCGCGCCGCTCGCGAACGGCCGCTGACGCTTGCGCGGATGACGGCGGTCGGAGGGCAGGTCGAGCAGGTCGTTGAGCAGATAGACGCTCGATGCACAGAGGCCGAAGGCCAGGAAGGCGGTCAGGCTCGCGGCGATGGCGCGGACATCGATCTGGTGACTGAGCAGCAGCGGCAGGAAGATCAGCAGGTTCTTCACCCACTGGTGCAGGCGCAGCGCCTGCGCGTAGACCTTCAGGCCCGCCGGGCGCGGCGCGAACTCGCGCTCGATCGTCGCCACCCGCGCCAGCTCCGGGCGCAGCCGCGCCGGCAGGTCGACGCTGATCGCGTGCCGCGCGTGGCGCCAGACTTCGAGGTCGATCGCGGCATTGCCGGCGTAGTCGTACCCGCGCTCGCCGAGCGCCGCGACCAGACGCTCGCGCTTGCGTGCGCCGGAAAGATTGAGCCCGTCCTCACTCGCCAGCACGCGCTCGAACAGCCCGAGGTGTTCGGCCAGCGGCTCGGCCAGCAGCCGGTGCGAGGCCGTGCACAGCCACAGCGGCCGGCCGCGCGCATGCTCGGCGCGCAGCCAGTCGAGGAAGGCGGTGTCATACGGCAGCAGCGCGTAGTCGGGCTGCACGCGCCGGGCGATCTCGTACTTCAGCACCGCCTTGCCGCGCCAGAGCCACAGCGGCACCAGGAACAGGCACAGCGGCCGGTGCTTCAGCAGCAGGAAGAACGACTCGACCAGCAAATCGGAACGGATCAGCGTGCCGTCCAGATCCACGCACAGCGGGATTGGCGTCAAGGAGAACGACTCCATCGGTGCAGCCGCAGCCGTACCGGACGGCTGCGGCAGGCGCCGGTCGCGGGGCGGACGGGAACGGTGGCGGATCACCCGGCAACGACGCGCCGGCGACGATCAGGGCGGAGCGCAGAGTAGCCGCGCGCCGCCACGAGCGGCAATCGACGGATCGTGACATTTGTTGCAGCGCATGATGGCCGTCGTCCGTGATCGCGACGGGCGCACGGCCAGCGTCCACCTCGGGCGACCGACCGCAGATCATCGCCAGCAAGCCCGCCGAGTACCTGCAGGATCGGGTCTGCGCAATTTGCAGGCCTCCGCACTGATCGCCTGATTGTCGCCGCCAACGCAGGCTCCAATTATCTACGATCCACGGGCAGCCACGGTCCACTGAAGTCTTTCAGCCCGCCATCTTGACGAAAATGCTGATGCTTACAGTATCAAGCCGAATTGTCGTGCTGATTCATGATTCAATACCGTCACGGACATAGGCGGGAGCGCCCATGTTTTGACTACCGTTTTCAAAGCCATGGCCAACGCATCTTGCAAAGGCGGCAGCCAGTCTTTTTGGTGCCCGTTGATAACCAGCACGAAGCGGAACCCGGTTGCTTGCAGATCAAGCGCCTTGAAGGTATCCGGCAACTCGTCTGCCGCCGCCGGGTGACGTTGCAACCGGGCGGCCATGCCAAGCAACAAGCTATTGGTGAACTTGGTGCGGATTTCGTCGATAAATTTATCAAAACCAGCTCGCGTTGCCGGCTTCGGGCTGCTCGACTTGGCCTCGACAATCCACACCACCGGCTCACCATTCTGCTGTCTAAGCAACAAAAACTCCGCAATCTGGACGCCTTCCTGAATCTGGCGGTAGCATCGGCTTTTCTCAATGTAAAAGCACACCCCTTCCGGATACGGACCAAACGTCATCCCTGATTCGATGATGGCTTGCGTGGTCATTGCAGCGCCAACTCCACTTCCTGCTGGTAGAGGTGGATCGACTCGGCAATGATGGGGTTATCAGGCATGCCGTTTTTCAAATCATCATCAATCCAGGCGTTGTCGGTGGCAGAAATGATCGGGATCGACCAACTGCGCTGCTGGGCAATCAGGAACAACTTCTTGACCACGAAATAGGAATGGCTGGCCATGAAGAACTGGATGCCACGTTCGGCCAGCAGGGCAACAATATCCAGCAGTTGCGCGATGGCAGCGGGATGCAGGGCTGATTCGGGCTCATCCATCAGCACCACCGAACCGGGATCCAGATACCGATTACCCAGCAGGGTGTCCAGGATGGCGATCTTCTTGATGCCTTCGGCCGTGACCCCGATAGGGAACCTGTGACGACCTTTGGCGAACAGCCAGCGGCCTGATGTTTCGTCATACTCGATCACCCCGCCGAGAATGCCTTCCAGCAAAGTGCGTGACTCGGCAAATTCCCTGTAGTTTTTGCCTCTGCTGGTGGAAATGCGCAGTGCCTTGGCGAGATCATAATAGGTATCGTCAAACCCGAAAACCCTATCCTGCTCTCGCGTTTTCAGAATGATCTGATGCAGCGACAGCACTTCCTTGGCCGGCAGAAAAACCGAATTGCTGGCGCGTGGGGGGACATGGTTTTCCAGACTGGAAATCTGTCTGCTGGTGTCCCTGCCAAAACTGTAGGAAAATGCCTGTCCATCCATGGTGATCACACTCGACAAGGGTGTATCTCCCCCCTTGCTCACCAAATCGCCGATCTTCTCGGCCTGAAACGTCCAGTGCAGCTTGTCGACCAGAATCTCGGCCTCAGAGCGCTGCTCGTCGCCACGCTTTTCTTCCAGTGTGCGCAGGCTGCTATAGATGGCCTTGAGCAAGAATGTCTTTCCGCTGCCATTGCCACCAATGACCAGATTGATCCTGCCCAGCGCCGACCAATCGATACTGGAGAGCGGCCCAAAGCTGTCGAGTCTGATTTGATTGATCATGTCATGACTCCTGGATTACCGAGAGCATGTCAAGCACTTGGCCGCAGGTACCGCGTACCGTGGTCAGCGTTGCGTTTGTTCATTTGAATTCGCGATTTGCAGCGCTCCATTGCTTGCACCACTCCTGCCCAGGTCCTGGCAGACGGCATGCCGCGCCGCGCGCGTGGCATGCCGCTACAGGCACCGCGGTCGCTCACGCCCCCGCGATCGTCATCGGCGCGAGCAGCATCGAGCCGCAGCGCACGTTGCCGCGCAGGTCGATGTCGCTGCCGATCATCTGCAGCGTCTCGAACATCGTCTTCAGGTTGCCGGCGATGGTGATTTCCTCGACCGGGTGCACCGGCTCGCCGTTCTCGACCCAGAAGCCGGCCGCCCCGCGCGAGTAGTCGCCGGTGACGGCGTTGACGCCGTGGCCCATCAGTTCGGTGACGACCAGGCCGGTGCCCATCGCCGCGAGCAGTTCGTCGTATCCGACGGCCGGCGCACTCGACCCGACGATGACGTTGTGCACGCCACCGGCGTTGCCGGTGGTTTCGAGGCCGAGCCGGCGGGCCGAATACGAATCGAGCACGTAGCCCTGCAGCACGCCGTCGCAGACCAGATCGCGATCCTGCGTGGCGACGCCCTCGCCGTCGAAGGCGGCGCTGCCGAGGGCGCGCGGCAGGTGCGGGCGCTCGTGGATCTGCATGAAGTCCGGAAACACCGCGGTGCCGGCGCGATCGAGCAGGAAGCTCGACTTGCGGTACAGCGCGCCGCCGCGGATCGCGCCGAGGAAGTGCCCGACCAGGCCGCGCGCCAGCTCCGGCACGAACAGCACCGGCGCCGTGCGCGTGCCGATGCGCCGGGCGCCGAGGCGGCGCAGCACGCGCTCGGCCGCGCGCCGGCCGACCGCATCCGGGGCTTCGAGGCGGCTGGCGTCGCGGTCGCTGGTGTACCAGTAATCACGCTCCATGCGGCCGTCGGCCTGCGGGTCGGCGGCGATCACCGAGCACGACAGCGAATGGCGCGTCGACGGATAGCCGCCGAGGAAACCGTTCGAGTTGCCATAGACGACCAGCGACTCGTGCCGGCCGACCGAGGCGCCGTCGCTGTTGCTGATGCGCGCATCGAAGCCGCGTGCCGCCGCCTCGCAGTCACGGGCGATGTCGATGGCCTGCTCGGCGCTGAGCGCCCACGGGTGATGCAGGTCGAGTTCCGGCAGCGGCGCGCGCGCCAGCCGGGCCGGGTCGGCGAGGCCGGACCACGGGTCCTCGGCCGTGTAGCGGGCGATGTCGCAGGCGGCGCGCACGGTTTCGAGCAGCGCCGGCTCGCGCCAGTCCGAGGTGCTCGCCGAGCCCTTGCGCCTGCCGAAATAGACGGTGACGCCGAGGCCGCGGTCGCGCTGGTATTCGAGGGTCTCGACCTCGCCGAGGCGCACCGACACCGACAGGCCGTCGCTGAAGCTGACGGCGGCCTCGGACTCGGTGGCACCGAGCCGGCGCGCCTCGTCGAGGATCATCCCGACCAGCCGGTCGAGTTCGGCGCGCTCGGGCAGGGCCGACGGCGCCGTGGCGGGCAGGGACGCACTGGCTGGGCTGAGCTGGGAATCCGGCATGGCGATCGTTCCTGGACATCGGAAGGGCAGGGCCGCCACCCGGCACGGGCAGCGGCGTGGCACCCGTGCGGCTGCCGGTCGTGGACCGCACGGGCGTGATGTTGCTGGCAAGGCACGGGGCCGACACGGCGCCTGCGACGCGCTACCATCGCGCCCCCGTTTTTCTGCCTCCCTGCCCGGGCGGCCCTGACCGGCCTGGTCCGGATACCCACCCGCAGGCGCCGGACACTGCCCGGCACCGGTGTGGAGATCGCTCCCCGATGAACCGTTCCGACGATTTCGCCGACACCGGCGACACGCAGCCCGAAGGCCCGAGCAAGTCCGCGCGCAAGCGCGAGGCCGAAGCCCTGCAGACGCTCGGCGAGCGGCTGGTCGGCCTGCCCGAGGCGCAGCTGCGGCAGGTGCCGCTGCCCGAGGATCTCGCCGGCGCGATCGCCGAATGCCGGCGCATCAGCGCACACGGCGGACGCTACCGTCAGATGCAGTACATCGGCAAGCTGATGCGACGCATCGATCCGCAGCCGATCCTCGACGTGCTCGCGCGCTTCGACTCGACCAGCGCCGAGTCGAAGCGCCGCCAGCATCAGGTCGAGCGCTGGGTCGAGGCGATGGTCGCCGGCGACGAGACCGTGCTCGGGGAGTACCTGACCGCTTACCCGCAGGCCGATCGCCAGCAGATCCGCCAGCTGATCCGCAACGCCCAGCGCGAACTCTCGACCGGCAAGCCGCCGAAGTCGCGCCGCGAGCTGTTCCGGCTGCTGCGCGCCGGCGCCTGGCAGGACTGATCCGGCAAGCCGGCCGGTCATCCCGCGCGGCGGCCCCCGGCAGGCAGGGGCCGGGGGCCGGTCGTGCGGACAGGGGCAGGCTTCAGGCCGGGCAGCGGCGCCGATGCAGCAGCGGCAGCGCCGCCGACAGCAGCAGCAGCGACGCCGGCTCCGGCACGCCGATCAGGAAGCTGCCCTGCGGTCCCGTGAACGAACCGCCCGGCAGCGGCGCGAGGAAGCTGTTGCCGTCGGCGAACGGCCCGGGCGGCAGTTCGAAGCCGTCGAACTCGATCGAGCCGAGATGCCCGAGCAGGTTGACGTTGGTCAGCGCCTCGGCAAGCGTGTTGCCTTCCAGGATGTACACGCCACCGAACTCCGGATGGCGCGCGTCGTAGAGGATGTCGGCGTTGCCCGGATCGCGCAGGTTCGGGAACACGTTCGGCGACGAGTAATAGCCGAGCAGCAGGTCGCCGACGTTGGCGCCGTCGCTCGACGCCAGATGCAGGTTCAGGTGGAAGTTGCTGGTGTTGCCGATCTCCGGCACCGAGCCTGCGAAGGTTTCGCCGTTGGTCACGGCCAGCGTGCCGAGCCGGAACACGCCGGCCGGCTGCACCGGATAGACGGCGCTGTCGTAGTCGAAGTTGACGTTGAACGGCGTGCGGCCGTTCTGGCCGGTATCGAAATGCGCGGTGCCGAGACCGTTGCAGACGTCGTCGGCGTCGCAGGCCGGATCGGTGAACGTGAACACGCCCGGGAAGCTCCGGTACGGGTCCTCCAGCGTCGTCGCGCTCAGGTAGATGTCGCCGCCGAGGATCGAGAACGTGCCGTTGCCGGTGAAGCCGGTGCGGTCATAGACCATGTCGGCGATGCCGCCGGCACCGAAGGGGTTGCCGTTGAACACGTCGATGATGCCGGCATCGATGTGTTCGGTCGGGTTGCGGACGATGTCGATGCCGGGCACGAGCTGGCCGAAGGCGTTGAAATCCTGGATCGGCGCAGCATTGATGCGCACGAAGCGGTATTCGAAGTCGTCGCCGTTGCCGGAGAGGTTGTCGGGGCCGGCACCGGCATAGCGCAGGCCGCCGACATCGTCGTGTTCGAGCTGCGTGCGCAGATAGCCCGGCGCGAGGCTGGCGTCGTAGCTCATCACGCTCGAGGACAGGCCGGGACCGGGGAAGAAATCCACGGTCGGGCGGCTCGTGACGTTGCGCGCCAGCGTCGTGCGATCCGGATTCGGCATCAGGTTGAAGGCGTTCTGGTCGGTGTCGAAGAAGCGCGGATTCGGCGTGTCGCCCTCGCGCACGCCGGAGTGCGCGAGCCCGAGCGCATGGCCGATCTCGTGCACTGCGACGGTTTCGAGATCGAAGGCCCCCGGCGACGCGATCATGTTCGGCTGCGCGCTCGCGACCGTGTTCCAGGTCGCGAACGCCCGGTCGATCGCCGCCTGCTGCGCCAGCGTGAAACCCGGATCGAGCCGGTAGCCGATGGTCCTGACGCCACCGACCGTCGCGATGCCGTTCCAGCGGAACATCTCGTCGACGCCGAGCGCGCTGGTGAGGTTGCCGCCGGCGTTGACGCCGAGGATCGAGAAGGCCTGCGCCGGCACCGCGAGGCCGAGCCCGCAGAGCAGCGCGCCGGCGAGCGGGAGGCTGCGGAAACCGCCGGCGGCAGCCGGTCGCCGGCGGACGGGGCCGGACGCGGGAGCCGGCACATGATTCGCGGCAGGAACAGGGAAGGGATCAGACGAAAGAAGCAGTGCGGTGCGCTTCATGACGGCCCCCGTCGGTGAGCGACCGCGGCGTGAACCGGTCTCCTCCCCCGCTCGGTCCGGGTGCCTCCGCCCTGTGTCTTTGCCTGCCTGGCCCTGACCGCCGGGCGACGCCGGTGCGCCGCCGTACGGACCCCGGACGCAGGGCCCGTGCCCGGTGGACACGGGTCGCATGTCCGCCGCACCGGCGAGACGCCGGTTGCAACGGAGATTGCATCAGGCAGGCCACGTCCGGCATTTGCCTTTCAATCATACGCTTGCGCAGAGACATCCCGACTGTACCGGGCTGCCCTGTAAATCTGTCTGACACAAATGAGTGCCCGTGCGACACCCCGACGGATGCCCGGGACCGGACTTCAGCCGCCGGATGCGCAGCGCCGGACCGGCCCCGGTCACTTCGGACGAAGGACGGAGCCGGCAGCCGCGCTCCGGCTCAGGTCTTGGTGCCGCCGACCGTGATGCCGTCGAGCCGCAGCGTCGGCTGGCCGACGCCGACCGGCACGCTCTGGCCGTCCTTGCCGCAGGTGCCGACGCCGAGGTCGAGCTTCAGGTCGTTGCCGACCATGCTGACGCGCTTCATCGCCTCGGGGCCGTTGCCGATCAGCGTCGCGCCCTTGACCGGCCGCGTGACCCTGCCGTTCTCGATCAGATAGGCCTCGCTCGCCGAGAACACGAACTTGCCCGAGGTGATGTCGACCTGGCCGCCGCCGAAGTTGACCGCGTACAGGCCGCGCTCGACCGAGGCGACGATCTCGGCCGGATCGTGCGCGCCGGGCAGCATGTAGGTGTTGGTCATGCGCGGCATGGTCAGGTGCGCGTAGGACTCGCGCCGGGCGTTGCCGGTCGGGCGCATGCCCATCAGCCGGGCGTTCTGCTTGTCCTGCATGTAGTTGCGCAGCACGCCGTGCTCGATCAGCACCGTGCATTCGCCGGGCGTGCCCTCGTCATCGACGCTGAGCGAACCGCGCCGGTCGGCGAGCGTGGCGTCATCGACGATCGTGCAGAGCTCGGAGGCGACCTTCTGGCCGAGGCGACCGCTGTAGGCCGAGGTGCCCTTGCGGTTGAAGTCGCCTTCGAGGCCGTGGCCGACCGCCTCGTGCAGCAGCACGCCGGGCCAGCCGGGGCCGAGCACGACATCCATCGTGCCGGCCGGGGCTTCCTCGGCTTCGAGGTTGACGAGCGCCTGACGCACCGCCTCGCGCGCATAGCCGAGCGCGCGCTCCTCATCGAGGAAATAGCCGTAGGCGACGCGCCCGCCGCCGCCCGAGCCGCCCTGCTCGCGCCGGCCGTTGTGCTCGACGATGACGCTGACGCTCAGGCGCACCAGCGGGCGCACGTCGCCGGCCAGCGTGCCGTCGGAGGCGGCGATCAGGATCGCGTCCTGCACCGCGGCGAGGCTGACCATGACCTGCGTGACGCGCGGGTCCTGGCGGCGCGCCTCGGCATCGACGGCTTCGAGCAGGCGGATCTTCTCGTCGGCGCTCAGCGTGCCGAGCGGATCGAGCGGCGCGTACAGCGCCGTCGCCGGCCGGGTGCCGGCGATGCGCACGCCCTGCTCCGGGCCCTTGCCGCTTGCGGCGATCGCACGCGCAGCCTTCGCGGCTTCGAGCAGCGCCGGCGCGTGCAGCTCGTCCGAATACGCGAAGCCGGTGCGCTCGCCGGCGATCGCGCGCACGCCGACGCCCTGGTCGATGTTGTGCGCGGCCGACTTCACCGCGCCGTCCTCCAGCGACCAGGACTCGGCGCGGCGCACCTGGAAGTACAGATCGCCGTAATCGACCGCATGGCCGAGCAGCGTGCCGAGCGCCGATTCGAGCCGCGGCTCGTCGAGCCCGGCCGGCGCGAGGATCAGGGCCCGCGCCAGATCGAGCGCGGAACCGCCGCCGGTGGCGGCGGCGGGTACGTCGGATGCAACGGTGCTCATGGCGGGGACCTCGGGGGGCATCGGGGCAGTTGTTCGTCAAGGTAACGCGAAGCGCGCATGCGCCGCGAGCCTGCATGGCAGGCGCATGACAGCCATGTGGCGCCGTGTTGACGGCGGCATCGCCCGGCTGTCCGGCAAGCCGCTGCGGGACGACCGGGGGTGCACCGCCGCAGCCCGTGCGCCGTCTGCCGTGCATCCGCCGGCGCAGCGCGGCGCGTCGCCACGCCGGCCGGCTACAGCCGCCGGTGATCGAGGCACGGAAACTCCGCACGCAGCCGCCGCCCGCGTTCGAGGTCGATTTCGGCGAGCACGATGCCCTCGCCGCTCGCGCGGCGCGCGATCACCTCGCCCCAGGGCTCGACGACGAGGCTGTCGCCGTGCGTCTCGCGCCCGCCCGGATGCGTGCCGCACTGCGCCGGGGCCAGCACCCAGGCGAGGTTCTCGATCGCGCGGGCGCGCAGCAGGGTCTCCCAGTGCGCGCGGCCGGTGACGGCCGTGAACGCCGAGGGCACGACGAACACCTCGGCGCCGGCGGCGCTCATCGCCCGGAAAAGCTCCGGGAAGCGCAGGTCGTAGCACACCGTCAGCCCGAGCCGCCCGAACGGCGTATCGGCAACGACGATGCGCTCGCCGGGCTCGACGACCCGGGATTCCCGGTAGCGCCCCTGCGCATCGGCCACATCGACATCGAACAGGTGCACCTTGTCGTAGCGCGCACCGATGCGCCCGCGCGCATCGAAGAGCAGCGCCGCCGCACAGACGCGATCGGGCTCCTCGCCGCGCAGCGGCAGCGTGCCGCCGAGCAGCCAGACGCCGTGGCGCGCCGCCAGCCCGGCCAGAAACGCCTGCAGCGGCCCGCGGCCTTCGTCCTCGGCCAGCCGCAGGCCGGCGGCCGGATCGGCATCGATGCAGAACCAGCTCTCGGGCAATGCCACCAGCCCGGCACCGGCTGCAGCGGCCTCGGCGACCAGCCGGCCGGCGGTCGCGCAGTTGGCGGCCGGATCGGCACCGGCACACATCTGGATCAGGGCGATACGGCTCATCGGCGGGGAATCCTCGGCAGGATCGGCATGCCGCAATGCAGCAAAGCCCCTGCATGTTGCAATGTTTTCCGCAAACCTTGCGCCAAAGGTATTCAGGGCAGCGACCGGCAGCCGACAAGATGGCGGACCCACGTCATCCGTCTCCGTGCCCGAACGCGCGCCAAGGACAAGCCCTGTGAAACTGCGCTCCCTGCAACTGAAGATTGCCGGCCTCGCCGGACTGTGCCTGCTCGGAACCGCCATTGCGATGGTCGGTTTCGCGACCCTATCCAACCGCAGTTCCGAAGCCTTCGTGCAGGCGCGGGTCGGCGACCTGCTCGAACGCGGCACGCGCAGCAGCCTGCAGGCACTGGCGCGGGCGCAGGCCGGGCTGATCCGCTCCGAACTCGACTCCGCCTTCGGCGCCGCGCGCAACATGGCCCGCGCCTTCGAGCAGATCGCCGCCAATGACACCGCCGTCGCCACGCCGCCGGCGCTGCGCCGCGCCCAGCTCGACGGCATCCTGCTCGGCGTGCTGAAGGCCCATCCGCGCTTCAACGGCACCTACAGCGCCTGGGAGCCGGACGGTCTCGACGGCCTCGACGCCGAAGCCGCCGCCGGGCATCGCGCCGGCACCGACGCCAGCGGCCGCTTCCTGTCCTACTGGACGCGCGACAGCAGCGGCCACATCGCCGTGCAGCCGCTGGTCGAGTACGACAGCCGCGAGCGCCACCCGAACGGCGTCATCAAGGGCGCGTGGTATCTCGGCCCGCAGGCCAACGGCCAGGAAAGCATCCTCGGCCCGCTGCCCTACGTCGTGCAGGGCAAGTCCGTGTATCTCGCCACCATGTCGGTGCCGGTCAGCATCGGCGGACGCTTCCGCGGCGTCGCCGGTGCCGACTTCGATCTCGCCTTCGTGCAGAAGCTCGCCGAGCAGGTCGATGCCTCGGTGTTCAAGGGCCAGGGTTCGGTGGCGATCGTCAGCAACGACGGCCTCGTCGTCGCCGCCAGCGACCAGCCCGGGCTGATCGGCAGTTCGTTCCGGCCGCTGGTCGGCAAGGACCACGACATCGACCTGACCGTGGTGCGCGACGGCCGCAGCCACGTCGTCCTCGACGAAACCAGCGGCCTGCTCAAGTTCTTCGAGCCGATCACGCTCGGCTACACCAAGACGCCGTGGTCGGTGCTGATCACCGTGCCGCAGACGGTCGCGATGGCCGAAGCCGCCAGCCTCGCCGCCGCCCTGCATGAGCGGGCCGGCCACGACGTGCTGATGCAGACGCTGGTGGCGCTGGCGATCCTCGTGCTCGGCGTCGGCACGATGTGGCTGGTGGCGCGTAGCATCACCCGGCCGATCCTCGCCAGCGCCCGCTTCGCCGGCGAGATCGCCGCCGGGCGCCTCGACAGCGAGCTGCACGTCGAATCGGCCGACGAAACCGGCCAGCTCGCCGAGGCGCTGCGCACGATGGCCACCGACATCCGCCGCAGCAACGCCGAGCGCGCCGCCGCGCAGGCCGCCGCCGAGCGCGAGCGCGAGCAGCGCGCCCGCGCCGCCGAGGTTGAACGCCAGGAACAGGAACGCCGCGCCGAGCAGGAGCGCAACGAGCGCCTGCAGCGCGAGGAGGCCGAACGCATCGAGCGCCAGAAGACGCTCGAAGCCGAACGCCGCGCCACGCTCGCGCGCATGGCCGACGAACTCGAAGCCGGCATCCGCGCCGTCACCGGCGAGCTGACGCGCGCCGCCGCCAGCATGAAGAGCGCCTCTGCCGGCCTCGCGCAGTCCGCCGACCACTCGCGCGCCCAGGCCCAGCAGGCCGCCCGCGCCGCCGCCCGCGCCGACGAGAACGCCCAGACCGTCGCCTCGGCCACCGAGGAACTGTCGGCCTCGATCCGCGAGATCGCCCGTCAGGTCGACAAGTCGACGGCGATCTGCAGCCAGGCGGTCGAATCGGTCGGGCGCGCCGATCATCAGGTGCTCGGCCTGACCGCGGTCGCCGACAAGATCGGCGCGATCGTCGGCCTGATCACCTCGATCGCCGAGCAGACCAACCTGCTCGCGCTCAACGCCACCATCGAGGCGGCGCGCGCCGGCGAGGCCGGCAAGGGCTTCGCCGTCGTCGCCACCGAGGTCAAGGAACTCGCCAAGCAGACCACCTCGGCCACCCAGGGCATCGCCCAGCAGGTCGCCGAGGTGCAGCGCGTGGTCAAGGACACCGCCGCCGAGATCCGCGGCATCGGCGGCGTCATCGGCGAGACGCGCAGCGTCGTCACCACCATCGCCACCGCCGTCACCGAGCAGTCCGCCGCCACCACCGATATCGCCCGCAACGTCGCCGAGGCCGCCGGCAGCGTGCGCAGCACCAGCGACGGCATCGCCGCCGTCACCCGGGCCACCGACGCCTCGCGCGCCGCCACCGGCGCCGTCGACGAAGCCGCCGGCAGCCTGTCGTCCGAAGTCGACCGCCTCAACACCATCGTCGAGGAACTGCTGCGCAAGATGCGCTCGGCCTGAAGCACCGCTGACGAAGCCCGCCCGGCGCCACGGGAACCGCGCCGGGCGGGCTTCGGCGTGTCTGCAGCCGGCGACGACGCGCGCCTGCCTGCGGCGCAGTCGCGATTGCCTGAACCACCCGCGCGCGCATCACGGCGCTGGAGGCCGCTTTGCGGGGCATCGGAGCACGGACGAAAACGTGGCACGCCGGGCTGCGGGCGAGGCCGACAGCGATGGCGCGCATGGAAACGTGCATGACGCGCATGGCAGCAACCGTAGGCTGGGTTGACACAGGAAACCCACCGACCCCGGCGATGACGTTTCCCCGCTGCTTCACGTCTGACTTTGACGCCGCACCGCGTGCGCATTCATGCGCACCCTGCGAGGCTGCATCGTTCGTCCCTCGCCCGCCACCGCCGGCGCAGCGTAGCGGGCCGCGGCGGCGGGCGACCATCGGTTGTCGGGAAACGCCGCCCGCCGCCGCGGGTCCGATGCCTGCGGGGCGCACGGCCTCTCCGTGACTTCGGAACCTGCGCATGAGCCGCCTGCAGAAATGCCTGTTCTGGCTGCTGATGGCCGGCCTGCTCGCCGGCTTCGGCTGGCTGCTGCAGCCGCAGGTCGAGGCGGCGCTGTATCTGTCGCGGCTGCTGGCGGCCGAGACGCCGCAGCACCTGCCGGTGCCGGTCGCCGGCATCGCGCCGGCGCAGTTGCGCGACAGCTGGGGCGCGCCGCGCAGCGAAGGCCGCCGGCATCAGGGCATCGACATCTTCGCGCCGCGCGGCCGGCCGGTGCTCAGCGCCACCGACGGCATCGTGCTGCGCGTCGGCGAGAACCGCCTCGGCGGGCTGATCGTGTCGGTGCTCGGCCCCGGCGGGCAGTTTCATTACTACGCGCACCTCGACACCCAGGCGCCGCTCGAAATCGGACAGCGCATCCGGGCCGGCACGCCGCTCGGCACGGTCGGCA
>JAFEGB010000224.1 GCA_018240295.1 Pseudomonadota bacterium
ACCGGCTGGCCGAGCACCTCGGCGGCGCGGCAGCGGAACACCTGCTCGGCGGCCGGGTTGAACAGGCCCACGCGCCGATCGCCATCGAGGCAGAGCACGGCATCGAGCGTCGAATCGAGGATCGCGCCCAGGCGCGCCTCGCGCTCGCGCAGCGCCCGCTCGGTGCGCACGCGCTCCAGCTCCGCCGCGGCGCGGGCGCCGAAGACCTGGAACAGCGCCAGATCGCGCGGCTGTCCGGCCATCGGCCGGTCATCGAGCACCGCCAGATGCCCGAGCACGGCGCCGGCCGCGGTGCGCAGCGGAATCGCCAGATAGCTCTGCGCGCCCATCTTGCGCAGGTCGGTGTTGCGCGGGAACAGATCGGCGACGCGCGCCGGATAGAAGGCCGGTTCGCCGCCCAGCACGCGCTCGCAGGGCGTGCCGTCGAGCTCGAAGGTCTCCTCGGCGATGAAATCGTCGTAGTCCCAGTACGCGAGCATGCGCACGAAGCGGTGATCGTCGGCGAACTCGGCGACGAAGGCCCAGCGCACGCCGAGTGCGTGCGCGACACCGCGCACCAGGCTGCGGAAGAAGGCATCGCCGGTGACGGCGGCGGTGCCTTCGACCAGAGCGCGCAGCGCCGGATCGAGCTCGTCGAGCGGGGAGGCGGCGAGCCCGGCCGGACTCACTGCGCCCACCGCCGGGCGATCCAGCGACCGAGCAGGCGATCGGCGGACAGCGCGCCCGGGCCGTGCGCGATCGTCACCAGCAGCAGCAGACCCCAGACCATGTGCTCGTGCAGGCCGGCTTCCATGAGGTCCGGATACGAGATCACGGCGACGATGTTGAACACGAACAGCGCCAGCGGCGTCAGCCGGCCGAACAGCCCGAGGGCGAGCAGCACCGGCAGCACCAGTTCGGCCGTGGTGCCGAGCACGGCGGCAAGCTCGGGCGGCAGCAGCGGCACGTGGTACTCGTAGGTGAACAGCAGCACGGTGGAATCGAAGCTCGCGAGCTTGCTCAGGCCCGAGGCGAAGAAGGCCTGGGCAACCCAGAGGCGCACGAGCAGGTCGACCGGCGCCTTCAGCCAGGCGAGCGCGGCATCGGCGAGCGCATGCAGACGGACGAGACGGGCGGGCAGGCTGACGGGCGGGGCCGGCATGGCAGCGGTATCGGCATTCATCGGAGGTTCTCCTGCGGACTCACGGTGGGCAGGTCCGGGGTCGCGGTCGTGCCGGACCCCGGCCGGACGCATCAGGCCTTCTTGGTCAGGCTGCCGCCGGTGATCTTCTCGCAGGCGCCCTTGGGCAGATAAACCCAGGAGTCGCCCTGCGAGTCGGCCTTGGCCTGGCCGGCGCAGGCGTGGGTGTTGGTCTGGCAGTCGTTCTTGCCGGCCTTGACCACGCCGTAGCACTTTTCGGCCGGCGCGTCGGCGGCATGGGCGATGCTGCCGAAACCGGCGCCGAGGGCGATGGCGGTGGCGAGCGCGGACTGCAGCAGGGTCTGGGTCTTCATGGCGCAATCTCCGGATGGGGGAAAACGGTTCAGGGTCTGGGAGAGGATCCGTGCAGCGGCCGTGTTGGCCTTTTCGTGCTGCTGCGGACGATTCCCCTTACGCAGTCGCCGTGCCAGCCGGATGCACCGGGAAGGCATCCAGACAAGTCAATGTTTATGTTCATCTTTTATCAGGAGCCGGCAGATTGCCGGGTTCGCGTCCGGCGCTCCGTCCCGCCACGGCCACGGGATTTCGCGGGCTGACGCGCCCGATCGCGGCTGACTTCACGCGCAGCCACCTGCCCCCGGGTGCCCCTGCCGTCCGGGAAGCACGCTCCGCGTGCAGCGGCGGATGGCCACGCTTTCAGGCGGTGCATTCCGGATCATCCGGCGTGCAGGCGCCCTGCAGCCCGGATTCCGGTGCGGGGGGCTTCGGATGATTTTTTTTCAAGGGTGTCCGGGCAAGCGCTGGCGGTGACGGAGCGGCGCAGCGCGTGCGTGAGCCTTGGCCGCCGCTCACGCCCCTTGCCGGAAAAGTGTAAGAAAACCCGATGAAACAGCATCTTCCGGCACGCCTGCCGAATGCCTCCGGCAGTCCCGCCTTGCGGCCAGACCACGACACGGCCAGGGCCGGCCGACGGCGTGGCTGCTCAGATTCTTCACTTTGCACCGGTACTTAGCACGACTGATGCATGAATGTTTCAGGAGGGTGCCGGCGGCGGTCAGCAACCTTACGCCGCATCCGGCATCACTTTACATTTGTAAATTCCGCTGAATATGCTGCAATGCAATGCACAGGACGTGCGTTGAGTAATGACTCTAGTGTCATTAAGATTTATTCACATTTCCTCACCCCCCATGCCGGAGGACCGATGAGCCATGGAAGCCCTCGATCTGAACAAGACTGACCTGCGCCGCACCACGTCCTACCAGTTGCACCGGCTCGCGCTGCTGCTGGTCGACCGGCTCGATCGTGAACAGCAGCGCGCCAACCTCGTGGCCGAGGTGCGCAAATGGCGGCTGCGCCGGCGCATGCGCATGATCGTGTCCGAACTGCTGAGCCGCCGCAGCCTCGACGAAGTGCTGTCGATGGCCGCCGCGAGCGCTTCCGATGCCCATCCGCAGGAACGCAGCGGCGAACTGTCGCGCCGCTACGTCGAGATGATCCGCAGCTTCCACGCCTGATCCCCCCGCTGCCGGCCCGCAGAGGGCCGGCGGGTATCCCGCGCTACGGCCGGCAGAGCGCTGCCCTGTCAGATCGCTTCCGGTGATGCGCACCGGTCTCCGCCCGGTCATCAGAAACCTGTTCCTGCTGCGGAAGCGGCAGCACGCTATATGATGGTATAAAAATTATATTTTCAGCGGCTTTCCTCAGCCGTTTTCGATGTTCAGCGTCAGGAAGTGCGTCGAGCACGAGATGCACGGGTCGTAGCTGCGGATCAGCCGTTCGCAGCCGTGGCGCAGGCGCTCGTCGGACTGGTCGAGGCGGCTGGCGGCGTACTCGTGCAGGTCGGCCTCGATCTGGCGCTGGTTGACCGAGGTCGGGGCGACGATCTTCGCGTCGGTGATCACGCCGTCGGCGGCGAGCGTGTAGCGGTGATAACAGAGGCCGCGCGGAGCCTCGGTGGCACCGTAGCCGGTGCCGGCGCGCGGCGGGCAGTCGATGGCCGGCGCCTCGGGCACGCGGTACTCGTCGATCAGCCGGCGCGCCTCGCCGAGTGCGTACAGCACCTCGATCACACGCGCGAGGATGGACTTGAACGGGTTGCGGCAGCCGGGCTCCAGTCCGATCTGCCCGGCGAGCCGGGCCAGCTCCGGCGGCAGCCGGTCGCGGTTCAGGTGCAGGCGCGCCAGCGGCCCGACGTGCACCGGCGTGCCGCCGTCGCTGCGCTGGCTCTGCAGCGCGGTCGAATGGCGGACATGGGTTTCGGTGAGCAGCCCGTCATAGCCTTCGAGCGGCAGGTCGATGCCGCGCGAGCTGACCAGCCGGCCTTCGGTGATCGCGTATTCCTCGTCGTGGCGCAGCGCCAGGAACTCGCAGTCGACCGTGAAATCCGGGAAGGCCAGCCGCGTGAGCTGATCGAGCTGGCGCAGCATCGCATCGGTGGCCTGCCCGATGTCCGGCAGCAGCGCCTGCAGCGCCTCGGCATCGGGCGCGCGCCAGAAGCCGCCGACCTTCAGGTTCACCGGGTGAATCTCGCGACCGCCGATCACGCGCATCAGCGCGTTGCCGAGCTTGCGGATGCGCAGGGCCGCCTGGACCGTATCGCGGTGGCCGGCCTCGGCAAGCGCTACGGCATCGGGCATGCCGAGGAAATCCGGCAGATGCAGCAGGAAGACGTGCAGCGCGTGGCTCTCGATCCATTCGCCGCAGTAGATCAGCCGGCGCAGCGCCCGCAGTCCGGCCCCGACCTGCACGCCGCAGGCATCCTCCATCGCCTGCGCAGCCCCGAGCTGGTACGCGATCGGGCAGATGCCGCAGATGCGGGCGCTGATGTCCGGGGCCTCGCGGAAATCGCGCCCGCGCAGCAGCGCCTCGAAGAAGCGCGGCGGCTCGTAGATGCGCAGCTGCACGTCGAGCAGCCGGTCGCCGCGCACGCGCAGCGTCAGCGCCCCCTCGCCCTCGACGCGCGCGAGCGTGCCGACCTCGATGCGCCGTGTGCGCTCGCCGTCCATGTCCGGTTCCCGCGGCTTCAGCCGCCACCGGCGCGGCGGAAGGCGCCGGCGCCGGCGTTGAAGGTGTGCCAGAAGCGCCGGACCGCCGGCGGGTCGAGGCCGAGTTCGCCGAGCTTCACGGCGAGGGCATCGGTATTCGGCGCTTCCTTCGGTCCGAAGCAGCCGTAGCAGCCGCGCGCGAAGCCCGGGCACAGCGCCCCGCAGCCGGCCTGCGTGACCGGGCCGAGGCAGGGGGTGCCCTGCGCGACCGTCACGCAGACCTGGCCGGCGCGCTTGCACTCGGTGCAGACCGCAGCCGATGGGATCGACGGCCGGCGACCGCGCAGCAGCGCGTCGAGCAGCGCAAGCAGCTGGCGCTGGTCGATCGGGCAGCCGCGCAGCTCGTGATCGACCGGCACGTGCGCGGCGATCGGTGTCGACTCGGCGAGGGTGTCGAGGTACTCGGGCCGGGCGTAGACGAGGTGCGCAAACTCGGCGACATCGCGGAAGTTGCGCAGCGCCTGGATGCCGCCGCTGGTCGCGCAGGCGCCGATCGTCACCAGCCGCCGGGCGCTGCGCCGGACCCTGCGGATGCGCTCGCGATCGTGCGCGGTCGTGATCGAGCCTTCGACCAGCACGATGTCGTACGGCCCCGGCTGCATCGCCGACGAGGCTTCCGGGAAGTACGCGATCTCGACCGCCTCGCACACGGCCAGCAGTTCGTCCTCGCAGTCGAGCAGCGACAGCTGGCAGCCGTCGCAGGAGGCGAACTTGAACACGGCCAGCCGCGGCCGGGACGGATTCCTTGCGGTATTGCGCGCTGCGTTCACAGCCCGTCCACCGTCATCAGCGCCTCGATGACATCGAAGCGGAACACCGGCCCGTCGCGGCAGACGAAATGCGGCCCGAACTGGCAGTGCCCGCACAGCCCGACCGCGCACTTCATGTTGCGCTCCATCGACACGTGGATGCGCTCGCGGCGGACGCCGCGCGCCAGCAGCGCCCGCGCCGTGTGGCGCATCATGATTTCCGGGCCGCAGACCAGCGCGAGCGTGTGCTGCGGGTCGTAGCCGCCGCCCTCGACCAGCCGCGGCACGACGCCGACGCGCCCGGCCCAGTCCTGCGTCGCGCGATCGACGGTCACATCGACCAGCAGGTCGAACTGGCCGCGCCAGCGCCTGAGTTCATGGCGGTACAGGATGTCGGCCGGCGTGCGCGCACCGTAGAAGATGCAGACCTGTCCGAAGCGCTGGCGATGACGCAGCACGTGCAGGATCGCCGGGCGCAGCGGCGCAAGTCCGACGCCGCCGGCGACGATGACCAGATCGCAGCCCTCGGCCTCGGCCCCGGACACCGGCCAGCACGAGCCGAACGGTCCGCGCACGCCGAGCACGTCGCCGGGCACGAGCCGGCGCATCGCCTCGGTGACCGGCCCGACCGCGCGGATCGTGTGCACGAGCGGGCCGTCGGCTTCGGGATCGCCGCTGATGCTGATCGGCACCTCGCCGAGCCCGAAGGCGTAGAGCATGTTGAACTGCCCGGGCAGGAAGCGCAGCGGCGCGCCGCCGGCGGTCGGCTGCAGTTCGAGCGTGAAGGTGTCGGACAGCTCGCGGCGCACGCGCTCGATGCGCCAGGGCTCCGGCAGCCACAGCGCGGGATCGGCCCCGCCGGGCGTGGCGTTCATCAGCCGCGCCCGCCCTGCGGCCGGGCATACAGGTCGGCGAGCTGCAGGCGCGCGGCCTGCAGCCGCCGGCCCATGACCGGCACGAAGCGCCGCAGCAGCGCGTAGCCGAGCGCCGGGTCCGAATCGAGCTTGTCGCGCAGGCAGTGGGCATCGAGCGCGACCACGCGCACCAGCGTCTGCGCGCGCGCGTCCATGCTCCAGCAGAACGGCGGCAGCAGCCACGACCAGCCGACGATGTCGCCTTCGCCGAGCGTGTCGAAGATCAGCGGCTCACGCCCCGGCGCGCGCAGCTCCAGCGTCACGCGGCCGTGGCGCAGCAGATAGAACTGATCGGCCGCCTCGCCCTCGCGAAACAGCCAGGCCCCGGCCTCGACCACGACGTTGCGTCCGCAGCCGGCCACGAACGCCGCCTGCTCCGGCGCCATGCCGGCGAAGAACGGATGCTCCAGCAGCATCCGGTCCAGCCCTGCGATCTCGACCATGCCTGCGACTCCGGTGTTCGTGGCGGCAGCAAGGAGCGGCGGGAGCGGCAGCCGGTACGGGTCGTCCCGCCCGTCTGCCGTCGTCCTGCCGGGGAATCATTCGCGCCGGTCTGTCCTGTCTCCTGCCTCATGCTTCACTGCCGGCCACCGCCGCCGCTTCCACGGTCAGGTCGATGCCGACCGGGCACCAGGTGATGCAGCGCCCGCAGCCGGTGCAGCCCGAAGTGCCGAACTGCGTGTGCCAGTACGCGAGCTTGTGCAGCAGCCACTGGCGGTAGCGGGCCGCGGGATCGGCGCGCACGTTGCCGCCGACGATGTACGAGTGTTCGAGATCGAAGCACGAATCCCAGCGCCGCACGCGCTCGGCCGTCGTGCCGCTCAGGTCGGTGCGATCCTCGATCGTCGAGCAGAAGCAGGTCGGACAGACCAGCGTGCAGTTCGCGCAGCTCAGGCAGCGCGCGGCCACCTGCTGCCAGTGCCGGTGTCCGGGCCGTGCGGCCAGGCGTTCGGCGAGCCCGCCGGTATCGAGCTGCCGCCCCATGCGCGTCGCCGCCTGCGCCAGCGCCTGCTCGACGCGGGCCTGATCTTCCGGCGTGCAGGCTTCGATCGGCAGCCGCGCGAGCAGCTTGCGACCGGCCGCACTGCCGGACTCGACCAGATACGAGGGCGTGCCGGCATCGAGCCATTCGGTCAGCCTCAGGTCGAAGGCGCCGCGCGCCTGCGGTCCGGTCTCCATCGACGCACAGAAGCAGGTGCCGCCCGGCTCCAGGCAGTTGATGGCGATGATCAGCGTCGCCTCCCGGCGCGCGCAGTACGCGGGGTCGTGCGCGAAGATGCGGTCCTGGATCGCGATCGCCGCCAGATCGCAGCCGCGCACGCCGAGAAACGCCCGCAGCGGCGCCGTCGGCGTCGCCGACAGCGTGAAGCCGCCGTCCTGGTCGTCGCGCACGGCCCGGAACAGGACTTCCTCGGGCAGGAACAGCCAGCGCTTCCACGACAGCGGCCCGGTCACATGACCGAAGCGCGCGCTGTCGGCCCTGGGCACGACGCGGTACTGCGCGGCTTCCTGGGCGGTGTCGCTCCAGCCGACCGGCAGGTCTTCGAGACGATGGAGGATGCCGAGCGTGATCGCACCGTCGCGCAGCCGCGGACCGATGATCTCGCGCCGGTCCGCCCACAGCACATGCAGCAGCACGGCAAGGCCGGCCAGACTCAGGCGCTGCATGGTGGATCGCCCTCCGCTTGCGGATGGATCAGAGACCGGATCCTGTCGGCCGCGGCCCGTCTGCGGGCCGGTCGGGCCATGCGTGCGCTGCCGCCGGAAACTCCCCCCCGGTGAGTCGCGCAGCCAGATGCCTCGTCGCCACGGCCACGGCCGGGCTCAAACCCGTGCCGAGGCACCAGCACTCGCCGCACACCGCGAGCAGCACCAGTTCGCTCGGCAGCAGGCCGAGCGCCCGGGCCAGTCTCACGGCGGTGGCAAGCCCCGTCGCGTGTGTCGAGGTCTGCCGCGTCTGCGCCGGCAGCACCGCACGCAGCCCGTCGAGCCGGACGATTGTCCCCGCAGGCCAGTCAGCCTGCGCGGCATCGACCACGATCACCCGCTCGGCCCCCACCCAGCGCATGATCAGGTCGGTCGCTTCTCCCGTCGCCTGCTCGATCCGCCATCCGGGCGGCGGGTTCGCGCTGAGCAACCGGGCGACTTCGAGACCGGCGGCATCATCGCCGCGGGCCTCGCTGCCGATGCCGATCAGGAGCGTGATTCCCGTCGTCTTCATGGCACCTGAACCCTAGCGCCGACCGATGCGCCTCGCCATGCACTGCGGATCATGAAAGCCGCTTCATTGATGCAGCGCAACTACCTGATGAATATGGAAGATGCTCCCCGGGTTCGCGCTGCCGGCAGCCGCAATGAGGCCGCCTGCGCATTGCACGGCGGAGGGCACGAGCGCTGCTGCGCGTCCGATTCGTCCGTGCCGCGTGACGGCTACGCTGCTGCGTGGTCGTATCTGCCGCCGCCAGCGCGGCCTCACGTGTCCCCGTCCTCCGGAGTCCGCCATGCCTGCCGTTCACCGCCCTGCCCTCGCCGTGCTGCTCGCCCTCGTCGCCTCCGGCGCCACGGCAGCCCCCGATCTGCCCAAACGCAAGCCCGGCCTGTGGGAGACCACCGTGTCGATGCCGGCCATGCCCGGCGGCGCGATGCCGGCCATCAAGATGTGCATCGACGAGAAGACCGATGATCTGGTCGGCGGCCCGAACGGCGTCGGCCGCGAGAACTGCGAGCAGGTCGACATCCGCCGCGAAGGCGCGCGCTACGTGATCGAGTCGAAGTGCCGCTTCGGCGAGACGAAGACGCACACGACCGGCTGGTTCGAGGGCAGCTTCGACAGCGACTACAAGGGCGAGCTGAACACCGAATACAGCCCGCCGATGCAGGGCATGAAGAACGGCAAGGTGCTGATCGCCGGGCGCTGGCTCGGCGCCTGTCCGGCCGACATGCAGCCCGGCGACCTGCTGATGCCGAACGGCATGAAGGTCAATCCGTCGAAAATGCCGCAGGGCCAGCCGAAGCCCTGAACCCGGCGCACGCCCGGGGCCCGGGTGCCGCAGCGCCGGCCAGGCCCCGGTCCGGCCAGCGCCCGGGTCGCGTCTCCGCTGCTTCCTCGCGCGGCAAAACGCGAGGGAGCAGGAGACAGACCCGACATGGAGGAGTGACGGACTTTCAGTCGCGCTGGAGCGCGAACACGATCAGCGCGCCGCCGCTCTTGTAGCCGAACAGCGAATTGCCGCCGGCGGCGACGGCGACGTACTGCACGCCGTCGACCTCATACGTGACCGGCGGCGCGTTGACGCCGGCCCCGCACTGGAAGCGCCACAGCCGCTCGCCGGTGGCGGCATCGAAGGCATCGAAAAACCCGTCGCCCTCGCCGGTGAACACCAGCCCGCCGGCGGTGGCGAGCACGCCGCCGATCAGCGGCTTGTCGGTGCGCTGCTGCCAGCGGATGCGGCCGCCCTCGCGCGTCGCGATCGCCGTCAGCGTGCCCCAGTTCGGCTCATCGACCGGTTTCAGCTCGGTGTAGCGCAGCGCCTCGCCGTCCTTGGCGCCGGCGATCTCGCGCAGCGTGTAGCGGATCGGGATGTGCGCGGCCGCGACATAGGCCAGACCGCTCGCCGGATCGAAAGCCACCGGCGACCAGCTCGCACCGCCGACCGCACCGGGCGCGATGCGCGTGCCTTCCGCCGTCGGTGCGGCAAAGAGATTCTCCTGCGGCACGAAGGCCTCGGACTTGAACAGCAGCGCCCCGCTGCGGCGCTCATGCGCATAGAACCAGCCGAGCTTCGACGCCTGCCCGACCGCCGCCACCGGGCCCTTGTCCGTCGGCAGCTCGAACAGCAGCGGCGGGCTGGCCACGTCATAGCCCCAGAGATCATGCGGCACCTGCTGGAAGTGCCACTTCAGCGTGCCGGTGCCGGCATCGAGTGCGGCGAGCGATACCGTATAGAGGTTGTCCCCGGGGCGGGAGCGGTCGTCCATCTGCGGCGACGGGTTGCCGATGCCGACGTACAGCAGGCCGCTCACGGCATCGTAGGCCGGCGTCGTCCACGCCGAACCGCCGCCGTAGCGGGCGGCATCGGGATATTTCCCGAGTTCGGCCTGCTCGCGGGCGGGATCGCGCGGCAGCGCCACCCCGTCCGGCGTCGTGCTGCGGAAGCTGCCTTCCCAGCCGCTCGCCGGCACCGTGTCGAACTGCCAGACGCGCCTGCCCGTCTGCGCGTCGAAGGCGGCATAGAAGCCCGGCCGGCCATAGCGGCCGGCGAAGCCGACGACGGTGCCGACCGGCGCGTTCGGGGTTTCGGCTTCGAGGTGCAGGCCGTAGCCGACGCCGGTGATGCCGACGATGACCTTGCCGTCCACCACCAGCGGCGCCATGTTGACGCCGATGCCGGTGCTGCCGGTCGCCGACGGCCGCGTCGCAGCCTTGCCGGCATCGAGCTGCCCGACGCTCTCGGTCGGCCCCTCGTCGGTGGCGACGGCCACATCCCATACCGGCTTGCCGCTGGCGGCATCGAGCGCGATCAGCCGCGCATCGACGGTGCCGATGAACACCTTGCCGTAGGCCACCGCCACGCCGCGACTCGCCGGGCCGCAGCACATCTTCGGCGTGCGCCGCTGGTGTTCGTAGCGCCACAGCTCGCGGCCGCTGGCGGCGTCGATCGCCGCAACGTGATCGAAGGGCATCGACAGGTACAGCACGCCGTCGACGACGATCGGCGTGGCCTGGAACGAGGCCGTCGTGCCGGTCTGGTAGATCCACTTCGGCACCAGCCGGCCGATGGTCTCGCGGTTGATCTGCGTGAGCGGCGAAAAGCGCTGCTGACCGTAGTCGCGGCCATACGAGAGCCAGTTGCCGGACTCCTGCGCCGCATCGCGCAGGCGCGCATCGTCGACGGCACCGGCCAGCGCCGGCGCGGCAAGGCCGAATGCCGACAGCAGCACAAGGATTCGATGCATGGCACTGCCCTCTGCGGCGGGATCGGGGCATCCCGGAACGTGCCGGGCACTGTAGCCGCAGGCGCCGGCACGCGCCGCCAGCCCTTGCACCCCGGCCGGTCCGACTGAACCGCGTGCCGGGGCATGGCTCGAAACAGCCGGTGCCCGCAGCGCACTGCGCTGCTGCGCACCGGCTGCGCTCCCCGCTGCGGCCCGACGACGACAACGACAAGACTGCCCGGAGTCCGCCGGCGATGAACGAAGCCCTGCATGCCCTCGAAACCGGCGCCCGCCTCGGCTATCTGGCCCGTGCCGTCGTCTACTTCATGATCGGCACGCTGGCGCTGATGGCCGGGCTCGGCTACGGCGGCGAGACCGAGGATCCGAAGGACGCGCTGCGTGACCTGTTCCGCCAGCCGTTCGGCGAGGTGCTGGTCATCGCCGCCGCCGCCGGGCTGGCGGGTTACGGACTCTGGCGGCTGCTGATGGCGGTGCGTGATCCCGAACATGCGCTGTACGCCGATGAAGGCCGCGCGCAGCGCATCGGCCGCCGGCTCGGCTATGTCGGCAGCGGCCTCGCCAACCTGTCGCTGGCCGCATTCGCGCTGAGCCTGCAGTTCCCGCGCCTCGTGCCGTTTGGCCACGGCGGCAGCGGCGACGGCACCCGGGACTGGACCGCGCGGCTGTTGCGCGTTCCGGCCGGCGAATGGCTGGTGGCCGGGGTCGGCGTGGTGTTCCTGATCACCGCCGCGGTCTTCGCCGTGCGCGCCTGGAAGGCCGGTTTCTGCAAGACCCTCGCGCCCGAAGCGCAACGGCCGCTGATCGTGAACCTCTGCCGCATCGGCATCGGCGCGCGGGCCGTGGTGTTCGCGCTGATCGGCGTGTTCCTGATCGTCGCCGCCTGGCGCGCCGATCCGCGTGAAGCCAGGGGGCTTGGCGCCTCGCTCGCAGCACTGCGCGAACAGCCGGCCGGCGAATGGCTGCTGGCCGCCGTCGGCGCCGGACTGGTGGCGTTTGCGTTCTTCAGCCTGATCGAGGCGCGCTGGCGGAGAATCCGGACGCAGTGAGGGCGCAGCCGGCTGCTGCCGCTCATACCCT
>JAFEGB010000225.1 GCA_018240295.1 Pseudomonadota bacterium
CGCCGCCTCGGCATCCGCCACCGATCCTCTGCCGAGGACACGCAGCGCACCGACTTCCAGCGCGACTTCGACCGCATCGTGTTTGCCTCGGCGTTCCGGCGCATGCAGGACAAGACGCAGGTCTTTCCGCTGTCGTCGAACGATTACGTGCGCACGCGCCTGACGCATTCGCTGGAGGTGTCCAGCGTCGCGCGCTCGCTCGGCAACCGGGTCGGCGAGGTCGTGATCGCGCGCCACGGGCTGACGCAGGTCGTGCCGGCCGATTTCGGGGCGATCGTCGCGGCGGCCGCGCTCGCGCATGATCTCGGCAATCCGCCGTTCGGCCATGCCGGCGAGGACGGCATCCGCCAGTTCTTCGAGGAAACGACGCTCGGGCGTTCGCTGATCGGGCGCATGCATCCGGCCGAGCAGCAGGATCTGCTGCGCTTCGAGGGCAACGCCCAGGGCTTTCGCGTCGTCGCGCGCCTGCAGAGCCCGGACAACTTCGGCGGCATGCAGCTGACGCTGGCGACCCTCGGCAGCTTCACGAAGTATCCGCGCGGTTCGCTGCTCGACGCCGATCCGGCAGTCGGCGGCATCGCCTTCAAGAAGTTCAACTACTTCCAGGCCGATGCGGCGCTGTTCGACGAGGTTGCGACCGGGCTCGGGCTCGATCCGGTGCTTCCCGGCGCCTGGCGGCGCCATCCGCTGGCTTTCCTGCTCGAAGCCGCCGATGACATCTGCTACCGCATCGTCGATCTCGAGGATGCCGTGCGCCTGCGCCAGCTCGAACACGGCGAGGTGCTGGACCTGCTGCTGCCGCTCGTGGGGCTTGCGGCCGATTCGCCGCGCCTGAAGCAGCTGACCCGGCCGAAGGAGCGCATCGAGTACCTGCGCGCCAAGGCGATCGGCAGGCTGATCGATGAGGTCGTGACGCTGTTCCTCGACTGCGAGGCCGAGATCCTCGCCGGCCGCTACGGGCTCGAACTGCTCGATGAAGTGCCGAGCCGCGCGCCGATGCTGGAGATGAAGGAACTCGCGCGCCGGCGTGTCTACATCGGCCAGCCGGTCGTCGAGGTGCAGGTCGCCGGCTTCGAGGTGCTCGGCGGCCTGCTCGCGGCCTTCGCCGGTGCCGTCACCGATGTCGCCGAGCGCGGCGGGCGGGCGACGGCGCTGAACCGCATGCTGATGCACCTGCTGCCCGAGCAGTTCGTCGGCCCCGGGCATGAGCCGATGGCCGATGCCTACCTGCGCACGCTGAAGATCATCGACTTCATCTCCGGCATGACCGATTCCTATGCCGTCAGCCTGTTCAAGCGCATCACCGGCATGTCGCTGCCGATGCAGTAAGCCGATGCGGTTGCCGCGCTGCACCCGTGCGGTCTGCGCTGCGGGTTCATCGGGGGCGTGCCGGATTCGCGCCGGGCCGCGGCGGGTGCGGTGCGGGGCAGGGGCGGGCACGGCCTGCAGCGCGGACTCCGGTGCGGGCTGTGATCGGGTGCGCACCGTGCCATGGGGCGGCGGGGACCGGAGCGGCGCGGTGTGGACGGCGCCGGCAGCCGGTTGCGGGCGGGCCGCGGGCTGAGGCTGCGGCGGGGAAGGCCGGGCGGAAGCGGCGCCTGTCCGGTCCGCGGGCCGGTTCAGCCGTCGAGCGGCAGCCGCACGTGGATGCGCAAGCCTTGGCCCGGGGCCGATTCGATCGTCGCGTGGCCGCCGAAGGACTGTGCGCGCTCGCGGATGCCGTGCAGGCCGAAGCCGTCGGTCGCCGCCGCCGGATCGCAGCCGCGGCCGTCGTCGGCGAGTTCGAGGCGCAGGGCGTCGGCCTCGCGCCACAGTCGCAGTTCGACGTGGCCGGCCGCGGCGTGGCGGGTGACGTTGGTCAGGCCCTCCTGCACGATGCGGTAGGCGTGGATGCCGCAGGCCGGACGTTCGGGCAGGGCAGGGTCCCAGTCAAAGCGCGTCGTGACCGGCGCGTGCCGCACCGCCCAGTCGGCGAGCAGCTGTTCGAGGGCCGCGCGCAGGCCGAGCACGTCGAGCACGGCCGGATGCAGGCGGCGGATCAGCTCGCGCACCGAGCCGAGGATGTCCGCCGTGGTCGCGCCGATCGCGCGTGCGCTCTCGATGTGGCGCGGGTCGGTGGCGGTGTGGGCGATCAGCGTCGCGTCGGCCTGGATCGCGCTCAGCGACTGGCCGAGCTCGTCGTGCAGCTCGCGCGCGAGCAGCCGGCGTTCGTCCTCGCGCACGGTCAGCGCGTGGCCGGCGAGGCGGCGGTTCTCGGCACGGCCGGCGGCGAGTGTTGCGGCCAGACGGTCGACGGTCGCGGCGATGCGGTCGAGCTCCGGCACGCCGCCCGGTGCGAGCCGGCCGTCGTAGTCGCCGTGCGCGAGCGCATCGAGGCCGCCGAGGATCACGCGCACCGGTGCGAGCGCCGCGCCGAGCAGGCGCCAGACCAGCAGGCCGGCGAGCAGCGCGAAGCCGGCGAGCAGCGCGAGGAAGTCGCTGAAGTCGGTCCAGGCCTCGGCCAGCTCGTCGGCCGGATCGGCGCGCACCAGCAGGCGCAGCGGCGTGCCGTCGGCATCGCGCCGTTCGCGCTCGAACTGGATCGGCTCCGAGGCCACCAGCGCCGCGAACCAGGCCGGCGCCGCCGCCTCGGCCGGTGCCGGCCAGCGCGGGCTGTCGCCGGGCGCGAGCAGGTCCAGGCGCAGATGCCGGTGGCGGCCGAGTTCGCGCAGCTGATCGAGCCATTCGGCGCGGCGCGCGGCATCGCCCGGCAGCGCCGGCACCGGCCCGAGCAGGCCATCGACCAGATCGAGCGCGAGTGCTGCGCTGGAGGCGAGTTCGGCACGCACGTTATGGCGGGTGTTGGCGACGGCGAGCGTCACCGCCAGCGCGAACGCGACGAGGCTGAGCGCCAGCAGGCCGCGCAGCAGTCGCGTGCGCAGGCTGGCGCCGGGGCGGGGCGGCGCCGGCCGCCCGGATACGGGCACGGACACGGGGATTCCTCTTTCTAAAGATGGCCGGTTCCGCCCGCGAGGGCAGGGCGAACACGCCGCAGCCTGCGGGCCGGGAACGGTTTCAGGCCTCGATCAGCCCGAGCCGGATCGCGAGGCGCGCGAGTCCGGCGCGGCTGCCGACGCCGAGCCGGGCGCGGATCTGGCTGCCGTAGTTGGCGACGGTCTTGGCCGACAGCGCCAGCCGCTCGCCGATCTCGGCGGCCGAATGCCCGGCGGCGAGCTGGCGGAAGATTTCGAACTCGCGCGGCGACAGCGCCTCGATCGCCGCCTGCGGGCCGCCGGACGGCGCCAGTGCCAGCCGCTCGGCGATGTCCGGCGACAGGCAGCGTTCGCCGCGCGCGACGCGGGTCACGGCATCGAGCAGCACCTCGGGGCTCGACGACTTGGTCACGTAGCCGAGCGCCCCGGCCGCGAGTGCCTGCTCGGCGAAGGCCGGTTCGTCGTGCATCGTGAACACCAGCACCCGGGCCGCGGCATCGCGTGCGCGCAGCCGGCGCAGGGTTTCGAGGCCGCCGCGCCCGGGCAGCGCCAGATCGAGGATGACGACCTCGCAGGGCGCATCGACGTAGGCGCGATAGCCGGCCTCGCCGGTGTCGGCCTCGGCGCTGACGCGCACGCCGCAGCCTTCGAGCAGGCGCCGGAAGCCGGCGCGCACGACGGCGTGGTCATCGACGAGCAGGACGCGGATCGGCGGGGGCGGGCTGACGGACATGGTTCGGACCGGTAAACGGGCGGCGGGGGAAGCCGGGCTTTCAGCAAGATCGGCGCCAGCCGCACACACGCGCGGACGGGCCGGGCCGGCTGCTTCCGGCGGCGTCCGGACGCCGGCCTGTCCCGGATGCGGTACAGCGCGTGCATCGGCCGGCACAGTCGCGCCGCGCCGGTGCCTGGCTCATGTGTTGAAAATTTTGAACGATCAGGCGCGGGCTGATCGCAGCGCACCCGGCATGGCAGCTGTACGTTTGGTAAGCCCGCCCCGGGCTTGTGCATTTTCCTCGACGGGCATAGGTTCTGGCGATCTGCCTCTGACCGCGGGAGCCCCTGCCGATGACCACCCCGATCCCGGCTGCGGCCGATCTCGAAGCGCTGTGGATGCCGTTCACGGCCAACCGCCAGTTCAAGGCCGACCCGCGCCTGCTCGTCGCCGCCGAAGGCATGCATTACACCAGCCACGACGGCCGGCGCGTGCTCGATGCGGTCGCCGGACTCTGGTGCGTCAACGCCGGCCATGGCCGCCGGCGCATCGTCGAGGCCGTGCAGCGCCAGGTCGCCGAGATGGACTACGCGCCGCCGTTCCAGATGGGCCACCCGGCGGCCTTCGAGCTGGCCGGCCGGCTGACGGCGCTGACGCAAGGGAAGATGGGTCAGGTGTTCTTCACGAACTCCGGCTCCGAGTCGGTCGACACGGCGCTGAAGATCGCGATCGCCTACCACCGCCTGCGCGGCGAGGGCACGCGCACGCGGCTGATCGGGCGCGAGCGCGGCTACCACGGCGTCGGCTTCGGCGGCATCTCGGTCGGCGGCATCGTCAGCAACCGCAAGTTCTTCGGACCGCTGCTGAACGGCGTCGATCACCTGCCGCACACGCACAGCCTCGCCGACATGGCCTTCAGCCGCGGCCAGCCGGACTGGGGCGCGCATCTGGCCGAGGACCTGGAGCGGCTGGTGGCGCTGCACGATGCCTCGACCATCGCCGCGGTCATCGTCGAGCCGATCGCCGGCTCGACCGGCGTGCTGATCCCGCCGAAGGGCTATCTGGAGCGCCTGCGCGCGATCTGCGACCGCCACGGCATCCTGCTGATCTTCGACGAGGTCATCACCGGCTACGGCCGCACCGGCGCGCCGTTCGCGTTCCAGCGCCTCGGCGTGACGCCGGACCTCGTGACCACCGCCAAGGGCCTGACCAACGGCACCGTGCCGATGGGGGCGGTGCTCTGCCGGCCCGGCATCTACGAAACCTTCATGCAGGGACCGCCGGCGGCGATCGAGCTGTTCCACGGCTACACCTACTCGGGCCATCCGCTCGCCTGCGCCGCCGGGCTGGCGACGCTCGATGTCTACGCCGAAGAAAACCTGCTGACGCGCGCGCTCGAACTGGAGGACGACTTCGCCACCGCGCTGCACGACCTGCGCGGGCTGCCGAACGTCGTCGACATCCGCAACCTCGGCCTGGTCGGGGCCGTCGAGCTGGCGCCGCGCCCCGGCGCACCGGGCGCGCGCGCCAGCGAGGCCTTCCTCGAGTGTTACCGCCGCGGCCTGCTGGTGCGCTACACCGGCGACACGCTCGCCTTCAGCCCGCCGCTGGTCATCAGCCGCGCGCAGATCGGCGAGATCTTCGCCGGCGTGCGCGCGGTGCTGGCCGAGCTGGCCTGAGGCGCGGGCCTTCCGCCTCACCTCCGTCTTCCTCACATCCGTCTTTGTCCCCCCGAGGTTCGTGCGATGAGCATCCGCGAGATTTCCCACTGGATCGGCGGCCACTGCGTGCCCGGCACCAGCGGGCGCAGCGGCCCGGTCTTCGACCCGGCGCGCGGCGTGCAGACCGGCTCGGTGGCGTTCGCGTCGGTCGAGGAGATCGACGCCGCCGTGCAGGCCGCCCGCGCGGCCTTCCCGGCCTGGGCGGCGACGCCGCCGCTGGCGCGTGCGCGCGTGATGTTCCGCTTCCGCGAGCTGCTCGAAGCCCGCGCCGCGCAGATCGCGGCGCTGATCTCGTCCGAGCACGGCAAGGTGATCAGCGATGCGCGCGGCGAGCTGACGCGCGGCATCGAGGTCGTCGAGTTCGCCTGCGGCATCCCGCAGCTGCTCAAGGGCGAGTTCTCCGGCAACGTCGGCAGCGCGGTCGATTCGACGGCGCTGCGCCAGCCGCTCGGCGTCGTCGCCGGCATCACGCCGTTCAACTTCCCGGCGATGGTGCCGATGTGGATGTTCCCGGTGGCGATCGCCAGCGGGAACACCTTCGTGCTGAAGCCCTCCGAGCGCGATCCCGGCACCGCCGGCCTGCTCGCCGAGCTGCTCGCCGAGGCCGGGCTGCCGGCCGGCGTGTTCAACGTCGTGCATGGCGACCGGATCGCCGTCGATGCGCTGCTCGATCACCCGGACGTGGCCGCGGTCAGCTTCGTCGGCTCGACCGCGATCGCCCGGCACGTCTACGCGCGCGGCTGCGCGGCCGGCAAGCGCGTGCAGGCGCTCGGCGGTGCCAAGAACCATCTGGTCGTGATGCCGGATGCCGACCTCGAACAGGCGGTCGATGCGCTGATCGGCGCCGCCTACGGCTCGGCCGGCGAGCGCTGCATGGCGATCTCGGTGGCGGTCGCGGTCGGCGAGGCCACCGCCGATGCGCTGGTCGCACGGCTGGCACCGCGCGTCGCCGGCCTGCGCGTCGGTCCCGGGGACGATGCGCTGGCCGAGATGGGACCGCTGGTCAGCGCCGAACACCGCGCGCGCGTCGCCGGCTACATCGCCCGCGGCATCGAGGAGGGCGCCGAGGCGGTCGTCGATGGCCGCGGCCTGCGCATCGAGGGCTGCGAGGACGGCTTCTTCCTCGGCGGCACGCTGTTCGACCGCGTGCGCCCGGACATGGCGATCTGGCGCGAGGAGATCTTCGGCCCGGTGCTCGCGATCGTGCGCGTGCCGGACTACGCGGCCGCACTGGCGCTGGTCAACAGCCACGAGTACGGCAACGGCGCGGCGCTGTTCACGCGCGACGGCGATACCGCGCGCCACTTCACCGAGCACGTCAGCGCCGGCATGGTCGGCATCAACGTGCCGATCCCGGTGCCGATGGCCTTCCACAGCTTCGGCGGCTGGAAGGCGAGCCTGTTCGGCGATCACCACGTGCACGGTCCCGAGGGCGTGCGCTTCTATACCCGGCTGAAGACGGTCACCAGCCGCTGGCCGACCGGCATCCGCGCCGGTGCGCAGTTCGCGATGCCGACGCTCGGCTGAACCATCCCGCACACAATTGCGACGCTGCTTGCATCGCGTTCGCATTTGCGAAGCCGGCACGAATGGCCGGAAACATTGATCCTGAGCAATGCAGGCGACGGTGTGCTCCCGCATCGTGCATGACCGTCGCATCACGGGGCCGTGATGCGCAATGGCCGTGGCTGCGGCTTGCGGATCACCGTGCCCCGGACCGGTCAGGAAACCGATGATCCGCGGGGCGCACCACCGACCCCCCGAGGCCCCTGCCGATGTCTGCGGTCCGCTCGATCGCCGATCACCTGTTTGCGCCGCTGCGCGTGCAGTCGACCGACATCGCCGACCTGTTCGGCGTCTGGAACCATTCCTCGCAGCTGCGCCGCCAGCGGCGCGTGGTGCTGAAGTCGCGCACGCGGCTGATGGCCGCGCTGTTCGCGCTGCTGGTGCCGCTGTGGATCCTGCCCGACCTGCTGCTGCTCGACACCGACCACTGGCTGCCGCTCGCCGGCCTGCGCGTGGCGAGTGCGGTGGTGTTCATGGGGCTCGCGTGGTCGCGGGATCCGGGCTGCGGGCGGCTGGAGGCGCTGCTGCGCGTCGGCCTGCTGCTGGCGGTGCCGACCGTGTTCCACCTGCTCGCGGCGCCGCTGCTCGCCGATCTCGATACCGGCGGCCCGCGCGGCGTGCTGCTGCAGGTCTACGAGCTGCTGCCCTTCGTCGTCGTCGCCGGGCTGGCGGTGTTTCCGCTGACGGTGCTGGAGACGCTGCTGTATGCGCTGCCGATCTTCATGGCCTATCTGTACGGCGTGCACATCAACGGCGAATTCCGCTTCGCCGAGAACGTCGGCACGCTGTGGCTGCTGCTGCTCGTGACCGGCGCGGCGATGGTGTCGAGCCTGAGCCAGCTGCAGTACATGATCGCGCTGGTGCGCCGGGCCAGCGCCGACACGCTGACCGGGGCGCTGAACCGCGCCGCCGGCGAGGAAACGCTCGAACTGCTGTTCGGCATGGCGGTCGCGCGCGGCGAGCCGCTGGCGCTGATGTTCATCGATCTCGACCGCTTCAAGAGCATCAACGACAACTGGGGGCACGAGGCCGGCGACACGGTGCTGCGCGCGATGGCCGGGCAGGTGCGCACGGCGCTGCGCCGCGGCGACGTGCTGGTGCGCTGGGGCGGCGAGGAATTCCTCGTGCTGCTCGCCAACAGCGACGTGCACGGGGCGCGGCTGGTGGTCGAGCGGCTGCGCGCGGCCGGCTTCGGCGAGCGGCCCGACGGCGCGCCGCTGACGGCGAGCATCGGGCTCGCCGAGCGCCTGATCGACCGCGTCAGCGACTGGCCGGAGCTGATCGAGATCGCCGACCAGCGCATGTACGCGGCCAAGCTCGGCGGGCGTGACCGGGCGATCCTGCCCGGCGAGACCATCGTCCGCTAAGCTGCTCCGGTCGTTGCCTCAAAGCCCACTCAAGGGCTAGGGTTATGCGGCTCCCCGCCGGGACGCAAGCCTTCGAGGCCCACGGGAGCCCACGTCTTGGCCGTACCGCTGAAGCTGCTGGTCATCGAGGATGTCGAAACCGACTTCCTGCTCGCCGTGCGCGTGCTGACGCGCCACGGCTATGCGCCGCAGGCCACGCGCGTCGATCGCCTCGATGCCCTCGAAGCCGCGCTCGCCGAGGGCGGCTGGGAGCTGGCGATCTCGGACTACAACCTGCCGGGCCTGAGCTTCGATGCCAGTTTCGCGCGCGTGTGCGCGCAGCCCGGCCTGCCGCTGATCCTGCTCTCGGGCAGCGTCGGCGAGGAGCGGGCGGTCGAGCTGCTGAAGTCCGGCGTCGCCGACTTCGTGCTCAAGAGCAACCTCGGCCGCCTGCCGCCGGCCGTCGACCGCTGCCTGCGCGAGCGCGCCGAATCGCGCGCGCGTGCCGAGGCCGAAAGCGCGCTGGCGGACTACCGCGCGCAGCTCGAATCCCTGGTCGCGACCCGCACCGAGGAGCTGCGCCAGCGCGAGCGGGACCTGCAGGCCATCCTCGACAACGTGCCGGCGCTGATCGGCTACTGGGACCGCGACCTGCGCAACCGCTTCGCCAACCAGGCCTACCACGACTGGCTCGGCATTCCGGCCGGCGGCATGCACGGCATGCACAAGCGCGAGGCCCTCGGCCCGGTGCGCTACGAGCGCGTGCACACTGCCGTCGAGACGGCGCTGCGCGGCGAGCCCGGCCTGATCGAGAACGAATTCCCGCACGCCGACGGCAGCTGCCGCTACGTGCAGACGCATTACCTGCCCGACCTGCGCGACGGCGAGGTTCACGGCGTGTACGTGCTGGTCAGCGACGTGACCGAACTGAAGCGCGCCGAGCAGGCCGCCGAGGCCGCCCGGCTCGATGCCGAGCGGCTTGCGCGCGTCAAGGCCGACTTCCTCGCCAACATGAGCCACGAGATCCGCACGCCGCTCAACGCCGTGCTCGGCTTCGCCGAACTCGGGCTCGACCAGTCCGAGGGCCGGCGCGTGCACGAGACGCTGCGCCGCATCCATGATGCCGGCCAGCTGCTGCTCGGCATCGTCGATGACATCCTCGACTACTCGAAGATCGAGGCCGGCAAGCTGACGCTGGAGGATGCGCCGTTCGCGCCCGGCGCCGTCGTCGATCGCGTCATCGACGTGATCGCCGGCCGCGCGCGCGAGCGCGGGCTGGAGCTTTGCATCGACGAGGCGCCGGACCTGCCGCAGCAGAGCCGTGGCGATGCGCTGCGTCTGGCGCAGGTGCTGCTGAACCTGATGTCGAACGCCGTGAAGTTCACGGAGCGCGGCGGCTGCGTGACGCTCAGCGTGCGCCACGACGACGACGGCTTCACCTTCGGCGTCACCGACACCGGCATCGGCATGGCCGCCGGACAGCTCGCGCGGCTGTTCCAGCCCTTCGAGCAGGCCGACGGCAGCATCACGCGCCGCTTCGGCGGCACCGGCCTCGGGCTGGCGATCTGCGCGCGGCTGACGGCACTGATGGGCGGGCGCATCCGCGTCGACAGCCGCTGCGGGGCCGGCAGCCGCTTCGAGGTCTGCGTGCCGCTGCCGGCGCTGCCGGCGCCGCCGCCGGTGCTGCCGGACGGCGCGGTGGCGATCCTCGGCCTGACGCCGGCCGAAAGCACGGCGCTGATCGGCGCACTTGCCGTGCACGGCGTCACCGGCCTGCAGGTCGGTGCCGATGCGCCGCTGCCGGCGGCCGTCGGCGCCCTGGTCGCCGCGCGCGGTGTTGATCAGGGGCGTGCGCTGCTCGGTCGCGCCGCCGGTCGCCGGCTGGTGCTGGTCGGGGCGCCGGTGCACGACTCGCCGGCGCTGCTGCGCGGCATTCCCTGCGTCGACCGGCCGCTGCGCCCGCGCCAGGTGCTCGCCGCGCTCGCCAGCGCCGTGCCGGGGCCGTCCACGCCGCTGCCCGGCGTCTCCCGCCAGCCGCGGCTGGCCGGCCTGCACCTGCTCGTGATCGAGGACAACGAAACCAACCGCCTGCTGCTCGAAGCCATGCTCGAGCGCGAGGGTGCGCGGCTGACGCTGGCCGTGAACGGGCTGCGGGCGCTGGCCAGCCTCACGGCCCTCGGCCCGGCGCAGTTCGATCTGGTGCTGACCGACTTGCAGATGCCGGAGATGGACGGCTACGAGACCGCCCGGCGCATCGCCGCGCTCGCTCCCGATCTGCCGGTGCTCGCCCTCAGTGCGCATGCGCTGCCGGACGAGCGCGAGCGCTGCCTGGTCGCGGGCATGAAGGAACAGCTGACGCGCCCGGTCAGCGCCGATGCGCTGGTCGACGCCGTGCTGCGCTACTGCCGCAGGCCGCCGGGGGTGCCCGCCGTCCCGCCGGCCGCGGCGCCGGAGCGGGCCGTGACCGAGGTCAGGGCCGCTGCCGGACCGGCCCCGCTCGACTGGGCGGCGATCGAGGCCGACTTCCCGGGGCGCCCCGACTTCCTGCGCCGGCTCATCGACACCGTGCTCGCCAGCAACGCCGGCGTGCCGGCGCGCATCGCCGAGGCGCAGGCCGCGCAGGATCTCGGCGCGCTCGGTTTCGTCGCGCACAGCCTCAAGGGCATGAGCGGCACGCTGCACGCCGGGGCACTGCGCGCGCTCGCGACCCGGGTCGAGACCCTGGCGCGGCGCGGCGATGCCGGGGCCTGGGCGCTGTGCGAGGCGCTCGAAGGGGCGCTGGCCGAACTGCTCGACGCGCTGCGGGCGCGGCGACGGACGCTGTAGAGCCCTCCTTGGACACGCCCGGGTCTTCCGCGCCGGCCGGCGGCCTGCGCCGGCCGGTGCTGATCGTGGCCGCGCTGCTGATCCTGGGCGCGGCCGGGCTCGCGATGCTGGCGCTGCTGCCCGGCGAGGAGGACGCCTGGACGCGCATCCGGCGCAGCGGCAGCGTGCGCATCGGCCACACGGCCGAAGCCCCGTATGCGTGGCGTACGCCCGACGGCCGCGTCACCGGCGAGGCGCCCGAACTCGCGCGCGCGGTGTTCGCGCAGCTCGGCATCCAGCACATCGAATGGGTCGAGGTGCAGTTCGGCTCGCTGATCCCGCAGCTGCGCACGGGGCGCTTCGATGTCATCGCCGCCGGCATGTACGTGACCCCGGCGCGCGAACGGCAGATCGCCTTCAGCCACCCGAGCTACTGCACGCACGCCGCGCTGCTGGTGCGTCACGCCGATGCGCAGCGCCTGCGCGGCTATGCCGATCTGGTGCAGTCCCCCGGCGCGCGGCTCGCGGTGCTCGCCGGCGCGGTCGAGGGTGAGGCCGCACTCGCCGCCGGCGTGCCGGCCGGGCGCATCCTCGCCTTTCCCGATCCCGCGAGTGCCGCGCAGGCGGTGGCCGATGGCGAGGCCGAGGCGCTGGCGCTGTCGGCGCCGAGCGTGCAGTGGCTGGCCGATCGCGATCCGCGGCTGAGGCGCGCCGCCGAAGCCGTCACCGCGGCGCCGCCCGAGGGCTGCGGCGCCTTCGGCTTCCGGCAGGAGGACCGGGAACTGCGCCGCCGCTTCGATGCGCAGCTGAGCGCCTTCCTCGGCACGCCCGCGCATGCGGCGCTGGTGCGGCCGTTCGGTTTCACGCCGGCCGAACTGCCGCCGGCGCTGCAGCCGGCGCCGGAGCGCCGGCCGTGAGCGGACGGCTGCAAGGCCTCGGCTGGGGCGAGCGTGCGGTGCTGCTCGCGGCGCTGCTGGTGCTGGTCTCGGGCGGCCTGCTGTGGGGCGTCGGCAGCGCCTCGACGCGCACCTACACGCAGTACATCGCCAGCACCGACAGCCTGGGCCGCGCCCGTCAGGCGCTGACCGAAGCGCGGCTGGGGCTGGCGCGGCTGTCGGCCCGCGAGCCGGGGCTCGATCGCAACGTCGTGCTGGCGCCGCTGGTGCGCGCGCAGCAGGCGGCCCGCGCCGGGCTGGCCGGCCAGAGCGGACTGACGACGCTGGCCGCATCGCAGCCGCCCGCGGGCGAGCTGGCCGCGGAGTTCGCGGAGTTCATCCGTGCGCTCGATGCCTTCGGGCTGGCCGCGCTCGATGCCGACGGACTCGGCGCGCCGGGCACGGCGCTGCGCCTGCACCGCCTGTGGTCCGAGGCCGAGCGCAGTGCCGACCGGCTGACCGAACGGCTGTCGGCGACGCTCGCCGGCGATGTCGCCCGCGAACGCCGGCTGCTCGCGCTCGTCGTCGGGCTGTGGCTGCTGTTCGTCGTCGGCGGTGCGCTGCTGCTGCTGGCGGCGATCCGCAAGGACCGCGCCAGCCGCCTGCGCCTGCTCGCCAGCGAGGCCGGCCAGCAGGCGCTGCTCGCCGCGCTCGGCGATGGCGTGTTCGTCGTGCAGGGCGGGTGCTTCGTGTGGGCGAATCCGGCGCTGCTCACGCTGCTCGGCTATGCACAGGTCGAGGACTTCGTCGGGCGCGACCCTGCGCAGGTGATCGCGCCGGAGTTCCTGGCGCTGTGGCACCCGCGCGAGCACGGCGCCGAGGAAGGGCTGCCGGCCCTGCCCGGGCGCTGCGAACTGCGGCTGCTGCGGCGCACGCCCGCAGACGCGGAGAGCGGGGGCGGGGACGGCGAGGTCTGGGTCGAGCTGCATGCGGTGGTCGCGCCCTTCGCCGGCCGCCCGGCGCTGATCGGCGTGGCCCGCGACATCGGCGCGCGGCGCGCGGCGCTGAGCGCGGCGCTGGCGCGCACCGGCAGCTTCGAGCCGCTGCCGGTCGCAGTTGATGCCGATGCCGGGGCTGATGCGCACTACCTGCGCCGCGAGCTGTACGCGCAGGTGCAGAGCAACCCGGCGATCTTCGACTTCCTGCAGGCCGGCTCGCTCGATGGCCTCTGGTACTGGGACCTCGAACGGCCCGAACATGAGTGGATGAACGCGCGCTTCTGGCGCGTGCTCGGATACGATCCGGCGACGAAGCAGCATCTGGCCGCCGAGTGGCAGGACCTGATCTTTCCCGAGGACCTCGCGCTCGCGATCGACAACTTCCGCAGGCACTGCGCCGATGCCCGGCACCCCTACGACCAGATTGTCCGCTACCGCCATGCCGACGGCTCGACGGTCTGGGTGCGCTGTCGCGGCATTGCCATCCGCGACGCCGCCGGCCGGGCGCTGCGCATGCTCGGGGCGCACACCGACGTGACCGGCATCATGCGTGCCGAGGAAGCGCGCAGCGCCGCCGTGGCGCTCGCCGAGAGCGAGCGGCGGCTGCGCGAACTCGCCGATTCGCTGCCGCAGCTGGTCTGGACCTGCCGCCCGGATGGCTGGTGCGACTTCCTGAGCCGGCGCTGGGTCGAATACACCGGCCAGCCCGAGGCCGCGCAGCTCGGCAGCGGCTGGCTCGAACACGTCTACCCGGATGACCGCGAGCGGCTGGTGGCGGCGTGGACGGCGGCGGTCGCCGGCGGCCACGATTTCAGCGTCGAATTCCGCATCCGCCGCGCCGCCGACGGCGCCTGGCGCTGGTTCGACACGCGCGCGCTGCCGCTGCGCGATGCGCAGGGCCGCATCGTGCGCTGGTTCGGCACCAACACCGACGTGCAGGCCGCGCGCGAGACCGCCGAGGCGCTGCGCGCGAGCGAGGCGCGCTTCCGGGCGCTGCTCGATCAGGCCGCCGATGCCATCTACGTGCACGATGCCGACGGGCGCCTGTGCGATGTGAACCACCGTGCCTGCGAGACCCTCGGCCTGCCGCGTGCGACGCTGCTGACGATGAACGTCGCCGATGTCGATCCGGCCTTGCCGGCCGCGGGTCTGGCGTTCTGGCACACGCTCACGCCCGGTGAGTCCCTGACGCTGCGCAGCCGCCACCGCCGCGGTGACGGCAGTGATTTTCCGGTCGAGCTCAGCGTCGGCGCCGTCGAGATCGGCGGCGAGCGCCGGCTGCTCGCGCTCGCGCGCGACATCAGCGAGCGCGAGCGCGCCGAGGCCGAGATTCACGAGCTGAACGCCTCGCTGGAGCAGCGCGTCGCCGAGCGCACCGCCGAGCTGACCGCCGCCAACCGCGAACTCGACGCCTTCGCCTACGCCGTCTCGCACGACCTGCGCGCGCCGCTGCGCGCGATGTCGGGCTTCAGCACGGCGCTGCTGGAGGACTGCGCCGGGCAGCTCGATGCCGACGGCCGCGCGTATCTCGACCAGATCATCGCGGGCAGCCGGCGCATGGGCGAGCTGATCGACGGCCTGCTGGCGCTGTCGCGCAGCACGCGCGGCGAGCTGCGCCGCGAGCGCGTCGATGTGACCGCGATCATGGCGCGCGTGCGCGAGGAACTCGAAGCGGACGAACCGCAGCGGCGCGTGCACTGGCAGGTCGAGCCGGACCTGCACGTCTGGGGCGATGCCGGCATGCTCGATGCGGTGTTCGCGAACCTCGCCGGCAACGCCTGGAAGTACACCGCCCGCACCGCCGATCCCGTCATCCGCGTGCACGCGGCAGAGGCCGCCACCGGCTTCCTGTGCGTGTGCGTCAGCGACAACGGCGCCGGCTTCGACCCGCGCCACGCCGGCAAGCTGTTCCTGCCGTTCCAGCGCCTGCATCGCCAGGACGAGTTTCCCGGCCTCGGCATCGGGCTTGCAACCGCGCAGCGCATCGTGCACCGCCACGGCGGCACGATCGCCGCAAGCGCCGCGCCCGGTCTCGGCGCCCGTTTCTGCATCACGCTGCCCGGTCCGCAGGTGGCCTCCGAAGAGCCCGAATCATGAAGACCTTGCTGATCGTCGAAGACAACCCGCAGGACGAACTGCTGATCCGCCGCGCCCTGCGCAAGGCCGCGCTCGCCAATCCCGTCGATGTGGTGCGCGATGGCCAGCAGGCGCTCGACTGGCTGTGGCGCGAAGGCGAGTTCGCCGGCTACCCCGACACCGGCCTGCCGGCCGTCGTGCTGCTCGACCTGAGCCTGCCGCGCGTCAGCGGCCTCGACGTGCTCGAACGCCTGCGCGCCGATGCGCGCACGCGCCTGCAGCCGATCGTGGTCCTGACCTCCTCGGACGAGGAGCGTGACCGCCTCACCAGCTACGCCCACGGTGCCAACGCCTTCGTGCGCAAGCCCCTCGACTTCGCCGAGTTCGCCGAGGCGGTCGCGCGCATCGGCGTGTTCTGGCTGATGACCAACGTCGGCCCGGCCTGAAGGCGCGCCGCAGCGCGCAGCGGCATCCGGGCGCATCGCCGCGTGCGGCGCCCGGGGGGAAAGGCGACCGTCCGCTCAATGCCTTGCAAGGGTTTTTCCGCAGGCGCTCACACGCTCCGGCTGCCGGCCCGGTGCCGGGCCGCGAGCTTCACGTAGTTTTCGGCCGAATAGCCGAGGAACTCGATCTCGCGCTCGCTGAGCGGGCGCTGCTGCCGCGCCGGGCTGCCGACGTACAGGAAGCCGCCTGCGAGCTGCTTGCCGGGCGGCACCACGCAGCCGGCGCCCAGCATCGCGCCGGCGCCGATCCCGGCGCCGTCCATGACGATCGCCCCCATGCCGATCAGGCAGCGATCACCAATCGTGCAGGCGTGCAGCAGCGCCTGATGGCCGATGGTCACGTCCTCGCCCACGGTCGTGGCGCGCCCTCCGGGACAGAAACGCGAATCGTGCGTGACGTGGATGACGGTCCCGTCCTGCACGTTGCTGCGCGCGCCGATGCGGATCGACTGGATGTCGCCGCGCACCACGCACATCGGCCAGATCGAGGCTTCGGCGCCGATCTGCACGTCGCCGATGACGACGGCGCTGTCGTCGATCCAGGCGCTGGCGGCGATATGCGGGACGAGATTTTCGAAACTGCGGATCGGCATCGGGCAATTCTCCGGGGCAGGCAGTCGGAATACGAACATTATTTTGCACTATGAAAGTGCATGTGCGGAAAATCGCACAATGCGCATTGTCGTATGTGTGGAATTCCGCTAATGTGGATAGACAATGGTCTGAATTTCAACCATTAACACTGCCTATTCATGTGATTGTCGTAGAGGTAGACAGGATGGAGCGCAGTCCTCGCAAAGTCCGCAAGCTGCTGGTGGCCAACCGCAGCGAGATCGCCATCCGTGCGATGCGTGCCGCCGCCGAGCTCGGCATCGCCACCGTCGCGATCTATTCGGAGGAAGACCGTTTCGCGCTGCACCGCTTCAAGGCCGACGAGAGTTACCGCGTCGGTCAGGGCCGAAAACCCATCCAGGCCTATCTCGACATCGACGACATCCTGCGCGTCGCCAAAGAGGCCGGTGCCGACGCCATCCATCCCGGCTACGGCTTCCTGTCCGAGAACCCCGACTTCGCCGAAGCCTGCGCGCAGAACGGCATCCTGTTCATCGGTCCCTCGCCCGAGGTCATGCGCACGCTCGGCAACAAGGTCGCCGCGCGCAACGCCGCGGTCGCCGCCGGCGTGCCGGTGATGCCGGCCACCGGCCCGCTGCCGCGCGATCTCGACGAAGTGAAGAAGATGGCTGCCGCCATCGGCTTCCCGTTCATGCTCAAGGCGAGCTGGGGCGGCGGCGGTCGCGGCATGCGCGTGATCGAGACCGAGGCCGATCTCGGTCCGCAGATCGAGGTCGCCCGGCGCGAGGCCGCCGCGGCCTTCGGCAACGACGAGGTCTATCTCGAAAAGCTCGTGCGCCGCGCACGCCACGTCGAGGTGCAGATCCTCGGCGACCGGCACGGCAACATCGTCCACCTGTTCGAGCGCGACTGCACGGTGCAGCGGCGCAACCAGAAGGTGGTCGAGCGCGCCCCGGCGCCGTATCTCGACGAGGCCACGCGCAGCGAACTCTGCGAATCGGCGCTGCGCCTCGCGCGCCAGGTCGGCTACACGGCCGCCGGCACCGTCGAATTCCTGATGGATGCCGACACCGGCAGGTTCTACTTCATCGAGGTCAACCCGCGCATCCAGGTCGAGCACACCGTCACCGAGCAGGTGACCGGCGTCGACCTGATCAAGGCGCAGATCCGCGTCTGCGAGGGGGCGGCGATCGGCACGCCGGCGAGCGGCGTGCCGGCGCAGGCCGACATCCGCCTGCACGGTCATGCGCTGCAGTGCCGCGTGACCACCGAGGACCCGGAGAACGGCTTCACGCCCGACTACGGCCGCATCCAGGCCTACCGCAGCGCCGCCGGCTTCGGCATCCGCCTCGACGCCGGCACCGCGTACTCGGGCGCCGTGATCACGCCGTACTACGACTCGCTGCTCGTGAAGGTCACGGCCTGGTCGCAGGATTCCGACGACGCGATCCGGCGCATGGACCGGGCGTTGCGCGAGTTCCGCGTGCGCGGGCTGTCGACGAACCTCGCCTTCCTCGTCAACGTCATCAACCACGCGCAGTTCCGGGACGGCAGCTACATCACGCGCTTCATCGACGAGACGCCGGAGCTCTTCCACTTCCCGAAGCGGCGCGACCGCGCCACGCGCCTGCTGCGCTTCATCGCCGAGACCACCGTCAACGGCAACCCCGAGGTCGACGGCCGTGCCCCGGCCGAGAGCCGCCAGCCGGCGCTGCTGCCGAGCGCGCACCCCGGTGCCCCGAAGCCCGGCACGCGCGACAGACTGCTGGAAATCGGCCCCGAGGCGTTCTCGAAGTGGATGCGCGCCGAAACGCGCGTGCTGCTGACCGACACGACGATGCGCGATGCGCACCAGTCGCTGCTCGCGACGCGCATGCGCACCGACGACATGCTGACGATCGCGCCGTACTACGCCGCGCTGCTGCCGGAGCTGTTCTCGCTCGAATGCTGGGGCGGCGCGACCTTCGACGTGGCGATGCGCTTCCTGAAGGAAGACCCGTGGGAGCGCCTCGCCGGCCTGCGCGAGCGCGTGCCGAACCTCCTGTTCCAGATGCTGCTGCGCGGCGCCAACGCCGTCGGCTACACCAGCTATCCGGACAACGTCGTGCGCTTCTTCGTGAAGCAGGCCGCCGAGTGCGGCATGGACGTGTTCCGCGTGTTCGACAGCCTGAACTGGGTCGAGAACATGCGTGTGGCGATGGATGCCGTGCTCGAATCCGGCAAGCTCTGCGAGGCGACGCTCTGCTACACCGGCGACATGCTCGCGGCCGGTCCGAACAAGTACGACCTCAAGTACTACGTGACGATGGCGAAGGAGCTGGAGAAGGCCGGCGCGCACATCCTCGCGGTCAAGGACATGGCCGGCGTCGCCCGCCCGGCGGCGATCCGCAAGCTCGTCACGACGCTGCGCGAGGAAACCGGCCTGCCGATCCACTTCCACACCCACGACACCTCCGGCATCAGCGCCGCCAGCGTGCTCGCGGCGGTCGAGGCCGGCTGCGATGCCGTCGATGGCGCGATGGACGCGATGAGCGGCCTGACCTCGCAGCCGAATCTCGGCTCGATCGCCGTCGCGCTCGCCGACACCGAGCGCGATCCGGGCGTCGACCGCTCCGCGATGCGCGCGATCTCGCACTACTGGGAAGGCGTGCGCCGCTTCTACACCGGCTTCGAGAGCGACATCCGCTCCGGCACGGCCGATGTCTACCGCCACGCCATGCCGGGCGGCCAGTACACCAACCTGCGCGAGCAGGCGCGTTCGCTCGGCATCGATCACCGCTGGGACGAGGTTGCCGAGGCCTACGCGCAGGTCAACGAGCTGTTCGGTGACATCGTCAAGGTGACGCCGACCTCGAAGGTCGTCGGCGACATGGCGCTGATGATGGTCACGCAGGGCCTGAGTGCTGCCGACGTGCAGGACCCGGCGCGCGAGATCGCCTTCCCCGAGTCGGTCGTGCAGCTCTTCCACGGCGACCTCGGTCAGCCGCCGGGCGGCTGGCCGGAAACGCTGATGCGCAAGGTGCTCAACGGCAAGGAGGCGCTGACCGTGCGCCCCGGCGCCGACCTGCCGCCGGCCGACCTCGAAGCGATCCGCAAGGAAGCCGCCACGAAGACCGGCCGCGAGATCGGCGACTACGAGCTGGCCTCGTACCTGATGTACCCGAAGGTCTACACCGACTACGCGAAGGCGCGCAGCCAGTTCGGCGATACCGCGCTGCTGCGCACGCCGGTGTTCTTCTACGGCCTGGAGATCGGCGCGGAAACGACGATCGAGCTCGAAAAGGGCAAGACGCTGCTGGTGCGCCTGCTCGCGGTCAGCGAGCCGGACGACGAAGGCTTCCGCAAGGTGTTCCTGGAGCTGAACGGCCAGGGCCGCAGCGTCAAGGTGCAGCAGAAGGGCCTGGAGGCGATGTCCCGTGCCCACCCGAAGGCCGAGGACGGCAATCCGCACCACGTCGCCGCACCGATGCCGGGCATGGTCATCAGCGTCGCGGTGCGCCCGGGCCTGAAGGTCGAGCGCGGCGATGCGCTGGTGTCGATCGAGGCGATGAAGATGGAATCGGTGATCCGCGCCGAACGCCCCGGCGTCGTCAAGGAAGTCCACGTCGCCGTCGGGACGGTGGTGGATGCGAAGGATCTGATGGTGGTGATGGGCTGAGCCGGATGGCTGAACGGGCAGGGAAGCCCGGTGCAGAAGAAACAAGGCCGCTCCGGGTCCGGACCCGGGGCGGCTTTTGTTCTGGCGATCCGAAAGTCTATGCTGATCACATTCCTCCCCGCCGACGGGCGCCAGTCACGATTCGGCAAATGGCCATCGGGTGTGACATGAGCGGACATGACGCAGATTTCTACGGCTGGACCCGGGAACAGGCTGCCGCCTTGCGGGCCGGCCGTTTCGATACGCTGGATCGTGAGGCGCTGGCCGAGGAAATCGAAAGCATGGGCAACCGTGAACGGCGCGAACTGGTCAATCGACTGGCGGTGCTGCTTTGTCATTTGCTGAAATGGCAATATCAGCCGGAACGTCGGGGTTCGAGCTGGCGATCGACGATCCGTGAGCAGCGGCGGCAGGTGGCGCTGATTCTGCGCGACAATCCGAGTCTGCGGCCGAAACTGCCGGAATTGCTGGCGGATGCGTATGAATACGGTGCCGAGGATGCGCTGGAGGAAACCGGCTTCTTCAAGGCGCCCTGGCCGCAGCAGTGTCCGTTCGGGATGGAGCAGGTGCTGGCGGCGGACTTCTGGCCGGTGTGAAGGGTGACGGGTGTTCCCTGAATCTGATTTGCCATGGGTCTGGCTGATCAGGGAGTTGAAGTATTCCTGTCACTCGCCACCGTGTTCCGGTATCCGTGGTTTCATACCGATAACCATCCGGGGCGAGTACCGCAGTATGGGGATGATTTCCGGTTTTCTGGCGGTGCTGGTATTTTTAATCAGCCTGGCCATGTCCTTGCCGGCGGATGCCGCAGGGCTTGAAGTAAGAGAACCATCCAGAATGGTTGTTGCTTCAAGCAGCGTCGATGTTCCGGATGCATTCTGCAAAGGGTTGGCGCTTGCTCCGAAGCAGGTGCGTGTTTTTTTCGGCGTGCCCATGTGGTGAGTCCGGAAGAATTTTCCGAAAATCAGGATTGGCTGCCGTGTATGTGCGCGGACAGGCTGATTTCGGAAGAGCGGGCAGGGCGGAATGGGAGATGCGTGCAGGTGGTACGACGGGCAGCATTCGATGGCAGGATGCCCAGTCGCTTTGTGCCCGCCGTGCGCCGGATGGCGCCGGCATCAACCGCTGTGAGGCAATGAGCATCTGGCGTGAAGCCATCGGGCCGTTCATGGCGACGACCCGGTATTGATCATCGGAAGCTGTCGTTCTCCCTTGCGGCCACGGCACCGGCCCGCTCAGTCCATCCGCCCGACCAGCGCCAGCCTCAGCCCGAAGCCCACCAGCAGCGCCCCGAATCCCCACTGCTGCATTCGCCGGCGCAGCACGCTGCGTCGCAGCCAGTGGCCGATGACAACGCCGGCAAAGACATACAGCCCATCGAACAGCAGACCGATGCCGACCAGTACGGCACCGAGCCGGAAGAACGGGCCGGCCGGGTCGGTGGCATCGACCGATACGAACTGCGGCAGCAGCATCGAGCAGAACAGCAGGGCCTTGGGATTGGTGAGATTGGTCAGCAGCCCGCGCAATGCGGCAGCGGCCAGACTGTGCGCCGGCATCGGCGGCTCGCGGGCCGGGTCCTGTGCGCAGGGCAGCGGACTGCGTGCGATGTGCAGGCCGAGCCAGACCAGATACGCCGCGCCGACCAGTCGCAGCCCCTCGAAGGTCTGCGGCGAGTTGTGCAGCAGGGCCGCCAGGCCGAGTCCGGCCAGCGTCACATGAATGCAGCGCGCCAGCGCCAGCCCTGCGGCCACCGCCAGCGCAACCCGGCGGCCCTGCGTACCGGCGGTCTGCAGGATCAGCAGCATGTCCGGACCGGGCAGCAGATAGACCGTGACCAGCGCACCGATGAACAGCCCCGTGTGTTCCATGACTGGGCCTCCCGTCTGTGGAATCGAGCGGGCAGGGTAGACGCATGACCGGAGCCTAGGATTGCGTATTCAGCCATCCATGCCTACGGTTCTGGCAGAACATGCCATTGATTGATCTTTAATCTGCTGATCATGCCAATCCTGAAACCAGACCGGCTCGACCGGCGCATTCTCGAAGCCTTGCAGCGCGATGCGCGCCTGAGCAACGTCGAACTTGCCGAGGCCATCGGCCTGTCGCCGTCGCCCTGCCTGCGGCGCGTGCGCCTGCTGGAAGAGGCCGGCGTCATCAGCGGCTATCACGCGGCGCTGGATCGCAACGCGGTCGGGCTGGGGCTGACGGTGTTCGTCGGCGTCAAGGTCGGTCCGCACCATGAAGAAGCCTCGACGGCCTTTCGCGAGGCCGTCGTGCAACTGCCCGAGGTCGTCTCCTGCCATCTGGTTTCCGGTGAGGCCGACTTCCTGCTGCAGGTGGTCGTGCCCGATCTGCCGGCCTATGAACGCTTCCTGCTCGGCACGCTGCTGAAGCTGCCCGGCGTCAGCGACATCCGCAGCAACTTCGCGATCGCCACGGTCAAGGCGCAGACGGCGCTGCCGCTCGCGCATCTGGGGGCGGGCGGCAGCTGACGCGGCAGCGATCCGACAATTCCGACGGTTCCTGTCGGATTCCCTACCGCCCCGCTCGGGCCGCCATGACGTGCAAGTGCCTGAACCGGCGGTTGCCTGTGTCAATTTGCATGGAACTTGCTCCTGTGCCCCGTGCAGATTCGGGTTCGGGGAAGGGCTGGGCCATGCATGACATTGCGATCGTCGGTGGCGGGCTGTGCGGGCTGGCGCTGCTGCGGCTGCTCAGCGGCAGCGGGCTCGATGTGGTGCTGTTCGAGGCGCGGGCGCGGCTTGGCGGGCGGGTGCTGTCGGTGCCGGCGCGCGGCGGGCATCCGGGCGGCGATCTCGGGCCGGGCTGGTACTGGCCGGACACGCAGCCGCTGCTGAACGGCCTGATCACCGAACTGGGGCTGCGCACCTTCGCGCAGCACGATCAGGGCATCTCCCTGTACGTCGGCGGGCCGGACCAGCCGCCGGCAAGCCTCGGCGAGCGGCCGGTGCATGACGGTGCGCGGCGCATCGACGGCGGCATGGGCCGCATCATCGAGGGGCTTGCGCACGCGCTGCCGCCCGCCCGCCTGCAGACCGGCTGCCGGCTGCACCGGCTGCGTGACCACGGCGATCACGTCGAACTCGGTTTCACCGACACGGCCTTCGGGCGCACCGTGCGCGCCCGGCACGTCGTGCTGGCGCTGCCACCGCGGCTGATCGACGAGACGCTCGCGTTCGAGCCGGCCCTGCCGGCGGAGCTGCGCGCGGCGATGCGCGACACGCCGACCTGGATGGCGGCGCAGGCCAAGCTGCTCGCCGCCTGCGAACGGCCGGTCTGGCGCGTGTTCGGCTGCTCCGGCAACGCCTTCGTGCGCCATGCGCAGGCCGTGGTCGGCGAGGTGTTCGATGCCTGCGATGCCGCCGGCACGCGCGCCGCGCTCGGGGGCTTCGTCACGCCGCCGGCGGCGCTGCGCCGGCAGATCGACCTGCCGGCCGCGGTCATCGGCGAGTTCGCGAAGCTGTTCGGGCCGACGCTGCGCTGCACCGACTTTGCGCTGCAGGACTGGGCGGCGGAGTCGCTGACCTGCAGCCGGCGCGATCGCGAGCAGGCCGAGTCCGTGCATCCGGGCGATGCGCCGCTGCTGCGCCTGCCGTACTGGGGCGGACGGCTGCTGTTCGGGGGTTCGGAAACCGCGGCCCGGCACGCGGGCTATCTCGAAGGGGCGCTGCTCGCCGCGGCCCGGCTGGCGGGCGAACTCGGCCGGCTGGCGATGGCCGGGCCTGGCCGGCAGCCGGCGGCCGCGCCGGCAG
>JAFEGB010000226.1 GCA_018240295.1 Pseudomonadota bacterium
CATCAGCGGCCGGGCATCGACCTCCCCTCTCCCCTTGCGGGAGAGGGGCCGGGGGAGAGGGGTGGACGCTGGCAGCAGCGCCAGCCGTTGCCCCCCTCTCCCCAACCCCTCCCCCGCGAGGGGGGAGGGGCTTGTTCATCAACGTCTTGCCGTCGTCCTGATCCATCCGCGCTTCCCACGGAGTCAGGCCCCCCTCGCGAGCACTCCTGCAGGGCCCCGCAGCCCTCACGCAAGGCGTTACGTGCATCGGCACGCAGCCGGTGCCGGCCGCGGGATGAACGGTGCAATACCGGACGCGGCAGCGGGTTTCAGTCGGGCAGCGGGGCATGGATGGCGCTCCGGGCAGGGCTGCGCTCGCGGCGCAGGCGGCGGCCGAGACGGTCGAGCACGAGGTAGACGACCGGCGTCGTGTACAGCGTCAGCCACTGGCTGACGAACAGGCCGCCGACGATCGCCAGGCCCAGCGGCCGGCGCAGTTCGGCGCCGAGGCCGCTGCCGAAGGCGAGCGGCAGCGCGCCGAGCAGCGCCGCGAGCGTGGTCATCAGGATCGGGCGCAGCCGCAGCCGCGCCGCGGCGTGGATCGCGACCAGCGGCGAGACGCCGTGGCGGCGTTCGAGATCGAGCGCCACGTCGATCATCATGATCGCGTTCTTCTTGACGATGCCGATCAGCAGGATCACGCCGATCAGCGCCATGATCCCGAACTCGGTGCCGGTCGCCATCAGCACGATCAGTGCGCCGACGCCGGCCGAGGGCAGCGTCGACAGGATGGTCAGCGGGTGCACCCAGCTCTCGTAGAGCATGCCGAGCACGATGTAGACGGCGATGAGCGCGGCGAGGATCAGCAGCGGCTGGCCGCCGACGCCCTCGGCGTAGGCGCGCGCCGAGCCTTCGAAGCTGCCGTGCACGCTCTCGGGCAGGCCGAGGCGCGCGACCGCGGCGTTGATCGCGGCGACCGCCTCGCCGATCGCGACGCCCGCGGCCAGGTTGAACGACACCGTGGTCGCAACGAAAACGCCCTGGTGATTGACGCTCAGCGGCCCCGGCGTCGGCCCCCAGCTCGCAAGGCTCGCCAGCGGCACCTGCGCGCCGGAATCCGCGGTGACGTACAAACGCGCCAGTGTTTCGGGGCGCTGCCAGTACTGCGGCGCAACCTCCATGACCACGCGGTACTGGTTCAGCGCCGCGTAGATCGTCGACACCTGCCGCTGGCCGAAGGCCGCGTACAGCGTGCGGTCGATCGCCTGCATGCTGACGCCGAGGCGCGCGGCAGCGTCGCGATCGACGTTCAGCGTCAGCTGCAGGCCGCGCTCCTCGCGGTCGCTGTTCACGTCGGCGAGCTGCGGCAGGCCGGCGAGCGCGCGCGTGACCGGCCCGGTCCAGCGGCGCAGGCCGTCGAGGCTGTCGGCCTGCAGCGTGTACTGGAACTGCGCGTTCGACGAACGCCCGCCGGTGCGGATGTCCTGCACCGACTGCAGGAACAGCTGCGCGCCGGGGATGTGCGCCGTCCGCCCGCGCAGCCGCGCGATGACCTGATCGGCACTGACGCCGCGCTCCTCCAGCGGCTTCAGCTCGATGAACATCTGGCCGCTGTTGCGCTGCGCGCCGAAGGAGCCGCCGCCGGTCGAGGCGACGACGGTGCGCACCGCCGGGTCTTCGCGCACGATCGCGACGAAGGCATCGAGCTTGCCGCGCATCGCCTGGAACGAGATCGCCTGATCGGCACGCACCGAGCCGCTCAGGCGCCCGGTGTCCTGCTGCGGGAACAGGCCCTTCGGCACCTGCACGTACAGCCAGACGTTCAGCGCGATCACCGCCGCGAGCAGCATCAGCACGACGGCGGCGTGGCGCAGCACGACGGCGAGGCTGCGCGCATAGGCGCGGTTGAGGTGCCGAAGCCCCCGGTCGAAGGCCTGCCACAGCCGGCCGTGCGGTTCGCGCGGCCCGGCCGGCGGCGCGCGCAGCCAGTGCGCGCACAGCATCGGCGTCGTCGTCAGCGAGATCACGAGCGAGATCAGCACCGCCGCCGACAGCGTCACGCCGAACTCGCGCAGCAGCCGCCCCGGCAGCCCGCCCATCAGCAGCACCGGGATGAACACCGCCACCAGCGACACGCTCATCGCCAGCACCGTGAAGCCGACCTCGCGCGCCCCGCGCAGCGCCGCAGCGCGCACCGGCTGGCCGGATTCGACGTGGCGCACGGTGTTCTCGACGACGACGACCGCATCGTCGACGACGAAGCCGGTGGCGATGGTCAGCGCCATCAGCGACAGGTTGTTCAGGCTGTAGCCGCACAGCCACATCACGCAGCCGGTGCCGAGCAGCGACACCGGCACGGCGATGCCGGGGATCAGGGTCGCGCGCAGGTCGCGCAGGAAGGCATAGACGACCAGCACGACCAGCCCGATCGCGATCGCCAGCGTCAGCTCGACCTCGTCGAGCGAGGCGCGCACCGTGGTCGAGCGGTCCTGCATCACGTCGAAATCGACCGCCGCCGGCAGCGTCGCGCGCAGCTGCGGCAGCACGGCGCGGATGCCCTCGACCGTGTCGATGACGTTGGCCCCGGGCTCGCGGCGCACGATCAGCGACACCGAGGGCCGGCCGTTGGCCGAACCGCTGTTGCGCACGTCCTCGACCGAATCGATGACGCTCGCGACATCGGCGAGGCGCACCGCGGCGCCGTTGCGCCAGGCCACCACCAGCCCGCGGTATTCGTCGGCGCTGCTGGCGCGATCGTTGGCGAGGATCTGCCAGCGGCGCGAGTCGTCCTCGACCATGCCGAGCGGCCGGCGCGGGTTGGCACTGGCGATCGCGGTGGCGACCGCGTTCGGGTCGATGCCGTAGCGCGCCAGCGCGTCGGGGTTCAGCTCCACGCGCACCGCCGGCAGCGCCGCACCGCCGACCGTGACCTGACCGACGCCGGCAACCTGCGAGATCTTCTGCGCCAGCACCGACGAGGCCCAGTCGTACAGCCGGCCGCGGTCGTAGGTGTCGGAGGCGAGCGCGAGGATCATCACCGGCGCATCCGAAGGGTTGAGCTTGCGCCAGGTGGGGTTGCGCGGCATCGCCGGCAGGTCGGCGCGCGCGGCGTTGATCGCCGCCTGCACGTCATTGGCGGCACTGCTGATGTCGCGCGCCAGATCGAACTGCAGCGTGACGCTGGTGCTGCCGAGGCTGCTCGACGAGGTCATCTCGGTGACGCCGGCGATGCGCCCGAGCCGGCGTTCGAGCGGGGTCGCGACCGTCGCCGCCATGGTCTCGGCGCTCGCCCCGGGCAGGCTGGCGCTGACGGCGATGGTCGGCACGTCGATCTGCGGCAGCGCCGACACCGGCAGCAGCCGGTAGGCGACGATGCCGGCGAGCGCCAGGCCGAGGGTCAGCAGGATGGTCGCGACCGGCCGGCGGATGAACGGCTCCGACAGGTTCACCGGCGCAGCCTCAGGCCGGGCCGCCGGCCGCGGCCGCATCGCCGCCGCGCAGCCGGCGCGCCAGCCGCTCGAAGGCGAGATACACGACCGGCGTCGTGAACAGCGTCAGCAACTGGCTGACGATCAGCCCGCCGACGATCGCGAGCCCGAGCGGCTGGCGCAGCTCCGAGCCGGTGCCGCTGCCGAGCACCATCGGCAGCGCGCCGAACAGCGCCGCCAGCGTCGTCATCAGGATCGGCCGGAAGCGCAGCAGGCAGGCGCGGTGGATCGCCGCGCGCGGCGTGAGGCCCTCGCCGCGTTCGGCCTCCAGCGCGAAGTCGATCATCATGATCGCGTTCTTCTTGACGATGCCGATCAGCAGCACGATGCCGATGATCGCGATGACGCCGAGATCCTGCCCGGCGAGCTCCAGCGCCAGCAGCGCGCCGATGCCGGCCGGCGGCAGCGTCGAGAGGATCGTCACCGGGTGCACGAAGCTCTCGTAGAGCACGCCGAGCACGATGTAGACGGTCACGACCGCCGCGAGCAGCAGCCAGAGCTGGTTGTCGAGCGCGGCCCGAAACGCACTGGCCGCGCCCTCGAAGCTCGTGCGCGTGCTCGCCGGCAGCGCGAGCGCCTGCGTCACCGCCTCGATGCCGGCGACCGCCGCGCCGAGCGACACGCCCGGCGCCAGATCGAAGGACACCGTCGTCGCCGGAAACTGCCCGACGCGCAGCAGCGCGAGCGGCAGCGTGCGCTCCTCGATGCTCGCGAGCGCCGTCAGCGGCACCTGCACGCCGTTCGCGGAGCTCACGTACAGCGCATCGAGCGCCCGCGGCCCGCGCCGCCAGTCGGCCCCGAGTTCGAGCACGACGCGGTACTGGCTGGACTGCGTGTACACGGTCGAGATCAGCCGCTGGCCGAAGGCGTCGTAGAGCGCGTTGTCGACATCGGCGATCGCCACGCCGAGGCGCGCGGCGCTGTCGCGGTCGATGCGCACGTAAGCAGCGAGTCCGCCGTCCTGCTGCTCGCTCGCGACGTTGCGAAGCTGCGCCGAGGCCGAGAGCCGCTCGACCAGCTGCTCCACGGCCGCGGCGACGCGCGCGCCGTCCGGGTCCTCGACCGTGAACTGGTAGCGGCTGCGGCTCATGCGGTCCTCGATCGCGAGATCCTGCACCGGCTGCAGGTACAGGCGGATGCCCGCCACCTGCGCGAGCGGCGCTTCGAGCCGCGCGATCACGCCGGCCGCCGATACATGGCCGCGCGCCGCCAGCGGCTTCAGCGTCACCGAGAAGCGGCCGGTGTTCGGCGTGGCGTTGGTGCCGTCGACGCCGATGTAGGTCGACACCGCCTCGATGGCCGGATCGGCGAGCAGCACGCGCGCCAGCGCCTGCTGGCGCTCGGCCATCGTCGCGAACGACACGCTCGGCGGCGCCTGCGAGATGCCCTGCAGCAGACCGGTGTCCTGCACCGGGAAGAAGCCCTTCGGCATCATCACGTACAGCCAGGCGGTCAGCGCCACGGTCGCGAGCGTCACCAGCAGCACCAGCGGCTGGTGGTCGAGCACACGCGCGAGCGCCCGGTCGTAGTGCGCAATCGTCGCATCGATGACGCGGCCGGCGGCGCGGTGGAAGCGCCCGGCACCGGCGCCATCGCCGTGACCGGAGCGCAGCAGCCGCGCGCACAGCATCGGCGTCAGCGTCAGCGACACCACGGCCGAGATCAGGATGGTCACGGCCAGCGTCACCGCGAACTCGCGGAACAGCCGCCCGACCACATCGCCCATGAACAGCAGCGGAATCAGCACCGCGATCAGCGACACGGTCAGCGACACGATCGTGAAGCCGATCTCCTGCGCGCCCTTCAGCGCCGCGGCGAGCGGCTTCTCGCCGGCCTCGACGTAGCGGGCGATGTTCTCGAGCATGACGATCGCATCGTCGACGACGAAGCCGGTCGCGATCGTGAAGGCCATCAGCGTCAGGTTGTTGATGCTGAAGCCGGCGAAGTACATGACGCCGAGCGTGCCGACCAGCGACAGCGGCACGGCGAGCGCCGGGATCAGCGTCGCGCGGGCGCTGCGCAGGAACAGGTAGATCACCAGGATCACCAGCGCGATCGCCCAGGCCAGCTCGAACTGCACGTCCTCGACCGAGGCGCGGATCGTCACCGTGCGGTCGCTGAGCACGGCGACATCGATGGTCGCCGGCAGCGCGGCCTGCAGCCCCGGCAGCAGCGCGCGGATGCGGTCGACGACCTCGATGACGTTGGCCCCGGGCTGGCGCAGCACGTTGACGACGATCGCCGGCTGCACGGCCCCGCCGCCGCTGCCGGTCCACGCCGCGAGCTTCGTGTTCTCGGCGTCCTCGGCGACCTCGGCCAGATCGCGCAGGCGCACCGGCGCGCCGTTTCTGTACGCGATCACCAGCGCGCGGTAGTCGGCGGCGTCGCGCAACTGGTCGTTGGCGTCGATCGTGTACGCGCGCGCCGGCCCGTCGAAGCTGCCCTTGGCCTGATTGACGTTGGCCGCGGCCACGGCCGTGCGCAGCGTGTCGAGGCCGATGCCGTAGGCGGCGAGCGCCGAGGGGTTGGCGCGGATGCGCAGCGCCGGGCGCTGGCCGCCGGCGAGCGTCACGAGGCCGACCCCCGGCACCTGCGACAGCTTCTGCGCGAGCCGCGTGTCGGCGAGATCCTGCACCTGCACCAGCGGCAGCGTCGCCGACGTGAGTCCGAGCGTCAGCACCGGCGCATCGGCCGGATTGACCTTGCTGTACACCGGCGGCGCCGGCAGGTCGGCCGGCAGCAGGTTGGAGCCGGCGTTGATCGAGGCCTGCACCTGCTGCTCGGCCACGTCCATCGACAGGTCGAGGTCGAACTGCAGCGTGATCACCGACGCGCCGGCGGCACTGGTCGAGGACATGCGCTTGAGTCCCGGCATCTGCCCGAACTGGCGCTCCAGCGGCGCCGTGACCGAGGAGGCGATCACGTCCGGGCTGGCACCGGGATAGAAGGTCGTGACCTGGATGGTCGGGTACTGCACGTCGGGCAGCGCCGAGACCGGCAGCAGCCGGTACGCGAGCAGCCCCGACAG
>JAFEGB010000227.1 GCA_018240295.1 Pseudomonadota bacterium
CCTCGGCGCGCCGCGGGGGGCGCTCACCGCCGTACGCCGGACGGCCGGCGGCAGACGGACGGCCGCCCTGCGGACGCTCGCCGTCGCGCTCGAAGCGCCGGCCCTGTGGCCGATCGCCGGCCGGGCGTGCAGCCGCCCCGCCTTCGCGCCACGGCCGCTCGCCCTGCGCCGGACGGCCCGCGGATGCCGGGCGCTCGCCCGGGCGGCGCGGCCGGCCGCTGTCGCCCTGCGGGCGCGTGCCGTAACCGCCGACCGTGTCGTCGTCGCTGCGCGCCTTGCGACCCTGCCAGGGCTTGTCACCGCGGCCCGCGCCGGTGCCGGGGCGCGCATCCGCTTTCGGGAAGGGCTTGCGCGCCCCGGCGCGCGGGCTGTCACCCGGGCGCGGACCGCGGAAGGCCGGGGTCTCGTCCTTCTGCGGCGGCAGGCCGACGGCAAAGCGCAGATCGTTGATCTGGCGCGCATCGAGCTCGGCCCAGCGCCCGGCGCGCAGGCCGCGCGGCAGCTCGATCGGCCCGTAGCGCACGCGCATCAGACGGCTGACGGTCACGCCCTGCGATTCCCAGAGCCGGCGCACCTCGCGGTTGCGGCCCTCGCGCAGGATCACCTGATACCAGTGATTGGCGCCGCTGCCGCCGGCATCGACGATGTCGTCGAAGCGCGCGACGCCGTCCTCAAGCAGCACGCCATCGCGCAGGCGCTGCAGGATGTCGGCATCGACCGTGCCGAGCACGCGCACCGCGTACTGGCGCTCGATGCCGTTCGACGGGTGCATCAGGCGGTTCGCGAGTTCACCGTCGCTGGTCAGCAGCAGCAGGCCCTGCGTGTTCAGGTCGAGCCGCCCGACCGCGATCCAGCGTCCGTCGCGCAGCGGCGGCAGGTGCTCGAACACCGTCGGCCGGCCTTCGGGGTCATCGCGCGTGATCAGTTCGCCGTCGGGCTTGTAGTAGGCGAGCACGCGCGTGCGCCGTGGCGCGCTGCTCAGGTACACCGGCCGGCCGTCGACGCAGACGTTCTCGCTGCCTTCGATGCTCGCGCCGGTTTCGGCGACCGTGCCGTTGACGGTGACGCGGCCGGCCGCGATCCATTCCTCGATCTGGCGACGCGAGCCGAGGCCGGCGTCGGCGAGGGCCTTGTGCAGGCGGATGCTGCGCATGTTCATGTGGGGACTCCGGGAAAAATCCGCGCGGCGAGCGCCGGCGCGGCGGGGATGCGGACGGATTCGGGGCGCCGGCTCAGTCGCGGCCGGCCGCCCCGTGCAGTTCGGCGCCGATGACGGCCGGGTCGCGCAGTTCAGCGAGGGCCGGCAGGTCGGCGAGGGTCTTCAGACCGAAATGATCGAGAAATTCGCGCGTCGTGCCATACAGCGCCGGCCGGCCGGGGACCTCGCGGTGACCGAGCACGCGAATCCAGCCGCGATCGAGCAGCGCACGCACGATGCCGCTGTTGACGGCGACGCCGCGCACGGCCTCGATCTCGCCGCGCGTGATCGGCTGGCGCCAGGCGATCAGCGCCAGCGTCTCCAGCGTCGCGCGCGAATAACGTCCGGGCTTGTCCTCCCACAGGCGCGACACCCACGGCGCCAGCGCCGAACGCACCTGCAGCCGCCAGCCACCGGCGACCTCGACCAGCTCGATGCCGCGCGCTTCGAGATCCTGCGCCAGCGCATCGAGGGCCGCCCGCAGTTCGGCGCGCGCCGGACGCTCGGCTTCGGTGAACAGGCTCTCCAGCCGTTCCGGCGACAGCGGCTCGCCGGCCGCGAGCAGGGCTGCTTCGAGGATCAGCTTCAGTTGCATCGGACGAACGGGCTCCGGGCGCGCGCGCAAAGCCGGCGGCGCAGGATACGCGCGTCCCGCCCCGCACGCACGGCTGATGCGGTGCATCACGAAACCCGGCACCGGCGCCGCGCGTTTGCTATTCCCGTAGCCGTATCCGCCCGGACGCCGCCCTGATCGCGTCCGCCCGCCCGCCACCCGAGGAGTCGCCCGCGATGCCGGACACCCCCCTGCTGCCCCGTCGCCTGCATCACAATGCCTGGACCACGCGCGACATGGCCGCCACCCGTGCCTTCTACGAGGATGTGATCGGCCTGCCGCTGGTTGCGACCTGGTGCGAATCCGACCGGCTGTTCGGCAGGGTCCGCACCTATGTGCACTGCTTCTTCGGACTTGCCGACGGCAGCGCGCTGGCGTTCTTCCAGTTCGCCGATGCGCCCGATGCCGAGGAATTCAGCCCGCCGATCCCGGAAACGCCGTTCCATCACATCGCGCTGAAGGTCGACAAGCCGCTGCAGCAGGCGATCGAGCAGCGCATCGCGGCCGCCGGCTACGGCGAACCGCAGACCTTCGTGCTCGATCACGGCTACTGCCGCTCGCTGTACATCCGTGACCCGAACGGCCTGCTGCTCGAATTCACGCTCGACCCGCCCGGGGCCGAGCTGATCGCCCACGAACGCCAGACCGATGCCCGTGCCACGCTGGAGCGCTGGCTGGCCGGCGACCATGCTTCGAACAACTGCTATCGCGGCAACACCATCTGATCCTGCGCATGCAAAGCATGTGATACCGGTCACACCGGAGCACTCGGCTGTTCAGCTCCTCGCCCCCTGCGGGAGAGCGTTTGGGGAAAGGAGTCGAAAAACCATGCACTTACGTCTGACCGGCATGATCCGGCCGCCCTTTCCGCCGCGCTGCCCCCGGGGGAGCAGGACCGGCGCAACGCTGGCAGGGACGCATCCGCCCTGAGCCGCCTGCAACGGCCCTCCCGCCCTGACCTGACATTCCGCCCTGCGTACGGAGGCATTCATGGACATCGGTTTCATCGGACTCGGCAACATGGGCCTCGCCATGGCCCGCAACCTCGTCGGCGCCGGTCACCGCCTGCGCGCCTGGAACCGCTCGCCGATCGCGCCCGGCGCCCTGCCCGGCGCGACGCTGGTCGAAACCCCGGCCGAAGCCTTCGCCGCCGAGGTCGTGTTCACGATGCTCGCCGACGATGCCGCGATCCGCGCCGTGCTGCTCGATTCCGGCGTGCTCGCCGGCGCCGCGCCCGGCACCGTGCATGTGGTATCGGCGACCATCTCGCCGACGCTCGCCGAGGAACTCGAAGCCCTGCATCTCTGCGGCGGCCTCGGCTATCTGTCCGCCCCGGTGTTCGGCCGCCCCGATGCCGCGGCGACCGCGCAGCTCAGCATCCTCGCCGCCGGCGACCCGGCCACGCTCGCGAAGGTGCGGCCGCTGTTCGACGTGATCGGCCGGCGCACCTTCGTGCTCGGCGATCGCCCGGCGCAGGCCAACATCGCCAAGCTCGCCGGCAACATGATGATCGCGATGGCGATCGAGTCGATGGCCGAAGCCGTGGCGCTGACCGAAGCCCACGGCATCGACCGCGCGACCTTCCTCGACCTGCTGCTGCAGACCCTGTTCGGCTGCCGGGTCTACGAGACCTACGGCCACAAGATCGCCACCGGCGACTACTCGGCCGGCTTCAAAATGAGCCTCGGCCTCAAGGACCTGCGCCTCGCCACCGAAGCCGCGGGCAATGTCGATGCGCCGCTGGTGATGCTCAACGCCGTGCGGGCACGCATGAGCGCGGCAATCGAGGCCGGACTCGGCGAGCAGGACTGGTCCGGAATCGCGGATTACGGACTGCGCGGTGCAACCACGAGCTGAGGCTTCCGCGCGGCGAAGTCCATCCCTGACCTCGCCGCCGCACCGGCGAGCCGGTTCACGCGGCCGATTCGCCAGGCCGGCGATCATCAGGAGCTGCCCGCAGCAGCTTGCCCTGAAGGCACAAGAAAGCGGTGTCGCTGACCGGGGCCGTGGTGACCGGCATCAGCGAACCGCCCCTGCGGCTGTGCGAAGATGAGCGGACGGTAACAGGCCACGACAGACCGCGACAGGGATGAACAGGAAAACCCTCTCGGAACGCGACATCTGCACCCAGTGCATCACCCCGGCCCTCGCGGCGGCGGGCTGGGATTTTTCCACACAGGTACGCGAAGAGGTTTCCTTCACCGCAGGGCGGATCATCGTGCGCGGCAAGCTGCACAGCCGGGGCAGCAGGAAACGCGCCGACTACCTGCTGTATTACAAACCCAATCTGCCCATCGCAGTCATCGAGGCCAAGGACAACAACCATGGCCTGGGCGATGGCATGCAGCAGGGGCTGAGCTACGCCGAAACCCTCGATCTGCCTTTCGTCTTCAGCAGCAATGGCGACGGTTTCCTCTTTCATGACCGCACCGGAAACGCCGAGCCAGTCGAAACGGAACTCGCACTCGACCAGTTCCCGTCGCCGCTGGAACTCTGGCAGCGTTACTGCACCTGGAAAGGGCTGGCCACCGCCAAAAGTCGTGAAACCGTCGAGACGCCTTATCACGACGACGGCAGCGGGAAGTCACCGCGCTATTACCAGATCAACGCCATCAACCGCACCATCGAGGCCATCGCCCGCGGGCAGAACCGGATTCTGCTGGTCATGGCCACCGGCACCGGCAAGACGTTCACGGCCTTCCAGATCATCTGGCGGTTGTGGAAATCGAAAGCGAAGAAGCGGATTCTGTTCCTGGCCGATCGCAACATCCTCGTCGATCAGACCCGCAACAACGACTTCAAGCCGTTCGGCCCGGCGATGACCAAGATCGAGAAGCGGCAGGCCAACAAGGCTTTCGAGATTTACCTGTCGCTCTATCAGGCCGTGACCGGCAGCGAAGAAGAAAAAAACATCTACCGGCAGTTCTCCCGGGACTTCTTCGATCTTGTCGTCATCGACGAATGTCACCGGGGCAGCGCCGCCGAAGATTCGGCCTGGCGGGAAATCCTCGACCACTTTTCCAGCGCCAGCCACATCGGCCTCACCGCCACGCCCAAGGAAACCCGGGAGGTTTCCAACATCCTTTACTTCGGCGAGCCGGTTTACACCTATTCGCTCAGACAGGGCATCGACGATGGCTTTCTCGCCCCCTACAAGGTCATCCGCATCGATATCGACAAGGACCTGCAAGGCTGGCGCCCCACCCGCGGGCAGACCGACAAGCACGGCCGGCTGATCGAAGACCGCATCTACAACCAGCAGGACTTCGACCGCACGCTGGTGCTGGAGAAACGTACCGAACTGGTGGCGAAGAAGATCACCGAATTTCTCGGCGCCACGGACCCTTACGCAAAAACCATCGTGTTCTGCGAAGACATCGACCACGCCGAGCGCATGCGTCAGGCGCTCGTGAATCTCAACGCCGGGCACGTCAGGGAGAACCGCAAGTACATCATGCGGATCACCGGGGACGAAGCCGAAGGCAAGGCCGAACTCGACAACTTCATCAACCCTGAAAGCCGCTATCCGGTCATCGCCACCACCAGCAAGCTGATGACCACCGGCGTCGATGCCCAGACCTGCAGGCTGGTCGTGCTCGACCAGCGCATCCAGTCGATGACCGAGTTCAAGCAGATCATCGGCCGCGGCACGCGCATCAACGAAGACTTCGGCAAGTTCTGGTTCAGCATCATGGACTTCAGGAAGGCCACCGAACTCTTTGCCGATCCCGACTTCGACGGCCCGCCGGAACAGGTTTATGAACCGGGTGACCATGATTCGCCGGTCCCGCCAGACCTCGACATTCCGCCGGGACCGGGCGATGACCCCGATGATTTGCCTCCGCCTGAACCGCCCTTGCCGCCGGAGTGCGCAGGCGGGAAGCGCATCAAATATGTGCTGGGTGGAGAAGTCACGGTATACGTGGTTGCTGAACGCATTCAGTATTACGGCCCTGACGGCAGGCTGATCACCGAATCGTTCAAGGATTACACCCGTCGTGCCGTGCGCACGGAATATGCGTCGCTTGACGACTTTCTGCGCCACTGGACCGGCGCCCGGCGCAAGAAAGCCGTGATCGAGGAACTGGAAACCCGGGGCGTGATTCTCGAAGCGCTGGCCGAGGAAGTCGCGAAGCACAATGGCTGCGAGTTCGATCCCTTCGATCTGGTGTGCCATGTCGCTTTTGATCGCCCGCCGCTGACCCGCCGGGAGCGTGCCGAGCAGGTCAGGAAGCGTGATGCCTTTGCCCGATATGGGGACAAGGCGCGGGCGGTGCTGGAGGCGCTCATCGAAAAATATGCCGACTCGGGCATCGAAAGCATCGAGGACATCAAGATTCTGACGCTCGATCCCTTCACGCGCCTGGGCACGGCCCAGGAACTCATCCAGTCCTTTGGCGGCAAGCCGGCCTATCTGTCCGCGATCCGGGATCTGGAAG
>JAFEGB010000228.1 GCA_018240295.1 Pseudomonadota bacterium
ATGGGACTGGCCGCCAACCAGCCGGTCACCGACATCCGCCTCGATCGCGTGTTCATCGGCTCGTGCACGAACTCGCGTATCGAGGATCTGCGCGCCGCCGCCGCCGTCATCCGGGGCCGCAAGGTCGCCGCGAGCGTCAAGCAGGCGCTGGTCGTGCCGGGTTCGGGCCTCGTGAAGCAGCAGGCCGAGGCCGAAGGACTCGACAAGCTGTTCCTCGATGCCGGCTTCGAGTGGCGCGAACCGGGCTGCTCGATGTGTCTGGCGATGAACGCCGATCGCGTCGGCCCCGGCGAGCACTGCGCGAGCACCTCGAACCGCAACTTCGAGGGCCGCCAGGGCGCCGGCGGACGCACGCATCTGGTCAGCCCGGCGATGGCTGCGGCGGCCGCGATCGCCGGTCATTTCGTCGACGTGCGCAGCTTCTGAGCGAAGATTTCTGAGGAGATGGCCATGCAGCCGTTCACCGAACTCCACGGCCTCGTCGTCCCGCTCGACCGGCCGAACGTCGACACCGACGCGATCATCCCGAAGCAGTTCCTGAAGTCGATCAAGCGCTCGGGCTTCGGCCCGAACCTGTTCGACGAATGGCGCTACCTCGATGTCGGCGAACCGGGTCAGGACTGCGCCGGCCGGCCGCGCAATCCGGACTTCAGCCTGAACCAGCCGCGCTACGCGGGCGCGAGCGTGCTGCTCGCGCGCGAGAACTTCGGCTGCGGCAGCTCGCGCGAGCACGCGGTCTGGGCGCTGGAGGACTACGGCATCCGCTGCGTGATCGCGCCGAGCTTCGCCGACATCTTCTTCAGCAACTGCGGCAAGAACGGCGTGCTGGCGATCCGCCTGCCGGCCGAGACCGTCGACCGGCTGTTCCGGGCGGTCGAAGCGACGCCGGGCTACCAGCTGTTCGTGAACCTGCCGGGCCAGACGATCGCCACGCCCGATGGCGAGGTCATCGACTTCGACATCGATGCGTTCCGCAAGGAATGCCTGGTCAACGGCTGGGACGACATCGGCCTGACGCTCAGGCACGCCGATGACATCCGCGCCTACGAGGCGAGGCGGCGGCAGGAAGCGCCGTGGCTGTTTCAGTGATCCGGTCGAGCCTGCGGGTGTCCGCCTGGTGAGGACGTCATGGATTCGCGTTTGCTGACCGCCGAACAGCTCGGCATCCGGCTCGAAATCGTCGCCGGCCAGCCGATCTGGGAGGCCGCGCCGCTGTACCGCCATCAGAAGGCCGTCGATCGCATCCCGGCTTCGATCCGCCCGGATACGGAGTCCGGCTGTGCCTGCGTACACGTCGCCGATGTGTACGTCAGCTTTGCGGATGGCTCGCTGAAGCGGCCCGACATCGCGGTGTTCGGCCGCGAACCGGACGAACAGGACGAGCCGGTGCGGATGGTGCCGGAGGCGGTGATCGAGGTCGTCAGCAAGGGTTATGAGTACAAGGATCTCGAACTCGGACCGCCGTTCTATCTGGCCCAGGGCGTCAAGGACGTGATCGTGTTCAACCCGCAGACGCTGCTGGTGCTGCACGTGCGCCGCGACCGGGTCGAGCGGATGGTGTCACCGGTGACGATTGCGCTCGAATGCGGGTGTGAAGTGACTATTTGAGAGCCGATGGCCATGAGGCCGCCGGTTGCTGAAGGCAAACAGTGACATTGCGAAAGGAGGAAGAAATGTCCAAGGGGGCGATGACGGACCCGGCCGATACGCTGGCAGTTATCGAAAAGCGCAGATTACCGGAGTACGACGGCAAGACTTGGCTGAGGCATGGAGTGAGTTCCGAGGCGGGTCGTATTGATCTGGCCTTGCTCGACGGTGCCAGTAAATCCGAATTGTCAGCCCTGTGCAGGAATGGCTGGACACGTGCGCACACGCATCTGGAGCACCTGCAGGGTCGGCACGGCCCAGAACCGCACTCCTTGAGGCTTGTGGAGCGTGGCGACCGCTGGTTTTTCGATGTCGATTGGCTACGGGCATGGCTCGATAGCCGCAAGTGAGTGAAGGAATGTCCATGACCAAGAAGATTCTCGTCCTCGCCGGTGACGGCATCGGTCCGGAGATCGTCGGCGAGGCCGTCCGGGTGCTCGAAGTGCTGCGCAGCGGCTACGGCCTCGATGTCGAACTCGACACCGCGCTGCTCGGCGGCTGCGCCGTCGATGCCACCGGCGAGCCGTACCCGGACGCAACGCGCGCGAAGGCGCAGGCCGCCGATGCCGTGCTGCTCGGGGCCGTCGGCGGTCCGCAGTACGACACGCTGCCGCGCCCGCAGCGCCCGGAGCGCGGGCTGCTCGCGATCCGCAAGGACCTGAACCTGTTCGCGAACCTGCGCCCGGCCGTGGTCTATCCGCAGCTCGCGGCGGCCTCGTCGCTGAAGCCGGAGCTGGTGGCCGGGCTCGACATCCTGATCGTGCGCGAGCTGACCGGCGACATCTACTTCGGCGAGCCGCGCGGCATCGAGCTGCGCGACGGCGAGCGTGTCGGCTGGAACACGATGATCTACTCGGAATCCGAGATCCGCCGCATCGTGCGCGTCGCCTTCGAGGCCGCCCGCAAGCGCGGCGGCCGGGTCTGCTCGGTCGACAAGATGAACGTGCTCGAATGCACGCAGCTCTGGCGCGACGTGGCCGAGGAGGTCGCGAAGGACTACCCGGACGTGCAACTGACGCACATGCTCGTCGACAACGCCGCGATGCAGCTCGTGCGCAACCCCAAGCAGTTCGACGTGATGGTCACCGGCAACATGTTCGGCGACATCCTCTCGGACGAGGCCTCGATGCTGACCGGCAGCATCGGCATGCTGCCGTCGGCCTCGCTCGATGAGCACGGCAAGGGCCTGTACGAGCCGATCCACGGCTCGGCTCCGGACATCGCCGGCAAGGGCGTGGCCAATCCGCTCGCGACCATCCTGTCGGTGGCGATGATGCTGCGCTACTCGCTCGGCCGTGCCGATCTGGCCGAGCGCGTCGAGCGCGCCGTGTCGCGCGTGCTCGACCAGGGCCTGCGCACCGCCGACATCCGCGCCGAAGGCTGCGAGACGGTCGGCACGCTGGCGATGGGCGAAGCCGTGCTGGCCGCGCTCGCGGACTGACGCCCGGAACGCCGGTGCCTGCCTCCGCTGGAGGCGGGCGCCGGCACAGGATTGATGATTCAATGTGTTGCGGCGGCTGCGTGGTCCGCCGTCACCCGAACGAAAGAGGCAAGGCAATGAGACGTGTGGGTCTGGTGGGCTGGCGCGGCATGGTCGGTTCCGTGCTGATGGAGCGGATGCGCGCGGAGAACGACTTCGCGCTGATCGATCCGGTGTTCTTCACGACCTCGAACGTCGGCGGCAGCGGCCCCGACATCGGCAAGCCGATCGCGCCGCTCGCCGATGCGCGCTCGGTCGAGGCGCTGACGGCGATGGACGTGATCATCTCCTGTCAGGGCGGCGACTACACCAACGAGATCTACCCGCAGCTGCGCGCCGCGGGCTGGGACGGCTACTGGATCGACGCGGCCTCGGCGCTGCGCATGGAACCGGACGCCGTCATCATCCTCGACCCGGTCAACCGCAAGGTCATCGATGCCGCGCTCGCGCAGGGCGTGCGCAACTACATCGGCGGCAACTGCACGAACTCGATCCTGCTGATGGGCGTCGGCGGGCTGTTCGAGGCCGGGCTGGTCGAGTGGGTCAGCTCGATGACCTACCAGGCCGCCTCCGGCGCCGGTGCGCAGAACATGCGCGAGCTGCTGACGCAGATGGGCGTGGTCAACGGCGCGGTCAGCGGGCTGCTCGCCGATCCGGCCTCGGCGATCCTCGACATCGACCGCCAGGTCGCCGCGACGATGCGCAGCAGCGACTTCCCGACCCAGCACTTCGGCGCGCCGCTCGCCGGCTCGCTGATCCCGTGGATCGACAAGCAGCTCGACAACGGCCAGTCCAAGGAAGAATGGAAGGGTCAGGCCGAGGTCAACAAGATCCTCGGCACCCGCGAGACCATCCCGGTCGACGGCCTGTGCGTGCGCATCGGCGCGATGCGCTGCCACAGCCTGGCGCTCACGCTGAAGCTCACACGCGACCTGCCGCTCGCCGAGATCGAGGCGCTGATCCGCGGCTCGAACCCGTGGGTCAAGTTCGTGCCGAACGAGCGCCCGCTCACGGTGCAGGAGCTGACGCCGACGGCGGTCACCGGCAAGCTCGACATCGCCGTCGGGCGCGTGCGCAAGCTGAACATGGGCCCCGAGTACGTCTCGGCCTTCGTCTGCGGCGACCAGCTGCTCTGGGGCGCGGCCGAGCCGCTGCGGCGCATGCTGCGCATCCTGCTCGAAGCCTGAACCGGCTTTTCATCACTAAGCTGTCCGTTCACCGGGCCCGTCGCGCACGCGACGGGCCCGGTGCTTTTGCGGCCGGAGGAACCGATCCACCATGTCCCATGACCATCCCGCCCCCGTCATCGCCGTACTCGGCGCCGATGGCCTGCTCGGCGAAGCGATGCTCGCCGCCCTTGCCGCCGACGGACTGCCGGCCGCGCAACTCATCGCGCTGGGCGGCGAGGACGTCGAAGGCGAGCGCCTGGCCTACGGCGATGCCGGCCTGCGCGTGCAGCCGGCCGCCGGCTGCGACTGGTCGCGCATCGCGCTCGTCATCGCCACCGACGATGCCGCGCTTGCCGCGGCACAGCTGCCGCTTGCGCGCCGCGCCGGTGCGCGCGTGCTCGACGCCAGCGGCTGGCTTGCCGGCGAGGCCCCGGCCCCGGTCGCGATCGCCGGCCACGACGACAACCGCTGGCGCCGTGCCGATGCGCTGGTGCTGCCCGATGCCGTGACGCTCGCGCTCGCGCGGGTGCTGATGCCGCTCGCGGCCCTGGCCGGCATCGGGCACGTGGGCCTGACCGTGCTCAGGGCGGCATCGGAGGACGGTCGCGCCGCGGTCGAGGAACTCGCGCAGCAGACCATCGCGCTGCTGAACGCCCGGCCCTCGAATCCGCAGATCTATCCGCGCCGGCTCGCATTCAACGTGCTGCCCGAATGGCAGGATCTCGATGCGCACGGCCGCGGTGGCGGCGAGCGCCGGCTCGATGCCGGACTCGAACAGGTGCTCGGCCTCGCGCCCGGCAGCGTCGCGACGACGCTGCTGCGCGTGCCGCTGTTCTACGGTCTGGCCTGTGTGGTGCATCTGCGCTGCACGGCCGCGCTGTCCCCCGCCGCGGCCCGGGAGCGGCTGCTGGAGGTGCCCGGCCTCGAAGTGCTGGAGGCCGATGAAGCGCCGGTTTCACCGGCCGAGGATGGTCTCGGACAGCCGGCCGTGCGGGTCGGCGGACTGCGGGCCGCCGGGGAACGGGGCTTGAATCTGTGGGTAGTGGCGGATAATGTGGCCCTGCCCGCGTCCAATGGCGTCCAAATCGCCCAAACGCTGATCGGAACAGCAGAATGACGCACGGGGCGATTCATGATCGCCTTTATAATCAATGGGATCCGCAGACCGCCGGACCCTTCGTGCCGGCGGTCTTTTTGATCCCGCGCGACGGACGCCGAGACCCGACCGACAATGAATAAAGGGAAAAAACGCAGTCGAGCCCTTCTCGCCGGACTGCTGTTGGCACCGGGTGTTGCCGCCGCCATCGGCGTCGGTCCGATCCAGGTCCAGTCCGGACTGGGTCAACGCCTCAGGGCCCAGGTCGAGCTGCTGTCGGTCGCGCCCGACGAACTGCAGAACCTGAGCGTCCGTCTCGCGCCGCCGCAGGCCTTCGCGCAGGCCGGGCTCGACCGCACCGGCGCGCTGTCCGACCTGCAGTTCGCCGTCGAGGCCCAGCCGGGCGGACGCAGCGTCATCCGCATCACCTCGCAGCGTCCGGTACGCGAGCCGGCCCTGAACTTTCTGGTCGAACTCGGCAGTCCGCGCGGCAAGCTGATGCGCGAGTTCGCGATCCTGCTCGATCCGGTGCGCCCGAACGAGCGGCGCGCAACCGCCGCGAGCCCGAGCGGTGGATATGCAGGCCAGCCATCGGCCGGCGGCGGCACGTACGGACCGATCCGCCCGGGCGAAACCCTCTGGAGCATCGCCGATCGCCTGCGCCCGGCCGACATGTCGAACCGCGAGGCCGTGCGCCGTCTGTACGATGCCAATCCCGAGGCGTTCTCGCGGCGCTCGCCGGACGGGCTGCGCGCCGGTGCCATGCTGCGCATGCCGGCCGAAAGCGGCTGGCAGGGCAATCCGCCGGCCCCGGCAGTCCCGGCTCCGGCCCAGCCGCTGCCCGTGACCCCGCCGGCCGTCGCGACCAGGCCGCCGGCAAGCCCGGCGCCCGCCACGGCAAAGCCGCCCGAGATGCCGCCGGCCGGCGCGCAGGTCCGGCTGCTGCCGCCGGAAGGTCAGAGCGGCGGCAATGCCCTGCCCGCACCGGGCATGGGCATGACCGACCAGCCGCGCGGACCGGATCCGGTCGCCGGCGGCGGTTATGGCCAGATCGAACTCGACAACGGCCGTCTGCGGCTGCAGGCCGCCGGCCTTGACCATCTGCAGAACCGCATCGACACGCTGCCCGCGGCCGAGCGTGTGCCGGTGCCGGTGACGCCACCGGCTGCCGAACCCGCCCGACCGGCGGCCGTGACGCCACCGCAGCCGACCCCGGCTCCGGTGCCCGCGCCGGTGGCGGCCCGACCGCCGGTGAAGCCGGCTCCGGAGCCGGATTTCCTCGACAGCGTCCTGCTCGCTTTCGAGGATCCGCTGGTGCTCGCCGGCCTGGGCGTGGCCGTGGCCGCGCTGCTCGGCGGCGGACTGCTGGCGATGCGCCGCGCCCGCCGGGCGCAGGACGCCGAGCACGAGATGTTCGAGAGCATCACGCTCGCCGAGGATCATGTCGCCCCGGGCGCAGCGCCCCTGCCGGCGGCGGCGGGTGCTGCGGCTGCCAGCGCTGATCCGCTGGAGCGCAGTTCGCTGCTGATGTCGCTCGGCAACCACACCGAAGCCCGGGCGCTGCTCGAATCGGCGCTGGCAGCCGCGCCGGACAACACCGCACTGCGCATGCGCCTGCTCGAAGTGCTGCACACCCTGCGCGATGCCGCGGCCTTCCGCCGCGAGGTCGGACCGCTGCGCCAGCTCGTCTACGGCGACACCGATCCGATGTGGCTGCGGGTTGCGCGCATGGGACGCGAGCTGTGCCCGGACGATCCGATGTTCATCGGCACGGTCGCGGCGACCCCGCCGGGCATGCCGGCGACAAGTCCGAGGATGCCGGTCGCGCCGATGCCGGCACCGGCCAGTGCGGCGGCCGCCGCGCCGGCACGCATGGATGACGAGGTCTGGAGCGATCTGGATTTCAAGCCGATGGACATGCCGGAGGCCGCACCGGCGGTGGCCGTGGCGCCGAAAGCGCCGGCCGTCGCTCCTGCGAGGCTGCCGCCGGCCGCCGTCGTGCCGCCCGGCCCGTCGCTGGACTTCGAGCCCGTCGAAGTCAGGCGTCCGGCCGAGAAGCCGGCCCCGGTGCCGGTTCCGGCGCCGGCCACCACGCCGGAGGACCTGCTCGCCGATCTCGGCTGGAGTGATGCCGACCTGGGGTCGCCACCGGCCATGCCGGAAAAGCCGGTGACTGCGGCGCCGGCGCCCAGACCGGCGGAAGTCGCGGATCTCGACTTCGGCGACGATCTCGCCGCCTTCCTGCCGCCGCGCCAGACGAGCACGCCGGCGCAAGCGGCAGCGAAGCCAGCCGCGGTCGATCCGGCTACGGCGGAACTCGCCGACGATCTGGGCTTCTCGTTCCAGCCGGTGTCCGCGCCGGCCCCGGCGCCCTTGCCGGTCGTTCCTGCCCCGGCGGCGGCGCCCCCGGTGCCGGCATCGACGGCCGATACCCGGGGCGAGGACGAGTTCGTCGAGACCAAGCTCGATCTGGCACTCGCCTACATCGACATGGACGATCCGCTCGGTGCCAAGAGCCTGCTGGAGGAAGTCCTGCAGGAAGGCGGCAGCAGCCAGCGCTCGCGTGCCCAGGCGCTGCTGGAGCGGCTGGCGTCCTGATCCGGGTCGGTCTTTACAGCGCGCGTATCCCCATCGGCCGGTGCATCCACCGGCCGATGGCGTTTCTGGGAGGGGCCGAGGTTCAGCCGGCCGTCTTGTCGCGCTCGATCAGCGCGTAGGCCGAGTGGTTGTGGATCGATTCGAAGTTTTCGGATTCGATCACGTAGGCGGCGATGCGATCATCGTCGTTGAGCCGTGCGGCCACGTCGCGGACCATGTCCTCGACGAACTTCGGATTCTCGTAGGCGCGCTCGGTCACGTATTTCTCGTCCGGGCGCTTGAGCAGGCCGTACAGCTCGCACGAGGCTTCCTGCTCGACGATGTCGATCAGTTCCTCGATCCACACGAACCCGGACAGCCGCGCGCTGACCGTCACGTGCGAGCGCTGGTTGTGCGCGCCGTAGCGCGAGATTTCCTTCGAGCACGGGCAGAGGCTGGTGACCGGCACGACCACGCGCAGCCAGGTGGTCGCCTGCTCGCCGGCAAGCTCGCCGATCAGCGTCACCTGATAGTCGAGCAAGCTCTGCACGCCCGAGACCGGCGCCGTCTTCATGACGAAGTACGGAAAGCTCATCTCGATGTGGCCGGTGCCGGCATCGAGGCGGGCGTTCATCTCGGTGAGCATCTCGTGGAAGGAGGCGACGCCGATCTCGCGCCCCGGGCGGTTCAGCACCTCGACGAAGCGCGACATGTGCGTGCCCTTGAAGTCATGCGGCAGGCGCACGTACATGTTGAAGGTCGCGACCGTGTGCTGCTCGCCGTCGCTGCGGTCGCGCACGCGCACCGGATGGCGCAGATCCTTGACGCCGACCTTGTCGATCGGCAGGCGGCGGGTGTCCGGCGTGCTCTGGATGTCGGGGATTGCAGCCGGCTGCAGCTGCTGCGGTGCGGGCACGGCGGTCGGCATGCTCATCGGGATCGGACTCCGCAGCGGACGCGCTCGGGCGTCCGGTGAATGTCGGTCGGCGCGCGCAGGCGGCGCACGCGGCGCCTGCCGGGGTTTCCGGGCAGGATCGGCAGACTAGCCCGGCGCAAGTGGTCGCAGCAATTCAGGATATTGCATTGCCGCAATGCCGGTTCGGGTGTCGGACTCAGTGATCGGACTGCGCGGCCAGCGCGGCCAGCACGCCGTCGATGTCCAGCCCGCATTCGGCGAACAGCTCACCGCGCTCGCCGTGATCGAGGAAGCGATCCGGCAGCCCGAGCAGCTTCAGCGCGGTGTGCACGCCGTGTCCGGCCAGACATTCGGCAACCGCGCTGCCGGCTCCGCCCATCACGGCGCCGTCCTCGATCGTGACCAGACGCTCGTGCGTGCGCGCGAGTTCCAGCACCATCGCGGTATCGAGCGGCTTGACGAAGCGCATGTTGACGACGGTGGCATCGAGCCGTTCGCCGACGGCCTCGGCGAGCGGCAGCATCGCGCCGAAGGCGAGCAGCGCGGTCCCCCGGCCCTGGCGGCGGAGTTCGGCCCTGCCGATCGGCAGCGCCGTCATCGTCGCGACCGGCGCGACTCCCGGCCCCTTGCCGCGCGGATAGCGCACGCAGGCCGGCCCGTCGTGCAGGAAGCCCGTGTACAGCATCTGCCGGCATTCGTCCTCGTCGGCCGGCGCCATGATCAGCAGGTTCGGCACGCAGCGCAGATAGCAGAGATCGAAGGAACCGGCGTGGGTCGGACCGTCCGGGCCGACCAGCCCGGCGCGGTCGATCGCGAACAGCACCGGCAGGTTCTGGATCGCGACATCGTGGATCAGCTGGTCGTAGGCGCGCTGCAGGAAGGTCGAATAGATCGCGACCACGGGCTTGAGGCCGTCGCAGGCCATGCCGGCGGCCAGCGTCACCGCGTGCTGCTCGGCGATGCCGACGTCGAAGTAGCGCGTCGGATAGCGCTCGGCGAACTCGACGAGGCCGGAGCCTTCGCGCATCGCCGGCGTGATGCCGACCAGCCGCGGGTCCTGGGCGGCCATGTCGCAGAGCAATTCGCCGAACACCTGCGTGTAGGTCGGACCGCCGCCAGTCTTGGCTGGCGGGATGCCGCTCGCCGGGTCGAAGCTGCCGACGCCGTGGTAGGTGACCGGCTCGTTCTCGGCGAGCTTGTAGCCCTTGCCCTTGCGCGTCATCACGTGCAGCAGGCGCGGGCCCTTCTGGTCGCGCAGGTTCTCGAGCGTGCGCACCAGCGTCGGCAGGTCGTGGCCGTCGATCGGGCCGAAGTAGTTGAAGCCGAGTTCCTCGAACAGCGTGCCGCGCGTGACCAGGCCCTTGGCGTGCTCCTCGGCGCGCCGGGCCATCTCCCACATGCTTGAGGGCAGGTGGGCGAGGATGCGCTTGCCGCCCTCGCGCACCGTCGAATAGACGTGGCCGGACAGCAGCCGGGTCAGGTAGCTCGACAGTGCGCCGACGTTCGGCGAGATCGACATCTCGTTGTCGTTCAGCACGACCAGGATGTCGTTCTTCAGGTGGCCGGCGTGGTTCAGCGCCTCGAACACCATGCCGGCGGTCATCGCGCCGTCGCCGATCACCGCGACCGCACGCCGGCGGCTGCCGGCGGCCTCGGCGGCGATCGCCATGCCCTGCGCAGCACTGATCGAGGTGCTCGAATGCCCGACGCCGAAGGTGTCATACGGGCTTTCGCAGCGCTTCGGGAAGCCGGCGAGACCGTGGCGGCGGCGCATCGTGCCCATGAGGGCGCGCCGCCCGGTCAGGATCTTGTGCGGATAGCTCTGGTGGCCGACATCCCAGACCAGGCGGTCCTCGGGCGTGTCGTACACGTAGTGCAGCGCGATGGTCAGCTCGACGGTGCCGAGGTTGGCCGAAAAGTGGCCGCCGGTGCGGGCGACCGACTGGATCAGGAATTCGCGCAGCTCGTTGGCGAGCTGGCCGAGGACGTTCTCCGGCAGCCGGCGCAGGTCCTGCGGGGAATCGATGGTGTCGAGCAGTGGAAACACGGGAGTCAGGGCAGTCATGAAGGCGTCCGGTGCGATCGGTATGGGGCCGCGGGCGCGCGTCAGTGCGAGCGTTCGACGATGAATGCCGCGAGCGCACGCAGCACCGCGGCGCGCTCGCCGAAGGGCTCGAGCGCGTGCATCGCGTCGTCGTACAGCGCACGGGCGTGGGCGCGGGCGCCGTCGAGGCCGAGCAGGGCCGGATAGGTCGGTTTGTCGAGTGCCTGGTCGGCGCCCTGACGCTTGCCGAGCGTGGCGGTGTCGCCGACCACGTCGAGGATGTCGTCATGAATCTGGAAGGCCAGGCCGATGCACTTCGCGTAGCGGTCGAGCCGCGCGAGTTCCTCATCGGCCACGCCCGGCTGCGACAGCGCGCCGAGCAGCACGGCGGCGCGGATCAGCGCACCGGTCTTGTGGATGTGCATGTTCTCGAGTTCGGCCAGCGTCAGCTCGCGCCCGACCGCAGCCATGTCGATGGCCTGGCCGCCGCACATGCCGCGCGAGCCGGCGGCGTGCGCGAGCAGCTCGACCATGCGCAGCCGCGTATCGGCCGGCACCGTCATCGACGGATCGTGCGCGAGCACGTGGAAGGCCAGCGTCTGCAGCGCATCGCCGGCGAGGATGGCCGTGGCCTCGTCGAAGGCGCGGTGACAGGTCGGACGGCCGCGGCGCAGGTCATCGTCGTCCATCGCCGGCAGATCGTCGTGGATCAGCGAGTAGGCGTGGATGAACTCCAGCGCGCTGGCCGGGCCGTCGAGGCCCTCGGGCGCCGCGCCGACCGCCTCGCCGGCGGCGTAGACGAGCACCGGACGCACGCGCTTGCCGCCACCGAGCACGGCATAGCGCATGGCTTCGTGCAGGCGGGCGGGCAGCGTGGCAGCGGCAGGCAGGCGGGCATCGAGCGCAAGCTCGGCGCGCGCCCGGTAGGCCTCGATGCGGGCTTCGGGCATGGTGCGGATCAGTCCTGCGGAGCAGCAGCGGCCGGCGGGGTCCACGGCACGAGCGATTCGGCGCCGGCCTGGCCCTGCAGCAGCTCGATGCGCTGCTCGGCCGCGCCGAGCAGGCCCTGGCAGGTGCGGGCGAGGCTCACGCCGCGCTCGTAGCGGGCGAGGGCATCCTCGAGCGTCAGCTCTCCCTGTTCCAGCGCTTCGACCAGGCTTTCGAGTTCCTTCAGCGCGCTTTCGATGTCGGTCGCGGGCGCTTTCTTCGTCGCCATCGTCGGGTACCGCGGGGCAAAGGAAGACTAAGTTAACGTCGCGGTCCGTACAGGGTCAATTTCCGGCCCCCTCGCGTCCGGGGCGCGTCGCATGCAGCAGGCCGATGCGCAGCGCCCGCTGGGCCAGCCATTCGAGCGCGCGCCGCGGCAGCGGGCTCGGGGGCGGCGGATCGGAAAGCGCATCCGTGAGATCGGCCCGGAAGTCGGCAGCGAGCCGGGCGGCGGCCCCGGTATCGTGGATCGCCAGCCCGATCTCCAGGTTGTGGGCGCTGCCCCAGATGTCGAGGTTGAACGAGCCCACCAGCGCGAAGGCGTCATCGACGACCAGCGTCTTGGTGTGCATCGGCCGGCGGTAGCGGTAGACGCGCACGCCCTGGCGCACGAGCTGGCGGATCAGCCGGGTGCGGGCGAGATCCACCGCATACACGTCGGAGTGCTCCGGGATCAGCATGCGCACCTCGATGCCGTCGGTGACGCGCCGGCGCAGCGTGCGCAGCAGGCGGCGCGACAGCAGCGGGTAGGGCGTGGTGATCAGCACCGATTCGCGCGCCGCGAGCACGGCCTGCCGGATGCGCACCTGCAGCTCGCGCCGGTCGCGCAGGCCGTTGCCGCGCAGCACCTCGACGCTGGCAGTGCCGGCTGGAGGCGATGCCGGCGGCAGCGGTGGCTGTGCGGCGTGCAGCTCATCGAGCGTCTCCTGGAAGGCCATGGCCAGATCGGCGACCGCCGGGCCGCGCACGCGCACCTGCGTGTCGCGGAAGGCCCCCGGGCAGCCGAGGCGCTCGCCGGCGTAGTGCTCGCCGATGTTGCGCCCGCCGAGCCAGCCGATGCGCCCGTCGATCAGCGTGAGCTTGCGGTGATCGCGGAACAGCCACGGGCGCGGTGCCTGCCCGTGGTCGTGGGCATGGGCGCGGCGCAGCGGATTGCGCAGCAGCGGGTTGAACGCATGCACCCGGGCACCGGCCGCGTGCAGGGCTTCGAGGTGGCGCTCGCCGAGGCTGCCCGAACCGACCGCGTCGTAGACCAGGATCACCTCGCAGCCGCGCGCGGCCGCCGCCCGCAGGCGGGCCAGGGTTTCGAGACCGATGGCATCGGGATCGAGGATGTAGGTTTCCATCCAGATCGACTGCCCGGCGGCATCCAGATCCGCCCACAGCGCCTCGAAGCAGGCATCTCCGTCGGTGTGGATGTCGAGCGCGTTGCCATGGCTCAGGGCCGGCGGAATCGAGCGGCGCAGCAGGCGGGCGAGCAATCGGGTCATCGTTCGCGGATCCTCGATGGCTCTGGTCGGACAGGAAAACATGAACGTAATGCAAGGGATCGTGCGTCATCCCGGCAGCAGGTCGGTTACACTGATGCTGCAACTGCACGTAACAGCTGCAGCGCAACAACGCACGTGCGTTTTTCCGACGACTTCACGAGACCCATGACCACCGCCTACGACGCCGCCGCGATCGAAGTGCTGAGCGGGCTGGACCCGGTGCGCAAGCGCCCGGGCATGTACACCGACACCGCACGTCCGAATCATCTCGCGCAGGAAGTCATCGACAACAGCGTCGACGAAGCGATGGCCGGCCACGCGCACGCCATCGATGTCGTGCTGCACGCCGATGGCTCGGTGACGGTCACCGACGACGGCCGCGGCATGCCGGTGGACCTTCATCCCGAGGAAGGCATTCCCGGCGTCGAGCTGATCCTGACGCGGCTGCACGCCGGCGGAAAGTTCTCGAACGCCAACTACCGCTTCTCGGGCGGTCTGCACGGCGTCGGCGTGTCGGTCGTCAACGCGCTGTCGAAGCGGCTCGAAGTCGTCGTGAAGCGCGGCGGCCAGCGCTGGGGCATGCAGTTCGCCGACGGCAACAAGGCGAGCGAGCTCGCCGCGCTCGGCAGCTGCCCGAAGCGCGAGACCGGCACGACGGTGCACTTCTGGCCCGACCCGCGCTACTTCGACTCCCCGAAGCTGTCGGTGTCGCGGCTGCGGCACGTGCTGCGCGCCAAGGCCGTGCTGTGTCCGGGCCTGCGCGTGAGCTTCACCGACGAGGAAGCGAATGAGCGCGTCGAGTGGTGCTACAGCGACGGCCTCACCGATTACCTGAAGGAAGCGCTCGCCGGCGTCGAGCTGCTGCCCGATCCGCCGTTCACCGGCCGCTTCGAGGGCGAGCGCGAGGCCGTCGAGTGGGCGGTCGTCTGGCTGCCCGAGGGCGGCGAGGCGATCACCGAGAGCTACGTCAACCTGATCCCGACCGCGCAGGGCGGCACGCACGTCAACGGCCTGCGCACCGGCCTGACCGAAGCGGTCCGCGAGTTCTGCGAATTCCGCAACCTGCTGCCGCGCGGCGTGAAGCTCGCGCCCGAGGACGTCTGGGACGGCACAAGCTACGTGCTGTCGGCACGGCTGGCCGAGCCGCAGTTCTCGGGCCAGACCAAGGAACGCCTCAGTTCACGCGAATGCGCGGTGTTCATTGCCGGGGTGGTCAAGGATGCCTTCAGCCTGTGGCTGAACCAGCACGTCGAGCAGGCCGAGCGCATTGCGGCACTGGCGCTGGCGGCGGCCGGCAAGCGCCTGCGCGCCGCTAAAAAGGTCGTGCGCAAACGCGTGACCAGCGGCCCGGCGCTGCCGGGCAAGCTCGCCGACTGTGCGGCGCAGGACCTCGCCCGTACCGAACTGTTCCTGGTCGAGGGCGATTCGGCCGGCGGTTCGGCCAAGCAGGCGCGTGACCGCGAGTTCCAAGCGGTGATGCCGCTGCGCGGCAAGATCCTCAACACCTGGGAGGTCGAGTCCGGCGAGGTCATGGCCTCGCAGGAAGTCCACGACATCGCCGTCGCGATCGGTGTCGATCCGGGGGCCGAAGCCCTCGACGGCCTGCGCTACGGCAAGGTCTGCATCCTCGCCGATGCCGATTCCGACGGCCTGCACATCGCGACGCTGCTCTGCGCGCTGTTCGTGCGCCACTTCCGGCCGCTGGTGGCGGCCGGTCACGTGTACGTGGCGATGCCGCCGCTGTATCGCATCGATGTCGGCAAGGAGGTCTGGTATGCGCTCGACGAGGCCGAGAAGGACGCCCAGCTCGATCGCCTGCTGGCCGAGAAGAAGAAGGGCAAGGTGCAGGTGACGCGCTTCAAGGGCCTCGGCGAGATGAACCCGCTGCAGCTGCGCGAGACGACGATGGCGCCCGACACGCGCCGGCTCGTGCAGCTGACGCTCGAACACGGCGACGACACCGACCCGATGCTCGACATGCTGCTCGCCAGGAAGCGCGCCGCCGATCGGCGCCAGTGGCTGGAAACGCGCGGCAACCTCGCGCAGGTCTGAGCGGCCAGGCCTGAACAGGCAGGGCAGCCACGGATGGATTCCGGGTTCAAAAGGCTACACGCGCACCGTCGCAGCAGATGACGGGCATCAAACCAGAAGGTTGGAGAGGGGAACGGTTTCTTTCAATCCGGCTTTGTGAGGGCGGACCATGCGCGTGCCCGCGGTGATTGATGTCGAGGCTTCCGGTTTCGGCCGGGGCAGTTACCCCATCGAGGTCGGCTACGTGCTGCCGGATGGCCGGCGTTTCTGCACGCTGATCCGCCCGCAGCCCGGATGGCAGCACTGGGATGCCGGCGCCGAGCGCATCCACCGCATTCCGAAAAGCATCCTGCAGAGCCGCGGCCGGGAGCCTGCCGAGGTCTGCGAGCGGCTCGATGCCGATCTCGGCGGACGCGTCGTCTACTCGGATGCCTGGAGTCACGACCTGAGCTGGCTGCACCGCCTCTATGACGCCGCCGGCAGCACCCCGGCGTTCCGGCTCGAATCGATCCGTTCGCTGCTCGGCGAGCAGGAACTCGCTGGCTGGCATCCGGCGCGCGAGGCTGCCGCGCGCGACCTGTGCGGCGAGCGCCACCGTGCCAGCGTCGATGCGCTGAGCGTCCAGCACGCCTACTGCCGGCTCAAGGGCCTGAGCTTTCCGGAGCCCTCGGCGCTGCCGGGGCCGGCGCCGATGCCGCGGCTGGTGCTGTCGCGCCTGGCCTGCTGAACCCCCCGCGCGCGCGCCCGCCGGTTTCGCCTGCGGGCTGCCTGACGGCGGCCGGCGGCTGCGCTTACACTGCGCGGCCCCTCCAGCAATCCCCGTGCCCGCGCCCCCATGAGTGTCCCCTCTGCCTCCGCCGGCACCGAAGCCGTGCCGCTGCGCGAATTCACCGAAAGGGCGTACCTCGACTATTCGATGTACGTGATCCTCGACCGCGCGCTGCCGCACGTCGGCGATGGCCTGAAGCCCGTGCAGCGGCGCATCGTCTACGCGATGTCCGAACTTGGCCTGACCGCTGCCGCCAAGCACAAGAAGTCGGCGCGCACGGTCGGCGACGTGCTCGGCAAGTTCCATCCGCACGGCGATTCGGCCTGTTACGAGGCCATGGTGCTGATGGCCCAGCCCTTCAGCTACCGCTACCCGCTGATCGACGGCCAGGGCAACTGGGGTTCGGTCGACGATCCGAAATCCTTCGCGGCGATGCGCTACACCGAGGCGCGGCTCGCGCCCTATGCGCAGACGCTGCTCGCCGAACTCGGCCAGGGCACGGTCGACTGGCAGCCGAACTTCGACGGCACGCTGGAGGAGCCCGTGCTGCTGCCGGCGCGGCTGCCGAACGTGCTGCTCAACGGCACGACCGGCATCGCTGTCGGCATGGCCACCGACATTCCGCCGCACAACCTGCGCGAGATCGCCGCCGCCTGCGTCTGCCTGCTCGATGAGCCGGATGCCGGCATCGAGCGGCTGTGCGAACTCGTGCCCGGACCCGATTACCCGACCGGCGGCGAGATCGTCACGCCGCGCGAGGAACTCGCGAAGCTCTACCGCAGCGGCAACGGCTCGGTGCGCGTGCGGGCGCGCTGGGAGCACGACAAGGGCAGCGACGAGATCGTGATCACGGAGCTGCCGTTCCAGACCTCGGGCGCGCGCGTGCTGGAGCAGATCGCCGCGCAGATGCAGGCGAAGAAGCTGCCGATGGTCGAGGACCTGCGCGACGAGTCCGACCACGAGAACCCGATCCGGCTGGTGGTCGTGCTGCGCTCGAACCGCGTCGATGTCGAGCCGCTGATGGATCACCTGTTCGCGACCACCGACCTCGAAAAATCCTTCCGCGCCAACCTGAACCTGATCGGGCTCGATGGCCGGCCGCGGGTCATGGACCTGCGCGAGCTGCTCGGCGAATGGCTGGTCTACCGGCGCCAGACGGTCACGCGCCGGCTGCGTCACCGGCTGGAGCGCGTCGAGGCGCGGCTGCACCTGCTCGAAGGCCTGCTGATCGCGTTCCTGAACCTCGACGAGGTGATCCGCATCGTCCGCTACGAGGACGATCCGAAGGCGGCGCTGATGGCGCGCTTCGCGCTGTCGGTGCTGCAGGCCGAGGCCATCCTGGAGACGAAGCTCCGCCAGCTCGCGAAGCTCGAAGAAATGAAGATCCGCGGCGAGCAGGACGAACTCGCCCGCGAACGCGACGAACTGCTGGCCACGCTCGGTTCCGAAAAGCGGCTGACGCGGCTGCTGCGCACGGAGCTGCTCGCCGATGCCGAAAAATACGGCGACGCCCGCCGCTCGCGGCTGGTGCAGCGGCGCGCCGCGCAGGCGCTCGATGAAACCGCGCTGGCGCCGTCCGAGCCGGTCACCGTCGTGCTGTCACAGAAGGGCTGGATCCGCGCCGGCAAGGGCTGGGAGCTCGACGGCAGCAGCCTGACCTACAAGTCCGGGGATGCCTTCCTCGCGCAGGCGCAGGGCCGCAGCAACCAGCTCGCCGTCTGCCTCGACGACGGCGGACGCGCCTACACGCTGAGCGTGCATGATCTCGCCTCGGCGCGCGGCTACGGCGAGCCGCTGACCGGCCGCCTCGATCCGCCGGCCGGCGCGCGCTTCGAGCACCTGCTGCTCGGCACGCCGGACGAACTCTGGCTGCTCGCCTCCGACCACGGCTACGGCTACGTCTGCCGCTACGAGGACCTGCTCGGGCGCAACCGCTCCGGCAAGGCCTCGGTGAGCCTCTCCGCCGGCGCCCGGCTGCTGGCGCCGCTGCGCGTCGCGGACGCAGCCGGCCTGCGCATCGCCATCGCCGGCAGCAGCGGTCACCTGCTGGTCTTTCCGCTCGCCGAACTGCCGCAGCTCGCCAAGGGCAAGGGCAACCGGCTGATCGCGCTGGCGCCGGACAAGGGCGAGCGGGTCGCGGCGCTGGCGCTGCTGCCGGCCGGAGCCGGGCTGATGCTGGTCAGCGGCAAGCGCCGGCTGAAGGTGAAGATCGAGGACCATCTCGGCGAGCGCGGCCGCCGCGGCGTGCTGGTCGGCGGCGGCAAGGTGCGCATCGACGCTCTGGAGGTCAGCGGCGCCGGCTGAAGGCGGGCCAGCGGCGCCGGCGGACCCGGGGTGCGATGACAATTTCTCCACGCACACGGCGGCAGTGATGGCCGTGCTGCGGGGCTCGACTACGGTAGCGGGCAGTGCCGCACGCGATGGCACCCCCGCCGATCCGGACCCAGGAGAGAGAGGTTCACGCATCATGTCGCAGACCCTGAACGCCCTCGACGATCTGCCGCTGCAGCCGCAGCTTCGTGATCTCAGCCCCGACCGGCCGCTGGTCTGGCTGCGCAAGGGCTGGCGCGACACCCTGGCCACGCCGGTGGCGAGCCTGCTCTACGGCGGGCTGTTCGTGCTGATGGGCTGGCTGCTGATCCACCACGTCGCGGCCGGCAACCTGCAGCTCGCCTTCACGCTCGCCTGGGGCTTCATGCTGGTCGGGCCCTTCCTCGCCACCGGCTTCTACGAACTGTCGCGCCGCCTCGAAGCCGGCGAACCGGCGCAGCTCTGGCATGCGATCACCGCACTGCGGCACAACCCGGCGGCGCTGCTGCTGCTCGGGCTGGCGAGCACGCTGTTTCTCGTTGCCTGGGTGCGCGTCTCGGCCGTCGTCTACGCGATCGTGCTCGGCGGCTCGCCGGACATGACGCTCGCGCAGATCGCGCATTCGCTGATGAGCGTCGAGGGCGTGGTGTTCATCGCCTTCTATTTTGCGATCGGCGGCGTGCTCGCCACCTTCGCGTTCTGCCTGAGCGTGATCTCCTTCCCGATGCTGCTCGACCGGCGCGCCGACGTGATCACGGCCATCGTCGCGAGCTTCGGCACCGCCTACCGCAACCGCGCGACGATGCTGCGCTGGGCCGGCTGGATCGCGCTGCTGACCGGGCTCGGCTTCGTGACCGTGATCGGCCTGGCGCTGACGCTGCCGCTGATCGGCCATGCCAGCTGGCATGCCTACCGCGATGCAGTCGATTACGACGCCTTGCCGCCTGCCTGATCCTGGCGGGGTAGGCCGGCATACCTCTCTGGTGCATTACGAAGCGGCAAGAATCGGCGTGGCTTGCACCGATGTGGAGCATGTGCGGCGGCGGGGTATCGGGTTCGTATGATCAAGATCATGAAATTATTGAAAAAATCATGATTGGCATGAGTCTGGCATTTATCTGATCCAAGCTTTCAGACCTGCCAAAGGTGGTAGGGATCCCCTGAAAGCCGGCGACCAACGGCGGTCGCCAAAGCGGACAACGGCGTCCGATACCCCAGCGCGCTTCTCCCTGCTGCGCTCGGGCTATCGGGCGCTTTTTTTTGGCTTTCATTTTGAGTGGATGCAGGAGTTCGGACGTGAGCGACATTCTCGATCGGGATGGCAAGAAGCTGAGCCGACGCGATTTTCTGAAGACCACGGGGCTGATCGTGGGAGGTGCGACGATGGCAGGTGCCACTCCGGCTTGGCTGCGCAGTGCCGCCTGGGCGGCCGGTTCCGAAGGCATCGAGAAGACCGATGTGACCTTCGGCATCATTCCGCTGACCGACTGCGCGCCGATCGTCGTTGCCTACGAGAAGGGCTACTTCAAGAAGTACGGCCTGAACGTCACCGTCTCGAAGGAAGCCTCCTGGGCGAACATCCGCGACAAGGTCGCCATCGGCGAACTCGACGGTGCGCACATGCTCGCCGGCATGCCGATCGCGACGACGCTCGGCATCGGCTCGCTGAAGCAGCCGACGATCACCGCGTTCAGCATGGATCTCAACGGCAACGCGATCACGGTCTCGAACGAGCTCTACGACCGCATGATGGCGGCCGACCCGGAGGCGATGAAGGCGAACCCGATTTCGGCCCGGGCGCTGAAGAAGGTCATCGATGCCGACAAGGCGGCCGGCAAGGAGCCGATGACCTTCGCGATGGTGTTCCCGGTCTCGACGCACAACTACGAGATCCGCTACTGGATGGCCTCGGCCGGCATCAACCCGGACAACGACGTGCGCCTGATCGTCATCCCGCCGCCGCAGATGGTCGCCAACCTCAAGGCCGGCAACATCGTCGGCTACTGCGTCGGCGAGCCGTGGAACGAGCGCGCGGTCGAGGAGGGCATCGGCCGCACGCTGATCACCAACTACGAGATCTGGAACAACAAGCTCGAAAAGGTGTTCGGCGTCAACCAGGCCTGGGCCGAGAAGAACCCGAACACCCACAAGGCCGCGGTCATGGCGCTGCTCGAAGCCGCGCAGTGGATGGACAAGCCCGAGAACCGCATGGAAGTGGTGAAGCTGATCGCGCAGAAGTCCTACGTCAACGCGCCCGAGAACATCGTCAAGATGTCGATGACCGGCACGTTCTCGTACGTCAAGGGCTCCGATCCGCGGCCGCTGCCGGACTTCAACGTCTTCTACCGCTACGCCGCGACCTATCCGTGGGCCTCGCAGGCCGCCTGGTACATCACGCAGATGTACCGCTGGGGCCAGATCGAGGAGCCGATGAACATCCTCAAGACCGCGCGCAGCGTCTACCGCGCCGATCTGTACCGTGATGCGGCCAAGGCGCTCGGCCTGCCGGTGCCGACCACCGACGTGAAGACCGAAGGCAGCCACGCCAAGGGCTGGACGCTCAACGAGGCATCGAGCCCGATCGCGATGGGTCCGGACCTGTTCTTCGACGGCGGCAAGTTCGATCCGCTGAAGCCGGCCGACTACCTGAAGACCTTCCCGGTGCACAGCATGAAGGTCGATCTCGCGAAGCTCGCCGCCGCCAACGGCTGACGTTCCCGCCCTTTCCTGACCATCCCCCGACCCGGGCGGCGATCCCGCCCGGTCTGACGGAGCCTCCGCGCCATGACTGCGATCAAGAAACTGCAGCTCGTCCACCCGGCCCCGGCCGAATCCGCCGCAACGCCGGTTCAGTCCGGGAATGACGCGGCAGGCTCCCCGGCCCCCACGGCCGGCGCCGCGACCGAGAACCGTCCGATGAGCACCGCCAGTACCGCTTCCGCCTCCGCTTCCCCCTCGCGCATCCGGCTCAAGTGGCTCGCCAACGTCGCGCTGCCGCTGCTGACCTTCGGGGTCGTGCTGGCCGTGTGGTCCTTCATCAGCCTGAAGATCACCAGCGACATCCCGGCGCCGACGGTGGCCTGGCAGCGTGCCATCGAGCTGTTCAGCGACCCGTTCTACCAGAAGGGTCCGAACGACATGGGCATCGGCTGGCAGGTGCTGTACTCGCTCGGGCGCGTGCTCGGCGGCTTCGCGCTGGCGGTGCTGGTGGGCATTCCGGTCGGCTTCATGATGGGCGCGAGCGAGACCGTCAACCGCGCCGTGTACCCGCTGGTGCAGGTGCTGCGCCCGGTCAGTCCGCTCGCCTGGCTGCCGATCGGCCTGCTGCTGTTCAAGGCCGTCGATCCGTCGGCGCTGTTCGTGATCTTCATCACCAGCATCTGGCCGGTGATCGTCAACACCGCGGCCGGCGTCAAGGCCATCCCGCAGGATTACATGAACGTCGCGCGCGTGCTGCAGCTCGGCAAGCTGGAGATCACCCGCCGCATCCTGATCCCCGGTGCGCTGCCGCACATCATCACCGGCATGCGCCTGTCGCTCGGCGTGGCCTGGATGGTCATCGTCGCCGCCGAGATGCTGACCGGTGGCATCGGCATCGGCTTCTTCGTCTGGGATGAGTGGAACAACCTGAATGTCGCCTCGATCATCGTCGCCATCGGCGTGATCGGTGTGGTCGGCATCGCGCTCGAAGCCGCCATGAACCTCGTCCAGAACCGCCTCGACTACACCCGCCGCTGATCGGTTGCGTCCCGGAGCCCATGCCATGAACGCCTATCTGAACATCGACAACGTCGACATGACCTTCCACACGCAGAGCGGCACCTTCCACGCGCTGCGCAACATCAACCTGAAGATCGCCAAGGGCGAGTTCGTGTCGCTGATCGGTCACTCGGGCTGCGGCAAGTCGACGGTGCTGAACATCGTCGCCGGCCTGCTCAACGCCACCCGCGGCGGCGTGCTGCTCGAAAACCGCGAGGTCAACCGCCCGGGGCCGGACCGCGCCGTGGTGTTCCAGAACCACTCGCTGCTGCCGTGGCTGAGCGTCTACGACAACGTGCGCATCGCCGTCGACAAGGTGTTCGGCAAGACCACCTCGTCGGCCGAGCGCGACGAGATGACGCGCCTGAACCTCAAGCGCGTGCACATGGACCACGCCATCCACAAGCGCCCGGGCGAGATCTCCGGCGGCATGAAGCAGCGCGTCGGCATCGCCCGCGCGCTGGCGATGCAGCCGAAGGTGCTGCTGATGGACGAGCCCTTCGGTGCGCTCGACGCGCTGACCCGCGCGCACCTGCAGGAGACCGTCATGGAGCTGCAGGTCGAGCTCGGCAACACCGTGATCATGATCACGCACGATGTCGACGAGGCCGTGCTGCTGTCCGACCGCATCGTCATGATGACCAACGGTCCGGCCGCGACCATCGGCGAGGTGCTGAAGGTCGACCTGCCGCGTCCGCGCAACCGCCTCGAACTGGCCGATGACGTCTCGTACAACCACTATCGCGCCGAAGTGCTGAAGTTCCTGTACGAGCGCCAGAAGCGGCCCGACGCCGCCTGATCGCGCCGCGTTCCCGCCGCAATACCCCCCGCAGTTCCCATCCGTTTCGGTACTGACCGGGCGCCCCCTTGCCGGGGCGCCTCCGGCCCCTGCCTGTCCGGAGTCCGCCCATGTCCAGTTGCGGTCGCACCGCTGTCCCTGCGCGCTGCCGGTGGCAGGCGCTGCGCGGCGCGTATGCTCCGGGGGACAGACGTTCTTCAAGTAGTTTTTTTATACCATCATATTTTTGTTTCAGCTTCAGCACGCCTCGTTTCGGACCCTCCTCAAATACAAGCCCCCAGACCACGGAGTCCGTCCGCAGGCCCTCCCTGCGCAGGCCTCTTTCACGAACCACAGGCTCTGGAAGCCTGGGGCGTCAGGCGTGCACGGATACCCGGCGCGAAGCGGCACAAGCGTCGCTGCCCGGACGCAGGCATCGAATCCGCAGCCTGTGCGCGCGGCCGGATGGCTGCGGAGCGCATTTCCGGGCCCGTGGCGCTGTATCTGCCGTGCGCTCGATGGCGATGCTGGTGGTCCCGCGAGAGCAGGGCTTGCAGATGCATGGGAAGGCCGCCCGCCCGGAAGCGGTCCCCGCAGACGGGTTCGCGGGCTTGCGCAGGCCGGCAGGGCCGGCGCCTGCGGCTCGGGCCGTCCTGCCGCGCGGGGCAGGGCGGGATGCCCGGCGAGCCGGCGTGCCGGCAGCGCGCTGCCGCTGGCCGGAGTCGCTGCGGACGGCACGCGGCTCCGGCAGCCCGACCGGAAGTGCGACCTCGATCGCCGGCGAATCAGGGTTTCCCGGCGCCTGGCTGCGCAGGTCCGGCCGCGGCTCAGGAGAGGCGGACCGGAATCCCGGCGGTCACCGGGGGGTGGGTTGCTCAGTGCCGG
>JAFEGB010000229.1 GCA_018240295.1 Pseudomonadota bacterium
GGATCGTGGTGCGGAGCTCGGCGGCGAGCGTCCGGCCGCGCGTCCGGCCGAGGACCGGCCGCGTCGCCCCGCCGGCGCGGATGCCGCGCCTGCCGCCGCACCGGCGGCACCGGCGACGGCCGACAACACGCGCCGCCGTGGCAGCGATGACCGCGGCCGGCGTCGTGACGACGAACCGCGTGGCAAGGGCGGCGACTTCGACGGCGATCGCCGTGGCAAGGGCAGGAAGGGCGGCAAGGGCGGTCGCCTGGTCGGCGCGGCGTCCAAGCAGGGCTTCGTGAAGCCGGTGTCGCCGATGACGCGCGAGGTGGCGCTGCCCGAGACCATCACGGTCGCCGAGCTGGCGGCGAAGATGGCGGTCAAGGCCACCGAGGTCATCAAGACCCTGATGAAGCTCGGCACCATGGTCACGATCAACCAGGTGCTCGACCAGGAAACCGCCGCGATCGTCGTCGAGGAGATGGGTCACAGCTACAAGCTGCTGTCCGAGAACGCGCTCGAGGACGAACTGGCCGCCGAGATGGGCGTCGTGCACGAGGCGCGCTCGCGTGCGCCGGTGGTCACGATCATGGGCCACGTCGACCACGGCAAGACCTCGCTGCTCGACTACATCCGCCGCACCAAGGTCGCGGCCGGCGAGGCCGGCGGCATCACGCAGCACATCGGCGCCTACCACGTCGAGACCGGCAAGGGCACGATCACCTTCCTCGATACCCCCGGCCACGCGGCGTTCACGGCGATGCGTGCCCGCGGTGCGAAGGCGACCGACATCGTCGTGCTCGTGGTCGCGGCCGACGACGGCGTCATGCCGCAGACGGTCGAGGCGATCCAGCACGCGCGCGCTGCCGGCGTGCCGATCGTCGTCGCCGTCAACAAGATGGACAAGAACGGCATCGACCTCGAACGCGTCAAGAGCGAGCTGTCGCAGCACGGCGTGATCTCGGAAGAGTGGGGTGGCGAGAACCTCTTCGCCTACGTGTCGGCGAAGTCCGGACAGGGCATCGACGGCCTGCTCGACCAGATCCTCGTGCAGGCCGAGGTGCTGGAGCTGACCGCCGCCGTCGACGGCCCGGCCAAGGGCGTGGTCATCGAGTCGCGCCTCGACAAGGGCCGCGGTCCGGTCGCGACGCTGCTGGTGCAGTCCGGCACGCTGCGCAAGGGCGACATCATCCTGACCGGCCTCGAATACGGCCGCGTGCGCGCGATGCTCGACGAGACCGGCCGGCCGATCGACGAGGCCGGTCCGTCGATTCCGATCGAGGTGCTCGGCCTCTCCGGCGCCCCGAACGCCGGTGACGAGGCGGTCGTGGTCAGCGACGAGCGCAAGGCGCGCGAGATCGCGCTGTTCCGCCAAGGCAAGTTCCGCGAGGTCAAGCTGGCGCGCCAGCAGAAGGCCAAGCTCGAGAACGTCTTCAGCCAGATGGCCGAGGGCGAGATCGCGACGCTCAACGTCGTGCTGAAGACCGACGTGCAGGGCTCGGCCGAGGCGCTGTCCGAGGCGCTGACCAAGCTGTCGACCGACGAGGTGCGCGTGCGCATCATTTCGTCCGGCGTCGGCGCGATCAACGAATCGGATGCCAACCTCGCCGTCGCCTCCGAGGCGGTGATGATCGGCTTCAACGTCCGTGCCGACAGCGCGGCGAAGAAGGTCATCGAGGAGGAAGGCGTCGATCTGCACTACTACAGCGTCATCTACGACGTCATCGACGAGATCAAGAAGGCGCTGGTCGGCATGCTCTCGCCCGAGGTCAAGGAGCAGATCATCGGCCTCGTGCAGGTGCGTCAGGTGTTCCGCCATCCGAAGTTCGGCGCGATCGCCGGCTGCATGGTCGTCGACGGCGTGGTCAAGCGCTCGGCGCCGATCCGCGTGCTGCGCGAGAACGTCGTCATCTTCGAGGGCGAGCTCGACTCGCTGCGCCGCTTCAAGGATGACGTCGCCGAGGTCCGCCAGGGCTTCGAGTGCGGCATCGGCGTGCGCAACTACAACGACGTGCGCGAAGGCGACCAGATCGAGGTCTTCGAGCGCATCGAAGTCCAGCGCACGCTGTAAGCGCAACGGAGCCCGCAGCCGATGGCCAAGGAGTTCTCGCGTACCCGCCGGCTCGGCGAACAGGTGCGCCGTGATCTCGCCGCGCTGATGCGCAGCGAGATCGACGACCGGCGCGTGGCAATGGTCTCGATCACGCAGGTCGAGATCAGCCGCGACCTCGCGCACGCCAAGGTCTGGGTCACCTACCTCGGCCCCGAGGCCGAGCGTCCGGCCGTGCTGAAGCAGCTCGCCGAGCACGCCGGTCTGCTGCGCCAGCAGCTCGGGCGCGGCCTGCACGTGCGCACCGTGCCGCGGCTCGCCTTCGTCTACGACGAATCGATCGAGCGCGGCGCGAAGCTCGATGCGCTGATCCGTCAGGCGGTCGCCGAAGACGCGGCCCGCCACCCCGACGACGCGGACGGTCATCCCGGCGACGACGATCCGGCATGAGTTCCCGTGAAACCCAGCCGCGCGTGCGCCGGGGACGGCGCGACGTGCATGGCATCCTGCTGCTCGACAAGCCCCGCGGCCTGTCCTCGAACGCCGCGCTGCAGGCGGTGAAATGGCTGTACGCGGCCCGCAAGGCCGGGCACGGCGGCAGCCTCGATCCGCTCGCCACCGGCCTGCTGCCCTGCCTGTTCGGCGAGGCGACCAAGGTCTCGGGCCTGCTGCTCGACGCCGGCAAGCGCTATCGCTTCACGGCGAAACTCGGCGTCACCACCACGACCGGCGATGCCGAAGGCGCGCTGCTCGCCGAACGGCCGCTGCCGCCGATCGATGCCGGCGTGCTCGAAACCGTGTTCACGCGCTTTCGCGGCCCGATCGAACAGGTGCCGCCGATGCATTCGGCGCTGAAGCGCGACGGCCGGCCGCTGTACGAGCTCGCCCGCCAGGGCATCGAGGTCGAGCGCGCCCCGCGCAGCGTCACGATCCACAGCCTGCAGCTGCTCGACTGGAGCGCCGGGAGCTTCTCGGCCGAGGTCGCCTGCTCGAAGGGCACCTACATCCGCGTGCTCGCCGAGGACATCGGCGCGGCACTCGGCTGCGGGGCGCACCTGCTCGAACTGCGCCGCATCGGCGTCGAGCCCTGGGATGCCGCGCGCATGCTGACGCTCGATCAGCTGCGCGCCCTCGGCGAGGACCGCGACGCCCTCGATGCCTGTCTGCTGCCGATCGACAGCGCGCTCGCCGGCTGGCCGAGGGTCGAACTCGGCGACGAAGCCGCGCACGGCTTCGTCAACGGCAACCCGGTGCGGGCGAACCCGCTGCCGGTGGACGGCGAGGTGCGGGTCTACGGCAACGGCCGCCTGCTCGGCATCGGCTGCCCGACCGGCGATGGCCGCGTCGCGCCGCGGCGCGTGCTGAATGCGTCCTGAAAACGCTGCCGGGCCGCATCCGCAGTACAGGCGGCACGACGTGCTTCATCCGGCCGCAGACTTGCATAGCGTCCCCTGCGCTTGCCTTGTGGGGCAGCCTGGGGACGGTTAGAATCGCGCGTTCTTTTATACCCACCCGATTCCGCACACGGAATCAGAATTCGGAGTGCCTCAATGTCCCTCAGCAACGAACAGAAGGCCCAGGTCGTCCAGGAATTCCAGCGTGCCGCCAATGACACCGGCTCGCCGGAAGTCCAGGTCGCGCTGCTGACCGCGCGCATCAATGGCCTGCAGCCGCATTTCCAGTCGAACAAGCAGGATCACCACTCGCGCCAGGGCCTGCTGAAGATGGTCAACCAGCGCCGCAAGCTGCTCGATTACCTCAAGCGCGGTGACCTCGGCCGTTATCAGGATCTGATCGCCCGCCTGGGCCTGCGTCGCTGATTCCGTCGTACGCACGCCGCCTCGCATTACCGCTTCCCAGGCAGCACTTCAGGATGGTCCCGTGGCTTCCGTGAAAAAATCCTTTCAGTACGGTCAGCACACCGTCACGCTGGAAACCGGCGAAATCGCCCGTCAGGCCGACGGCGCGGTCATGGTCAGCATGGCTGACACGGTGGTGCTGGTCACCGCGGTGGGGGCGAAGGAAGCCGCGCCGGGGCGGGACTTCTTCCCGCTGACGGTCGACTATCAGGAGCGCACCTATGCCGCGGGCCGCATTCCCGGCGGCTTCTTCCGCCGCGAAGGCCGCCCGTCCGAAAAGGAAACGCTGACCTCGCGCCTGATCGACCGGCCGCTGCGTCCGCTGTTTCCCGAAGGCTTCTACAACGAAGTCCAGATCATCGCGACGGTGATGTCGGCCAACAACGACATCGATCCGGACATCCCGGCGCTGATCGGTGCATCGGCTGCGGTCGCGCTGACCGGCATGCCCTTCGGCGGCCCGATCGGTGCCGCGCGCGTCGGTTACGTCAACGGCCAGTACCTGCTGAACCCCTCGCACTCGGAGCTGAAGACCTCGCAGCTCGATCTCGTCGTCGCCGGCACCGAACCTCCCGTGCTGATGGTCGAGTCCGAAGCGCAGGAACTCTCCGAGGAAGTCATGCTCGGCGCCGTCGTGTTCGGCCACGAGCAGATGCAGGCCGCGATCGGCGCGATCCGCGAACTCGCCGCCGAAGCCGGCAAGCCGGCCTGGGACTGGTCGGCCCCGGCCGCCGATACCGCGCTCGATGCCGCCGTGCGCAGCGCCGCCTTCGGATCGCTGGTCGAGGCCTACCAGATCGCCGTCAAGCAGGACCGCCAGAACCGCGTGCGCGAAATCCGCGGCTCGGTGGTCGAGCAGCTCGCCGGTGAAGGTGCCGCCTACACGCCGGAAGCCGTCAAGACGGCTTATTCGAACCTCGAATACCGCGTCGTGCGCGACCGCATCCTCGACGGCAATCCGCGCATCGACGGCCGCGACACCAAGACGGTCCGCCCGATCACCGTGCGCGCCGGCGTGCTGCCGCGCACGCACGGCTCGGCGCTGTTCACGCGCGGCGAGACGCAGGCGCTGGTCGTCGCCACGCTCGGCACCACCCGCGACTCGCAGATCATCGACGCGCTCGAAGGCGAGTACCGCGAGCTCTTCATGCTGCATTACAACTTCCCGCCGTTCTCGGTCGGCGAGACCGGTCGTGTCGGCAGCCCGAAGCGCCGCGAGATCGGCCACGGGCGTCTGGCCAAGCGCGGCGTCGCGGCCGTGATGCCGGACATGGAGAAGTTCCCGTACGTCGTGCGCGTGGTCTCCGAGATCACCGAGTCGAACGGCTCCAGCTCGATGGCCTCGGTCTGCGGCTCCAGCCTGGCGCTGATGGACGCCGGCGTGCCGCTGAAGGCGCCGGTGGCCGGCATCGCGATGGGTCTGATCAAGGAAGGCGAGCGCTTCGCGGTGCTCTCCGACATCCTCGGTGACGAAGACCACCTCGGCGACATGGACTTCAAGGTTGCCGGCACCACGCAGGGCGTCACCGCGCTGCAGATGGACATCAAGATCGACGGCATCACCAAGGAGATCATGCAGGTCGCGCTGGCCCAGGCCCGCGAAGGCCGCCTGCACATCCTCGGCTGCATGAACGCCGTGCTCGACAGGCCGCGCGACGACATCTCGTCGTTCGCACCGCGCATCGTCACGATCAAGATCAATCCCGACAAGATCCGTGACGTGATCGGCAAGGGCGGCGCGGTCATCCGCCAGCTCACCGAGGAGACCGGCACGACGATCGACATCGACGACGACGGCACGGTCAAGATCGCCGCGGTCGACAAGAGCGCCAGCGACGAAGCGCGCCGGCGCATCGAGATGATCACCGCCGACATCGAGGTCGGTCGCATCTACGAAGGCAAGGTCGTGCGCATCATGGACTTCGGCGCCTTCGTGTCGCTGCTGCCCGGGCGTGACGGCATGGTGCACATCTCGCAGATCTGCGAGGAGCGCATCCAGAGCGTCACCGACAAGCTCGCCGTCGGTGACAGCGTGCGCGTCAAGGTCATGGAAATCGACAAGCAGGGCCGCGTGCGCCTGACCATGCGTCAGGTCGACGCCTGAGACGGGCGGACATCTGTACCGATCGTCGCTGAATCGCTTGCGATCGGTGCGGATGATGCCGTACTCTCGCGCGCTCGCCGCCACCTTGCGGCGAGTACGGAATTCCGGAGAAGTGGCCGAGTGGTCGAAGGCGCACGACTGGAAATCGTGTATACGCTAACCGCGTATCGAGGGTTCGAATCCCTCCTTCTCCGCCATTGACTGGCAAGAGCCGCCGGTTCCCCGCAGGGAACCGGCGGCTTTTTCATGGGCCGCAAATCAGCGCCGGCCCCGCTCAGCCGCCGCTGCCGGCCGCACGCCGTTGCCGCACGGCCTCCAGACAGCCCCGCAATTCCTCCGCCAGCAAATCCGCCACCAGCCGTCCGATGCGCGGCAAGGGCCGGCGTGCGCTGATTGCGATCGCGACCGTCTGCGGCTGCACGTTGCGGTCGGTCAGCGGGATGAAGCACAGACGCCCGGCAAGGATTTCGGGAGCGGCGTCGAGTTCCGAGGTCAGGGCGACGTGGCTGCCGGCGGCGGCGAGGTGCTTGACCAGTTGCAGCGAGTTGGTCTGCACCGGGGCCTCGCGTTCGGCGAACAGCCAGCCGTGGCGGCTCTCCAGGTAGCGGCGGATCGTCAGCGAGCGGTTCTGCGAGACGATCGGATATCCGGAGACCGCCTTCAGGCTGGTGTCGGGCTGGCCGGCGAGCGGGTGGCCGGGCGCGACGACGCAGCCGAGCGGCAGTTCGGCCTGCATGACCAGGTGCAGGTCGCGACCGGCCTTCAGGTTGAACGCGATCGCGAGGTCGGTCGTGCCGGCGATCAGCGCGGCCTCGGCCTGATCGGGGCTGACGATGTCGATCTCCAGCCGGATGCGCGGATGCTCGCGGTGCAGGCGTTCAAGGAACACCGGCATCAGGCCGTTGGCGTGGCTGTCCATCGCCGCGAGCCGCAGGCTGCCCTGATTGATGCCCTGCAGCTGGCGGATGTCGGTCAGCAGCCGGCTGGCATCGTGCTGCCAGCGCTTCGCCAGCGTCACCACCAGCTCGCCGGCGGCACTGAGGCGCATGCCGTCGGGCTGGCGCTCGAACAGCGGGGCGCCGAGCAGATCCTCCAGCAGCAGGATCTGGCGGTCGATCGCCGAGGCCGACAGGTTCAGCACGCGCGCGGCGGCCTGCACCGAACCGGCACGGGCGACGACCTCGGCATAGCGCAGCATCTTCGGCAGCAGGGACTGGGGCATCGCGTCCTCCCGTTCGAATTTATCGAACGCAGCCTTGCTTATTATCAGATGGACGGCAATGCCCGCCGAGCGCCAGAGTTGCGCCTGTCGCACTGCAACAGACGAGGCGCACGGTGGATATCCCGATTCCGGACCGCGACGCGGCCGCCCAGCTCGAAGCCCTGAATGCCTGCCCGGAGGACGCCTTCGTCGCGGCCCTCGGCGAGGTCGTCGAACACTCCCCGTGGGTCGTGCGCCGCGTCGCCCCGCTGCGGCCGTTCGCGTCGGTGTGGGCGCTGCATGCGGCGCTCGCCGGCGTGCTGCGCGCCAGCGATGCCGACACGCGCACCGCGCTGCTGCAGCGTCATCCGGAACTGGCCGGGCGCGAGGCGGGCGAGGGCACGCTGACCGCGGATTCGAACCGCGAGCAGTCGCGCCTCGGCCTCGACCGCCTCAGTGCGGCCGAGCACGCCCGCCTGAGGGCGCTGAACACCGCCTACCGCGAGCGTTTCGGCTTTCCGTTCATCACGGCCGTGCGCCTGCACGCGGATCTCGCCTCGATCTTCGCCGAGGGCGAACGCCGGCTCGCGAACGCCGCGGCCACCGAGGCCGGGGTCGCGCTCACGCAGGTGGCCGAGGTCGTGCGCGGGCGGCTGGCGCAGCGCTTCGGGATCGCGCCGGGCTGGCTGAGCACGCATGTGCTCGACGCGGTCGCCGGCCTGCCGGCCGCCGGCGTGGCGCTGACGCTGTCGGTGCAGCACGCCGGAGGCTGGTGCCGGCTCGGTGGCTTCGAGACCGACGCAGAGGGCCGCTGCCCGCTGCTGCTCTGTGACGACGCGATGCGGGCCGGCACCTACCAGATCGAATTCCGCATCGGCGACTACTTCCGCAGCCGCGGTCACGACGGCGGCGGTTTCCTCGACACGGTGCCGGTGCGTTTCGTCGTCTCCGATGCGGCCCTGCACTACCACGTGCCGCTGCTGTGCACGCCTGCCAGTTACACCACCTACCGGGGGAGCTGATCGCCATGAGCGGACAACGCGGACACGAGCTGCAGCTCGAAGCCATCACCCAGCGCTTCCACGACTTCGTGGCGGTGCGTGACATCAACCTGCGCATCGGTGCCGGCGAACTGGTGGCGCTGCTCGGGCCTTCGGGCTGCGGCAAGTCGACGCTGCTGCGGATCATCTCCGGCTTCATGCGCCAGACCGAGGGCCGGGTGCTGTTCGACGGCGAGCCGGTCGATCACCTGTCGCCGAGCCGGCGCGGCGTCGGCATCGTGTTCCAGAACTACGCGCTGTTCCCGCACCTGAGCATCCGCCAGAACATCGCCTACGGCCTCGAAGTGCAGGGCGTGGCGAAGGCGAAGCGCGATGCGCGCGTCGACGAGATGCTCGCGCTCGTGCACATGAGCGAGTTCGCCGGGCGCTTCCCGCGCCAGCTTTCGGGCGGCCAGCAGCAGCGCGTGGCGCTCGCGCGCTGCCTTGCCGTCGATCCGAAGATCCTGCTGCTCGACGAGCCCTTCGGGGCGCTCGACAAGAATCTGCGCCTCGACATGCAGATCGAGGTCAAGCGCCTGCAGCGCGAGTACGGCATCACCACCGTGCTCGTGACCCACGACCAGGAGGAGGCGCTGTCGATGGCCGATCGCGTCGCGGTCATGAGCCGCGGCCGCGTCGAGCAGATCGCCTCGCCGACCGATATCTACGACCGGCCCGCGACGCTGTTCGTGAACCAGTTCGTCGGCTCGACCAACGTGCTCGACGGCACGGTCAGCACGGCCGATGCCGACGGCAGCCCGGTCGTGGCGCTGGCCGGCGGCCGGCGCATCCGGGTCGCCAGCGATGCGCCGCTGACGGCCGGCAGCGCGGTGCGCGTCAGCATCCGCCCCGAGCACCTGCACCTGCACGCCGAGGCACCGGGCGCCGATGCGCTGCCCGGCGCGGTGCAGACGGCGCTGCCGCTCGGTGCGCTCGTCGTCTACGACCTCGCGCTCGAGGGCGGCGCGGCGCTGAAGGTCAGCGTGCCGCGTCAGCGCGGCGAGGCACTGCTTCCGGCCGGGGCGCAGGTCTGGGCCGCCCCGCAGCCATCGGCCGGCTACCGGGCGTTTCCGGCCTGAGGGCGCCGCCCTGCCGTCCGCAGCCATTTCCGGCTCCCCCGGCCCGGCGGCATCGCCCGCGCCCGAAGCGGGCATGAACCCTCCCTGACGACGTGCCGCGATGGGCGGTTTCCGCCCGCTTTCCCTTCCTGATACCGAGGCAGCAGACGATGAATGAGCGATTCCTGATGACCCGACGCGAACTGCTGATGGCCGGCGGTGCCCTGGCGCTGGGCGCGCTGCTGCCGGCGGGCCGGGCGCGTGCCGAGGCCGGCAAGCTGGTGGCGGCGACCTATCCCGGCACCTGGAGCGAGGCGCACCGCAACGTGCTGAAGCCGGCCTTCCAGAAGCGCGTCGATGCGGGCGTCACGCAGTCGATCATCCTCGGCACCGACCAGGTCGCGCGCCTCGCGGCCGCAAAGGGCCAGACGCCGCCGTTCGACGTGGCGATCTTCGATCCGCCGCAGGTGCTCGATGCCGTGCGCCAGGGCCTGATCGCCGAATACCCGGCCGCGCAGTCGCCGCACTACGCCGAGCTGCTGCCGGTGTATCAGGACCGCTGGGGGCCGAAGGTCTCGATGCAGGTCATCGGCCTTGCCTACAACCCGGAGCGGATCAGAACCCCGCCGAAGCGCTGGGACGATCTCTGGGATCCGCAGTACAGGGGCCGCGTCGGCATGACGGCGCTCAACAGCCAGCTGGGGCTGGCCTTCCTCGCCGAGCTGAACCGGCTGCGCGGTGGCAGCAGCAGCGACTTCGAACCGGCGTTCAGGGCATTGCGCGAGCTGCTGCCCGCGCTCGGCGCGGTGGCGGCGAACCTCGGCGCGTTCGCGACGCTGTGGCAGCAGGAGCAGATCGACATCGCGCCGTACAACTTCAACTTCGTGCAGACGCTGAAGGCCAAGGGCGTGCCGGTCGAGTTCGTCGTGCCCGAGACCGGCGCGGTCGCCTGGCACACGAGCCTGCACGTGGTCGCCGGCACGACGGTGCCGGAGCTGGCCGTGCAGTACATCGACACCCACCTCGATCCGCTCGTGCAGGCGGCGATGATGCAGCCGCCGTACGACGTGATCCCGACCAACGGCAAGGTGGCGCTCGCCGGCGCCGTGACGCAGTCGGTCGCGAAGACGCAGGACGCGCTCGCGGCGCTGCGCGGCGTCGACTGGGCGGTGCTGACCGAGCAGCGCAGCGCGCTGATCGAACGCTTCAACCGCGAGATCCGGGTCTGAGCATGGCCGCGCCCCGCGCCCCGCTGACCCTGCCGCTGACGGCGCTGTTCGCCGCCGGCTTCGTCGCGCCGCTGTGCGTGCTGCTGATGCTGTCGCTCGCTGCCGGCGATGACGGCAGCGCCGGCCTCACGCTCGCGCAGTACGCGCGCTTCCTCGGCGATCGCTTCAACCTGTCGGTCCTCGGCTCGACGCTGCTGCTCGGCGCCGAGGCGACGCTCGTATGCCTGCTGTTCGGCTTCCCGGTCGCGTGGGTCTGCGCGCGGGCCGGGGCGCGCTGGCAGAGCGTGCTGATCTTCCTCGTGGTGCTGCCGATCCTGACCAGCGTCGTCGTGCGCACCTTCTCGTGGATCGTGATCCTCGGGCGCCAGGGTCTGCTGAACCAGATCCTGCTCGGGCTCGGGCTGATCGATGCGCCGCTGAAGCTGCTGTATTCCGAGGCCGGCGTCGTGCTGGTGCTCGCGCAGGTGCAGATGCCGCTGATGGTGCTGCCGATCCTGACCGTGCTGTCGCGCCTCGACCCGAACCTCGCCGATGCCTCGCGTGCGCTCGGGGCCGGGGAATGGCGCACGCTCTGGCGCGTGACGCTGCCGCTGGTCATGCCCGGCATCATCGCCGGCTGCATCCTGAGCTTCGCCGCCAGCATCACCGCCTTCGTCACGCAGACGCTGATCGGCGGGGCGCGTCTGCTGTACCTGCCGCTGTTCATCTACCAGCAGGCGGTCGGTGCCAACGACTGGCCGTTCGCGGCGGCGGTGTCGGTGGTGTTCATGATCGCGGTGCTGCTGGTCGTGGTGCTGCTGAACGGTTTCGGCCGGAGGTACGAAAAGCATGTCTGAGCAAACCCTCGTCATGCCGGCGCCGCCGCTGCCGCGCCGGGCCGCCCCGTCGTTCGAGGCCTGGTCGCTGAGATGCGTGTTCGGCGTGCTCGCGGCGCTCGCGCTGGTGTTCCTGGTCGCGCCGACGCTGGTGATCCTGCTGACCTCGTTCACGGCCACCGAATCGCTGCGCTTTCCGCCCGAAGGCTTCTCGCTGCGCTGGTACGCCGCGCTGCTCGATGCCGACCAGATGCAGGCCGCGGCCTGGAACAGCCTCGTGGTCGCGCTCTGGACGACCGTGCTGTGCGTGCTGCTCGGCACGCCGGCGGCGATCGCGATCGCGCGCAGCAAGAGCCCGTGGGTGCGCGCCTGCGACGTGCTGTTCATGTCGCCGCTGCTGCTGCCGGCGCTCGCCTTCGGCTTCGCAGCGCTGATCTTCATCCACCGGCTCGGGCTGCGGCCGGACCTGCCGCTGCTGGTGCTCGGGCATGTGATCGTCTGCACGCCGTTCGTGCTGCGCACGACGATCGCGGCCCTGACGCAGCTCGAACCCTCGCTGCTCGACGCCTCGCGCAGCCTCGGTGCCAGCGAATGGACGACGTTCCGGCGCGTGACGCTGCCGCTGATCGCCCGGGGCATCGGGGCCGGAGCCTTCCTCGCGTTCATGGCCTCGTTCGACAACGTGCCGGTGTCGCTCTTTCTCGCCGACGAGCGCACCGAGGTGCTGCCGATCCACCTGTGGCAGCAGATCGAGAACAACCTCGACGTGCGCACCGCCGCGGCCTCGGGCCTGATCGTGCTGCTGACGCTGACGCTGATGGTGATCGCCGAACGCACGGCCGGGCTGACCCGGCAGATGCGCTGAGCAGGGGGGACGGCCACGATGCCCGGTCTTTCGATCCATGTCGTCGATGTCGCCGGCGGGCGGGTTGCGCAGGGCATGCGCGTCGAAGTCCGCTACGCCGAAGGCGAGGGCTGCCTGCAGCCGCTCGCCGACGGTCCGGTCTCGGCGAGCGGCCTGCTGGAGGATGAACGCCTCGCCCGGCGCTTCGCGCCCGGTCGCGTGCAGGTGCGCTTCCACGTCGCGCACTGGTACCGGCAGGCCGGCAGCGTCCTGCCGCAGCCGCCGTTTCTCGACGTGGTCGTCTTCGATTTCGGCCTCGCCGATCCCGCGGCCCACTACCACCTGCCGTTCAAGTGCACGCCCTGGGGCTACTCGTGCTTCCGCGGCGGGGCGTGAGTGCCGGCTGGCGACATATCTGCTCTGCGGAGGCGCAAGCCATGCCCTACGACCCGAAGTTCATGCAGCGCGCGCTGGCCCTGAGTGCAACAAGCCTCGACACCCCCGGCACGCAGCCCTTCGGTGCCGTCGTCGTCCGGCACGGCGAGATCGTCGGCGAGGGCCTGAACCATGCCCTCGCGCGGCTCGATCCGACCGCGCACGGCGAGATCGAGGCTCTGCGCGACGCCTGCCGGCGGCTCGGGCGGCTCGATCTCGGCGACTGCGAGCTGTACACCAGCTGCGAGCCCTGCGCGCTGTGCGTCGCGGCGCTGCAGATGGCCGGCATCCGGCATCTGTATTACGCCGCCGGCCTGCGCGCCTGTACCGCGCTGTTCGAGCCGCTGGCCGCGACGCGCTGGCGCAACCTCGACACCGATGATCTGCGCGTGCAGAGCGGCCTGCCAGGCGGGGCGCGCCGGCTGCCGGACAGCCAGCACGAGGCCGACGCGGCGCTGCACATCATTGCTGTCTGGGTCGATGCGCGTGTGGCCGTCCCCTGAAGAAGCCTCCGGCCGGCGCGACTACGCTTGCCGGCGCAGGGCGCGCTGATCGCGCCGCAGGGCCAAGCCGCATGACCGATACCCCCCGCCTGACCATCCGCCGTGCCGCCGTGCTCGGGGCCGGCGTCATGGGGGCGCAGATCGCTGCGCACCTCGCCAATGCCGACGTGCCGGTGCTGCTGTACGACCTCGCCGCCAGCGACGGCCCGCCCGAGGGCATCGCGCGCGCGGCGATCGCGAGGCTCGGCCGGCTGGAACCGGCGCCGCTCGCCACCCCCGGGCGCGCGGCGCACATCGAGCCGGCGAGCTACGCGCACGATCTCGCGCGCCTCGGCGACTGCGATCTGGTCATCGAGGCGATCGCCGAGAAGCTCGAATGGAAGACAGCGCTGTACGCGCAGGTCGCGCCGCATCTGCGGGCCGATGCGGTGTTCGCGTCGAACACCTCGGGGCTGTCGATCGCGACGCTGGCAGCGGCGCTGCCGGCGGGGCTGCGCGCGCGCTTCTGCGGCATGCACTTCTTCAATCCGCCGCGCTACCTGCCGCTGGTCGAGCTGATCCGGCATCCGGACACCGACCCGCAACTGCTCGATGCGCTCGAAACCTGGCTGACGAGCTGGCTCGGCAAGCACGTGCTGCGCGCGCCCGATACGCCGAACTTCATCGCCAACCGCGTCGGCGTGTTCTCGATGCTGGCGGTGCTGCGGCACACGCAGACCTTCGGGCTCGGGCTCGATGAGGTCGATGCGCTGACCGGACCGGCGATCGGCCGGCCGAAGAGCGCGACGTACCGCACCGCCGATGTGGTCGGGCTCGACACGCTCGCGCACGTCGTCGACACGCTGCGCTCGACGCTGCCGGAGGATCCGTGGCGGGCGAGCTTCACGCTGCCCGACTGGCTGCAGGCGCTGATCGCCCGCGGTGCGCTCGGCCAGAAGACCGGCGCCGGCATCTACCGCAAGGATGGCAGGACCATCCGCGTGCTCGATCCGGCGAGTGCGGACTACCGCGACAGCCGCGGCACGGTCGCCGCCGAGGTCGCAGCCATCCTCGCCGGGCGCGATCCGGTGGCGCGCTTCGCGGCGCTGCGGGCCAGCGCGCATCCGCAGGCGCGGTTTCTGTGGGCGATCTTCCGCGACCTGTTCCATTACTGCGCCGTGCATCTGGCCGACATCGCCGACAGCGCCCGCGACATCGACTGCGCGCTGCGCTGGGGCTTCGGCTGGGCGCTCGGGCCGTTCGAGACCTGGCAGGCGGCCGGCTGGCGCGCGGTCGCCGAGGCGATCGAGGCCGATCGCGTCGCCGGGCGAACCCTGTCGGACGCGCCGCTGCCGGCCTGGGTGCCGGCGCTCGAAGGCGTGCACACGCCGGCAGGTTCGTATTCGCCGCGCCGCGGGAGCTTCGCGCCGCGTTCGACGCTGGCGGTCTACGCCCGCCAGCTCTGCCCGGAGCGCCTGCTCGGCGAGGCCGCGCCCGAGGCCGGCGAGACGCTGTTCGAGAACGCCGGCGCGCGCCTGTGGCGGCGGCCGGACATCGATGCGCGCATCGGCGTGCTGTCGTTCACGTCGAAGATGCACGCGCTGACCGAGCCGGTGCTCGCCGCGATCCACGCCGCGCTCGATCTCGCCGAGGCGCAGCTCGATGGCCTGGTGCTGTGGCAGCGGCCGCCGTTCGCGGTCGGGGCGGATCTCCGGCAGATGCGCGCCGAGGTCATGGCCGTCGAGGACGGTGGTGATCCGCAGCGGCTCGACGACATCGTCGCGTTTTTCCAGCGCACGGCGCTGCGCCTGAAGTACGCGCGCGTGCCGGTGGTCGCGGCGATCGACGGCCTCGCGCTCGGCGGCGGCTGCGAGTTCGCGATGCACGTCGCGCACCGCGTGTTCGCGCTCGAAGCGCCGATCGGGCTGGTCGAGGCCGGCGTCGGCCTGATCCCGGCCGGCGGCGGCTGCAAGGAGTTCGTGCTGCGCGCCGCCCGCATCGGCGCGCAGACCGCCAACCGCGATCCGTTCGCGGCCGTGCAGACCGCCTTCCTGCCGATCGCGACCGCGCAGGTCGCGAAGAACGCGCGGGAAGCGCAGGAAATCGGCTTCGCGCAGCCCTCCGACGACGTGCTGCTCGCCGCGGCCGAGCTGCCGTATGTCGCGATCCGCCGGGCCCGCGCGCTGGCCGAGACCGGCTACCGGCCGCCGCTGCCGCCGCGCGCGGTGCCGGTCGCCGGGCGCGACGGCATCGCGACGCTGGAGATGCTGCTCGTCAACCTGCGCGCCGGCGGCCAGATCAGCGAGCACGACTACCGCATCGGCCGGGCGCTCGCCGAGGCGCTCTGCGGCGGCGCGGTCGATTCCGGCACCTGCGTCGACGAGACCTGGCTGCTCGGGCTCGAACGGCGCCTGTTCGTCGAACTGCTGCAGACGCCGGAGACGCAGGCGCGCATCGCGCACATGCTCGAAACCGGCAAGCCGCTGCGCAACTGATATGCCCGCACCGACGAACGGAGACCAGAAGCCATGAACCGCGAAGCCTTCATCGTCGCCGCCACGCGCACGCCGGTCGGCCGGCGCAAGGGCGTGTTCGCCCATACCCGGCCCGACGACCTGCTCGCGCACGTGCTCGCGCGCGTCAGCGCGCAGGTGCCGCAGCTCGATCCGGCGCGCATCGCCGATGTCATCGTCGGCTGCGCGATGCCCGAGGGCGCGCAGGGCATGAACGTCGCGCGCATCGGGGCGCTGCTCGCCGGCCTGCCGCAGAGCGTGCCGGGCATGACCATCAACCGCTTCTGCGCCTCCGGCCTGCAGGCGGTCGCCGATGCCGCGGCGCGCATCCGCCTCGGCGCGGCCGACGCGGTGATCGCCGCCGGCACCGAGTCGATGAGTTCGATGGCGCAGATCGCCGGCAACTCGCTGTCGATGAACCCGGCGATCTTCGAGCGCGACGCGAATGTCGCGATCGCCTACGGCATGGGCCTGACCGCCGAGAACGTCGCCGAACGCTGGCGGGTCACGCGCGCCGAACAGGATGCCTTCGCGCTCGAATCGCACCGGCGCGCCGTGGCCGCGAGCGCCATCGGCCACTTCCGCGCCGAGATCAGTCCGTACACGGTGCGCAGCCACGTGCCCGATGCGAGCGGCAACTGCGTGCGCCTGATCGAGCGCGTGGTGGAGGCCGACGAAGGTCCGCGGGCCGACACCACGGCCGCGGCGCTGGCGAAGCTCAAGCCCTCGTTCGCGCTGCGCGGCAGCGTCACGGCCGGCAATTCCTCGCAGATGTCGGACGGCGCCGCGGCCGTGCTGCTGGTCTCCGGGGCGCTGCTGAAGGAACTCCGGCTGCGGCCGCTGGCGCGTTTCGTCGGCTACGCGGTCAGCGGCGTTGCCCCCGAGATCATGGGCATCGGCCCGATCGCGGCGGTGCCGAAGGTGCTGGAGCAGACCGGCATCGCGCCCGCGTCGCTCGACTGGATCGAGCTGAACGAAGCCTTCGCCGCCCAGGCCCTGGCCGTGATCCACGAACTCGGCCTCGACCCGGCGAAGGTCAACCCGCTCGGCGGCGCCATCGCCCTCGGCCACCCGCTCGGCGCCACCGGCGCCATCCGCACCGCCACGCTCGTGCACGGGCTCGCGCGCACCGGCGGACGCTACGGTCTCGTGACGATGTGCGTCGGCACCGGCATGGGGGCGGCCGGCGTGTTCGAGCGGGTGTGAGCGCAGGGCGCGGCAGGCATAGGTATCTACACAACGTGCAGCATCGGTTCCCGAACTTGTCCGGACAGCGCGGATGGATCCGCACGACGGCAAGACATTGATGAACAAGCCCCTCCCCCCTCGCGGGGGAGGGGTTGGGGAGAGGGGGCAAGGTCCGGGCGCAGTGCCGGCGTCTCCCCCTCTCCCCCGGCCCCTCTCCCGCAAGGGGAGAGGGGAGATCGA
>JAFEGB010000022.1 GCA_018240295.1 Pseudomonadota bacterium
CCTTGTCCCCCTCTCCCCAACCCCTCCCCCGCGAGGGGGGAGGGGCTTGTTCATCAACCTCTTGCCGTCGTTCTGATTTATCCGGGCTATTCAGGCAAGTCCGGAAACCGATACTGCAAGTTGTGCAGATACCTATGCCGGCGGTGCGGGGGCTCAGGCGGCCTTGCGCAGGTCGTGCAGCTCGTTGCGGCGGGCCTCGGCGAAGCGCTCGCCGAGTTCGTTCAGCGTCCCGGCATCGAACAGCTTGCGCACCTGCGGGAACAGGTCGCGCTCCTCCTCTTCGAGGTGGTGCTCGACGAACTCGCGCAGCACGCCGGCCTTGGCGCCCCATTCCTCGGTGTCAACCGGCATGCGCCCCATCTCGGCGAGCATGACGGTGATGACGTGATGCTCCTCGAAGCCTTCGAGCGTCATGTCGCGGGTTTCGGGCCTGTCGCGGATCGCTTCGTAGAGCACGGTCTCCTCGACGTGGGCATGCACGGTCAGTTCCTGGCGCACGCGCTCGAACTGCGTGCGCCGGGTCTTGATGGCGCGCTCGGTCGTGGCTTCGAGCTTTTCGAGCATCTGGCGCAGGTTGTCGTGGTCGCGCTTGATCTGGTCGAGCAGGTTCATGTCGATCGCTCCGGGGACAGTCGATTCGGGGGGGATACGGACTGCGGGAGTCCGGTCCTGCCAGTGACCGGGGGGGCTGGCGAATGGTTCACGCCCGGGCCGGTTCCCGGCGATCAAGCTCTTGAAAAGCGGATGTTTGCCGCCGGAATCCGTCGCAGCCCTGACGATCCGCCCTTCCGCTCGGCCCGCCGGCGAACCCCCGGCCGGTCGCGAAGGTCGCAACCGCCATTGCTTCCGTTTCCCGACATCCACCGCGCAAGGTCCGAGGCCGCCGATGAATCCGGAATCCGCCGCCCCGTCTGCTTCGCCATCGCCGCTGCTGCGCCCCGGTCACAACTGCTGGCGCATCGAGACGGCCGAGCGTGTCGCCTTCCTGATCGATGGCAGTGCGTATTTCCCGGCCGTGCGCGAAGCCATCGCCAGAGCCCGGCACAGCGTGTTCGTGCTCGGCTGGGACATCGACAGCCGCCTGCAGCTGGTGCCGGACGGGGCCGGCGACGGGCTGCCGGAGCCGCTCGGGGAGTTCCTCGATGCCGCCGTGCGGCGCACGCCGTCGCTGCGCGTCTGGGTGCTGACCTGGGATTTCGCGGCGATCTACGCGATGGAGCGCCAGCTGCTGCCGCAGCTTTCGCTCGACTGGCTGACGCATCCGCGGCTGCGCTTCCGGCTCGATGCCTGCCATCCGTTCGGTGCCTCGCATCACCAGAAGGTCGTCGTCGTCGATGACCGCATCGCCTTCGTCGGCGGGCTCGACCTGACCCGCTGCCGCTGGGACACGCCCGAGCACCGCCCCGACGAGCCGCGCCGCGTCGATGCCGCCGGCACGCCGTATGCGCCGTTTCACGACATCGAGATGCTGGTCGAAGGCCCGGTCGCCGCCGCGCTCGGGGCGCTGGCGCGCGAGCGCTGGCTGCGCGCCACCGGCCAGCGCCTGCCGCCGCCGCAGCCGGCGGCCGGCGACGATCCATGGCCGGCCGGCGTCGAGGCGCAGCTGCGCGACGTGCCGGTCGCGATCGCGCGCACCGAACCGGCCTTCGACGACTACCCGGCCGTCGACGAGATCCGCCGCTTCCATCTCGATGCCATCGCCGCGGCCCGCCGGACGCTGTTCTTCGAGAACCAGTACTTCACCGCCTGGGAGATCGGCGCGGCGCTGGCGGCGCGCCTGCAGGACGACGACGCGCCCGAGGTGCTGCTGATCACGCCGCAGCGCGAGAGCGGCTGGCTGGAGGTCAACACGATGGGCGTGCTGCGCGGACGGCTGCACCGGCAGCTGACCGACGCCGACCGCCACGACCGCTACCGCGCCTGCTGCCCGCGCGTGCCGGGCCTGGCCTCGGGCTGCCTGAACGTGCACAGCAAGCTGATGGTGATCGACGAACAGTGGCTGACGATCGGCTCGGCCAACCTCAGCAACCGCTCGATGGGCTTCGACACCGAATGCAACCTGATCCTCGAAGCCGGCGGGCGCGCCGACGTGCAGGCGGCGATCGCCGGCCTGCGCGCGCGCCTGCTCGGCGAGCACCTCGGCTGCGCGCCCGAGGCCATCGAGGCTGCGCGCGCCGCTCACGACGGCCGCCTGCTCGCCACGGTCGATGCACTGCAGCAGACCGATGATGCACACCGCCACCTGCAGCCGCTCGCCACCGTCGGCAGTGCCGATCTCGATCACCTGATCGTCGACAACACGCTGATCGATCCGGAACGGCCGATGACGGGCGATCAGCTGCTCGCCGAGTTCACGCCGCCGCCGACCCGGCGGTCGGTGCGCGAACGGCTGATGGCGCCGGTGCTGCTGGCGCTGGCGCTGGTCGGACTGACGCTGGCCTGGCGCTACACGCCGCTGTCGGAATGGCTGGCGCCGAACCAGCTGATCCGCGTTGCGCGCGAACTCGAAGACCTGCCGTTCACGCCGCTGGCGGTGCTGGCCGCGTACACGATCGCCTCGGTCGTGGCGATCCCGATCTCGCTGGTGATCGGTGTCACCGGCCTCGTGTTCGGGCCGCTGACCGGCAGCCTGTACGCGGTCGGCGGCTCGCTCGCCGGCGCGCTCGCCGGCTACGGCGTCGGCAGCCTGCTCGGCCGGCGCACTGTGCGCCGCCTCGGCGGCCGGCGCTTCAACCGGCTCGACCGCAAGCTCGCCGAGCGCGGCATCTTCGCCGTCGTGTTCCTGCGTCTGGTGCCGGTCGCGCCGTTCACGATCATCAACTTCGCGGCCGGCGCCTCGCGCATCGGCCTGCGCGACTACCTGCTCGGCACGCTGCTCGGACTCGGCCCCGGCGCGGTGCTGACCGTGGTGTTCGCCGATCGCATCGCCGCGGCCATCTCGAAGCCGACGCCGCTGGCGATCGGGCTGATGATCGGCTGCGCGCTGATCCTGCTCGGCTCGGGCTGGTGGCTGTCGCGCTACCTGCAGCGGCGCAAGCAGCCATCGGAACCGGCCGTCCCGTGCGCGGCGGCCCCGGCCGCCGCCGAGCCGGAACCGGGCGCATGACGGCGCCCCGGACGCTGCGGGTCGCGAGCTGGAACATCCACGGTGCGGTCGGCACCGACGGCCAGTGCGTGCCGCGGCGCATCGCCGAGGTGCTGCGCGATCTCGATGCCGACGTGATCGCGCTGCAGGAGGTCGAATCGCGGCGCACCGGCTTCGACATGCTCACCTGGCTGGCCGCCGAAACCGGCCTGATGCCGGTCGCCGGCCCGACGCTGGTGCGCGAGCACGGCGGCGAATACGGCAACGGCCTGCTGACGCGACTGACCCTGCGCTCGGTCTACCGCCTGTCGCTCGACTATCCCGGCCGCGAGCCGCGCGGCGCGCTCGACGTGATCCTCGATCTGCCCGGGGACGGCTGCGGCAGGGCGGATGCCAATCACGCCGGCTCCCCTCACCTTTCCGCCTCTCGCCCCGCGCGGGAGACGGGCTGGAAAGAGGGGAAGAAAAACCACGCCTCCACCGGTGAGCGGCACGATCCGGCGGGCAGGCCCGGCACCGCCGGCGGCGCGCTGCGCGTGATCGCCACGCACCTCGGCCTGCGCCCGGCCGAGCGCCGCGCGCAGGTGCAGCGTCTGCTGGCGCGCGTGCGTCAGGGCGACCACCCGCCCGAACACCCGCCGCTGCCGACCGTGCTGCTCGGCGACATCAACGAATGGTTCCTGTGGGGCCGGCCGCTGCGCTGGCTGCACCGCTGGTTCGAGGCCACGCCGGCCCCGGCGACCTTCCCGTCGTGCTGGCCGCTGCTGGCGCTCGACCGCATCTGGCTACGCCCGCGCACGCGCCTGCTGAGCCTGTACCGCCATCCCGACCCGCGGGCGCGGCTGGCCTCGGATCATTTGCCGGTGGTGGCGCAGATCAGTGGCTGAGTGCCGCCTGTCCGGCGATCGGCCTCCGTGGCTGCGTGCCGCCGCGCTACAGTGCGCTCTCCCGAACCACCCGATCCGCCCGCCGAGGTCCGCCCGCATGGCCGACATCCTGCCGTTCAAGCGCCCCAAGCCTGCCGACCGCATGGAGGCCGCGGCCGGCCGGGAGCTTTGCAAGTCCGGGTTTCACAAGTGGGA
>JAFEGB010000230.1 GCA_018240295.1 Pseudomonadota bacterium
AGCGCTCCGCTCCGATCTTCGTCAGCGCCGCCGTCAGCGTCGTCTTGCCGTGGTCGACGTGACCGATCGTGCCCACGTTCACGTGCGGCTTCTTGCGCTCGAATTTTTCCTTAGCCACTGCTGCTTACCTCATGAATTCCGGAAGGGCGTTCAGGACGCCTTCTTGATCACCGCCTCGGCGATGTTCGCCGGGGCCTCGTTGTACTTCGCGAACTCCATCGAGTAGGTCGCCCGACCCTGCGTCGCCGAACGCAGCGAGGTCGCGTAGCCGAACATCTCGGCCAGCGGCACCTCGGCCTTGACGATCTTGCCCGACGGCGAGTCGTCCATGCCCTGCACGAGGCCACGGCGGCGGTTCAGGTCGCCGATCACGTCGCCCATGTAGTCCTCGGGCGTCTCGACCTCGACCTGCATGATCGGCTCCAGCAGGGCCGGCCTCGCCTTGCGGAAGCCTTCCTTGAAGCCCATGGAGCCGGCGATCTTGAACGCCATTTCGTTGGAGTCGACATCGTGATACGAGCCGTCGAACAGCGTGACCTTGACGTCGACGACCGGGAAGCCGGCCAGCACACCGTCGGCCATCGCTTCCTGGATGCCCTTGTCGACCGCCGGCACGTATTCGCGCGGCACGACGCCGCCGACGATGCCGTTGACGAACTCGTAGCCCTTGCCGGCCTCCTGCGGTTCGATCTTCAGCCAGACGTGACCGTACTGGCCGCGACCGCCGGACTGGCGCACGAACTTGCCTTCCTGCTCGACCGAGGCGCGGATCGTCTCGCGGTAGGCGACCTGCGGCGCACCGACGTTGGCCTCGACCTTGAACTCGCGCTTCATGCGATCGACGATGATTTCGAGGTGCAGCTCGCCCATGCCCGAAATGATCGTCTGACCGGATTCCTCGTCGGTGTGCACGCGGAAGGACGGGTCCTCCTGCGCCAGACGGTTCAGCGCCAGACCCATCTTTTCCTGGTCGCTCTTGGTCTTCGGCTCGACCGCAACCGAGATCACCGGCTCCGGGAACTCCATGCGCTCCAGCACGATCGGCTTCTCGGGATCGCAGAGCGTGTCACCGGTGGTCACGTCCTTCAGGCCGACCGCCGCAGCGATGTCGCCGGCGAGCACTTCCTTGATCTCCTCGCGGGAGTTCGCGTGCATCTGCACGATGCGGCCGATGCGCTCCTTCTTGCCCTTGACCGAGTTCAGCACCGAGTCACCGGAACTGAGCACGCCGGAATAGACGCGGAAGAAGGTCAGCGTGCCGACGAACGGATCGGTCGCGATCTTGAACGCCAGCGCCGAGAACGGCGCGGCATCGGCAGGTTCGCGACTGGCTTCGCTGCCGTCATCGAGCGTGCCGGTCACGGCCGGGATGTCGACCGGCGCCGGCAGGTAGCGCACGACGGCGTCGAGCATCGCCTGCACGCCCTTGTTCTTGAACGCCGAACCGCACAGCGCCGGCACGATCTCGCCGGCGATCGTGCGCGAACGGATGGCCGCATGGATCTCGTCCTCGGAGAGCTCCTCGCCCTCCAGGTACTTGTCCATCAGCTCCTCGTTCGCCTCGGCCGCCGCCTCGATCAGCTTCTCGCGCCATTCGGCACAGAGATCCGCCAGATCGGCCGGCACGTCACGCAGCTCGAAGCTCGTGCCCTGGGTGTCGTCGTTCCAGTAGATGGCCTTCATCGTGATCAGGTCGACGATGCCCTCGAAGGCATCCTCGGCACCGATCGCGATCTGCAGCGGCACCGGATTCGCCTTCAGGCGATCCTTCATCTGCTGCACGACGCGCAGGAAGTTGGCACCGGCGCGGTCCATCTTGTTGACGAACGCGATGCGCGGCACACCGTACTTGTTGGCCTGACGCCAGACGGTTTCCGACTGCGGCTGCACACCACCGACGGCGCAGTACACCATGCACGCACCGTCGAGCACGCGCATCGAACGCTCGACTTCGATCGTGAAGTCGACGTGTCCGGGCGTGTCGATGATGTTGATGCGGTGCTCGGGGAACTGCTGCGCCATGCCCTTCCAGAAGCAGGTGGTCGCGGCGGAGGTGATCGTGATGCCACGCTCCTGCTCCTGCTCCATCCAGTCCATCGTCGCGGCGCCATCATGCACTTCACCGATCTTGTGGTTCACACCGGTGTAGAACAGGATGCGCTCGGTCGTCGTGGTCTTGCCGGCGTCGATGTGGGCGCTGATACCGATGTTACGGTAACGCTCGATGGGGGTTTTACGCGCCACGGTCGGAATCCTCGGGCTTACCAGCGGTAGTGGGCAAACGCCTTGTTGGCATCCGCCATGCGATGCGTGTCCTCACGCTTCTTGACAGCCGCACCGCGGCTCTCGGAAGCGTCGAGCAGCTCGCCGGCCAGACGACGGGCCATCGACTTCTCGCCACGCTTGCGGGCGGCATCGATGATCCAGCGCATCGCCAGCGTGTTGCGACGCACCTGACGCACCTCGACCGGCACCTGATAGGTGGCACCGCCGACGCGGCGGGACTTGACCTCGACGGCCGGACGCACGTTGTCGAGCGCCTGCTCGACGACGGACATCGCATCGTCCTTGCCCTTCTCGGTGATCGCGTCGAGCGCGCCGTAGATGATCTTCTCGGCGACCGACTTCTTGCCGCGCTCCATGACCATGTTCATGAACTTGGCCAGCATCTCGTTCCCGAACTTCGGATCCGGGAGGATGGTGCGCTTCGGAACTTCTCTTCTTCTGGGCATGGCTCGGGCTTACCTGGAAATCTGGAAACTCTGCGGAGGAACGGCGGCTGCCGGTCAGGACTTCGGACGCTTGGCGCCGTACTTCGAACGACCCTGACGGCGCTTCTGCACGCCCGAGGTGTCGAGGCAGCCACGGATCGTGTGATAGCGCACACCCGGGAGGTCCTTGACGCGACCGCCGCGGATCAGGACCACGGAGTGCTCCTGCAGGTTGTGGCCTTCACCGCCGATGTAGCTGGTCACTTCCATGCCGTTGGTCAGCCGCACGCGGGCAACCTTGCGCAGCGCCGAGTTCGGCTTCTTCGGGGTGGTGGTGTATACGCGCGTGCAGACGCCGCGCTTCTGCGGGCAGCCGTTGAGGGCTGGCACGGCGCTCTTTTCGGGCTTGCTGCTGCGCGGCTTGCGAACCAGCTGGTTGATCGTTGCCATTGCTACTCCTGAACCTCGAACACAAGACGACAGGCCGCAAGACCGCCCGCTGTCCGCCAAAGGCGCGGGATATTAGGGGCGGGTCTGTACCCTGTCAAGCTGAGCTGCGGAAAACCCCGGAAAAGTCAATGCGTTCCCGGAGCCCCGAAATGACACCGCCCCGGAGCGGCGATGGGGCCGTTCCGGGGCGGCGCGTGTGGCTTACTCCTCGGCGTGGCTTTCGCCGCCGGCGCTGTAATCGACGCTGCCGAATTCGGCGGTGCTGAACTCGGTGCCGAAGGACGAACCCGGGCGCGGCGTGGTGCGCCCGCCGCGACGGTCGGCATGGTAGGCGAGTCCGGTACCGGCCGGGATCAGGCGACCGACGATGACGTTCTCCTTGAGGCCGCGCAGGTCGTCACGCGAGCCGCGCACGGCCGCCTCGGTCAGCACGCGCGTGGTCTCCTGGAACGAGGCCGCCGAGATGAACGACTCGGTGGCCAGCGAGGCCTTGGTGATGCCGAGCAGCAGCGGGTGCCAGTGCGCCGGCACGCCGTTGTCGCCGCGCACGCGATCGTTCTCTTCGAGCACGCGCGTGCGCTCGACCTGCTCGCCCTTGATGAAGCGGGCGTTGTTCGGCTCGCTGATCTCGACCTTGCGCATCATCTGGCGAATGATCACCTCGATGTGCTTGTCGTTGATCTTCACGCCCTGCAGGCGGTAGACGTCCTGGATCTCCTTGACCAGATACGCGGCGAGATCCCGCACGCCGCGCAGGCGCAGGATGTCCATCGGATTCGGCTCGCCATCGGCGATGACCTCGCCGCGCTCGACCTGCTCGCCCTCGAAGACGTTGACGTGGCGCCACTTCGGAATCAGTTCCTCGTGGGTGCCGCCATCCTTGTCGGTCAGCACCAGGCGCTGCTTGCCCTTGGTGTCCTTGCCGAAGCTGACCGTGCCCGAGATTTCGGCGAGGATCGCCGGCTCCTTGGGCTTGCGCGCTTCGAAGAGATCCGCGACGCGCGGCAGACCGCCGGTGATGTCACGGGTCTTCGAGGACTCCTGCGGAATGCGCGCGACGATGTCGCCGACGCGCACCTCGGCACCGTCGGTGAGGTTGACGATCGCCCCCGGCGGCAGCGGGTACTGCGCCGGCAGGTCAGTGCCGGCGAGCTTCAGCGGCTGCTCGGCGGCATCGACCAGACGCACGGTCGGACGCTTGTCCTTGCCGAGCGAGCCGCGCGCCTTCGGGTCCAGGACCTCGAGGCTGGACAGACCGGTGATCTCGTCGGTCTTGCGCGTGACGGTCGAGCCCTCCTCGAAGTCCAGGAAGCGCACGCGACCGTCGACCTCGGTGACCACCGGGTGCGTGTGCGGATCCCAGTTCGCGGCGATCTGGCCGGCCTCGACGCTGTCGCCTTCCTTGACCGTCAGCACGGCACCGTACGGAATCTTGTAGCGCTCGCGCTCGCGGCCGTTGTCGTCCATGACCGTGACTTCGCCAGAACGCGACACCGCGACCAGGTTGCCGTCCTTGTTGGTGACGGTCTTCAGGTTGTGCAGGCGGATGCGGCCGCGGGCCTTGACCTGCACGCTGCTGACCGCCGCCGCACGCGAGGCCGCACCACCGATGTGGAAGGTGCGCATCGTCAGCTGCGTGCCGGGCTCGCCGATCGACTGCGCGGCGATGACGCCGACCGCCTCGCCGATGTTGACGATGTGGCCACGCGCCAGGTCACGGCCGTAGCACGACGAGCAGACGCCGTAGCGGGTCTCGCAGGTGATGGGGCTGCGCACCAGCACCTGGTCGATGCCGGCGCTTTCGAGCACGTCGACCCAGTGCTCGTCGAGCAGCGTGCCGGCCGGAGCCACGACCTCGCCGCTGCCCGGGCGGCAGACATCCTCGGCGACCACGCGCCCGAGCACCCGCTCGCGCAGCGGCTCGACGACATCGCCGCCTTCGACGATCGGCGTCATCAGCAGGCCTTCGCGCGTGCCGCAGTCCTCCTCGGTGACCACCAGATCCTGGGCCACGTCGACCAGACGGCGGGTCAGGTAGCCGGAGTTCGCGGTCTTCAGCGCCGTGTCGGCCAGACCCTTGCGGGCGCCGTGCGTGGAGATGAAGTACTGCAGCACGTCCAGGCCTTCGCGGAAGTTCGCGGTGATCGGCGTCTCGATGATCGAGCCGTCGGGCTTGGCCATCAGGCCGCGCATGCCGGCGAGCTGACGCATCTGCGCCTGCGAACCGCGGGCGCCGGAGTCGGCCATCATGAACACACTATTAAAGGAGTCCTGCTCGACGGTCTGACCTTCGCGGTTGACGACGGTCTCCTTGCCGAGGCCGCGCATCATCGCCTTGGTGACTTCGTCGTTGGTGCGCGACCAGATGTCGACCACCTTGTTGTAGCGCTCGCCGTTGGTGACCAGACCCGAGGCGTACTGCTCCTCGATCTGCTTCACCTCGGATTCGGCGCGCGCCAGGATGCCGGCCTTCTCGTCGGGGATGCGCATGTCGGTGAAGCCGACCGACGAGCCCGAACGCATCGCGTAGTGGAAGCCGGTGTACATCAGCTGGTCGGCGAAGATGACGGTGTCCTTCAGGCCGAGGCGCCGGTAGCACTGGTTGATCAGGCCCGAGATCGTCTTCTTCTTCAGCACCTGGTTGGCCAGCTCGAAGGGCAGGCCTTCCGGGAAGATCTCGAACAGCAGCGCGCGGCCGACGGTCGTGCTCACGCGCCGGCGCACGCGCTCGCGGCTGCCGTCGGCGTGGATCAGCGTCTCGACGATGCGCACCTCGATGCGCGCCTGCAGTTCGGCCTGGCGCGTCTCGTAGGCGCGGTGCACTTCCTTCACGTCGGTGAAGCGCATGCCTTCGCCGCGGGCGTTGATGCGCTCGCGGGTCATGTAATAGAGGCCGAGCACCACGTCCTGCGACGGCACGATGATCGGATCACCGTTGGCCGGGCTCAGGATGTTGTTGGTCGACATCATCAGCGCACGCGCTTCGAGCTGCGCCTCGATCGACAGCGGCACATGCACGGCCATCTGGTCGCCGTCGAAGTCGGCGTTGAACGCCGTGCACACCAGCGGATGCAGCTGGATCGCCTTGCCTTCGATCAGCACCGGCTCGAAGGCCTGGATGCCGAGGCGGTGCAGCGTCGGAGCGCGGTTCAGCATCACCGGATGCTCGCGGATGACCTCTTCGAGCACGTCCCAGACTTCCGGCTGCTCGCGCTCGACCATCTTCTTCGCGGCCTTGATGGTCGAGGCATCGCCGCGCAGCTGCAGCTTCTGGAAGATGAAGGGCTTGAACAGCTCCAGCGCCATCTTCTTCGGCAGGCCGCACTGGTGCAGGCGCAGCT
>JAFEGB010000231.1 GCA_018240295.1 Pseudomonadota bacterium
CCATTTGATACGCACACAATGCACGCCGGCCCCGCTTTGTGCGCTAACCCTTGCGCGAACGAATGGTTCAATTGTGTTCTTCGTTTCATCCAGCGGGCGTTAATCAGGCATTCTGGTAAAACCGCTCGTGCTCTGCCCGATTGCCGAGAATGATCGCCCAGGAGCCATCCCGTGGTGCAGGCATGATGGCCAGCACCGGCTCGAAAGTGCATCCCGGTTCGCCGATGTTGACCTGCTCGCCATGATTGACCATCAGGGCACACAGCAAATCCACGCCAAGGCCGCTGATGCGGGTGTTGACATAGTTTGAAATCTGGAACGACAACGGACCTTCGAAGTTGGGTGACTGCAGGCGCAGGCGTTCCATCAGCGTCTGGCTGGCCGGTGTCATGGTCGAGCCCATCGTGAGGTGACGGGGCTGGATGGTTTCCGGTCGGAAGGGTTGATTGGCGGGAATGATGGCGTACAGATCGTAATCGCCGTGAACATACCGGGGGGTCAGCAGCCCCATGTCCACGAGGGCAACGCAGCCGTAGTGACGGTGATTGCGTTTGGTCTGCAGGATGTAAGGGGTCCGGCAGCCCTGCGGCGGTCGATCGTCATCGAAGCCGTTGGCGGGTTCGGTGATCAGGTGGCTGCACTTCATCCATTCCTTGCGCGCCGACGCCAGACGATCTTCGGTGAACGCCAGGGGTTGCAGCAGGGGGGAACACACGAGCCCGGCCACTGCATGACCGGCGACCTCCAGATTGGCCGTCTTGGCCTTCAGATCGCCGCGCTTGCCGGTGTAGCCGGACTTGCCGACCCATTCGATGCTGGCCCGCCCGGTCTTGCGGATCAGGATGTGGCAATTGAACTCCCGCGCGGCGGCCATGAACACCGCGAGGTGATGCGGATGGATGAATTCATGGATGTCGGGATTCATGAAAGGCTCCGCGATAAGGGTTCGTAACCGGAATCCGCCTCCGGCGTCCTCCCTGACGCCGGCGGCATGCTCAGGGCTTGGCGTAAATCCGCACGAAGGCACCGCTGTTGTTGCGGATGATCTGCAGCACGCCGGTGCCGGGGCGGTACAGCACCAGATGATCGGCCAGACCGTTGCCGCGGTAGTCGAACGGAAACACCCGGTCGGCCGGATGGCGGAGATCGTATTGCCCGATGCCGCCACCGCCGCCGCCACCATCGCCCTGCCGGTAGACCGCCTTGAAGTCACCGTCCGACGGTTTCAGGATGAAGATGGCGCCTTTTCCGGGGCGATAGAACACCAGGTGATCGTTGCTGCCCTTGCCGTCGAAATCGAAGGCAAAGCCCAGATCGGCGGGGCTGGCGAGGTCGTAACCGCTGATGCCGCCGATGCCGCCGCTGTCGCGCTGGTAGACAGCGACGAAACTGCTGCCCTGACGTTTCAGGATGCTGATCCTGCCGGCACCCGGGCGATACAGCACCAGATGATCCATCCGGCCCCTGCCGTCGTGGTCATACGCAAACACCTTGTCCTGCGCGCCGGAAAGATCAAAACCGCCGATGCCTTTCCCGGACGCCCCCTGCGCATATACCGGGCTGAAACCCTTGTCATCGTGCCTGATGATGAACAGCGCACCTTTGCCGGGCCGGTAGAACACCAGATGGTCGAGCTTGCCGCTGCTGTCGTAATCGAAGGCAAAACCCTGATCGGCGGGATTGTCGAGATTGAAGCCGCCGATGCCCTTGCCGCCGACGGGTTCGGAAAACACCGCCTCGAACACGCCGCCGTTGCGCTTGAGGATGCTGACGGCGCCATTGCCGGGCCGGTAGGCGAGCAGGTGATCGGCATGGCCGCTGCCGGCATGATCGAACGGGAAGATCCGGTCGCCCGCCACCTTCAGATCGAAGCCGCCGATGCCGATCCCTTCGGGGCCGCGCGGACCGACGGGCCGGAATTCGTTTGAACCGAGATGGCGGCTGATCAGGATCCTGCCGCTGCCCGGGCGGTACAGGACCAGATGATCCGGCCGGCCGGTGCCGTCGTAGTCGTAGGCAAAGCCGAGATCGGCAGGGTCTTTCAGGTCGAAATAAATGCCGGGCGGCAGCGCGTTGCCGGCGGGGGCCAGCCGGAAGCAGGCATTTTCCAGCCGGCCGCGCGCATACATCGCAAACGGCGTGTCATCGAGACCGGAGGTTTCGATTGCGAAGCGATAATAGGCTTCGAAGCGGAATTTCAGCCGCGTGCCGTATGGCTGGTACAGATCGCTCAGGAAGGCACGCAACTGCCGGGGCTGCGTCGATGCCTGCTCGCGGAACACGCCCCGGTACTTCGGCAGGCAACTGGCATTGCCGAGCGCAATCGCATGGTCGTCCGTGCCGGTGTGCGGGGAATCCTTGTGGCTGGCCGGGCCTTCGGCGAATACCGGATACAGGCTGATGCCGGCAGTCAGCGAGCAGCCCTGATCCGGAAACGCCAGCGACGGATCGTAATTGACGCCGACGATGACCGGCTTGCCGAGCAGTTCCGCATCGCTGATCGAAGAGGAAGGCTGCAGCGGCCGGCCCCAGCTGCCCTTGAGCCAGCCGTTGAGCGTCGCGGCATCGGCGAGGGCGCTGTCGGCCTGCAGTTGCGGGCTCAGCGCGGCGTGCAGTTCGAGGGTCTGGCCCTCGGGCGGCATCGGCAGCGTGATGGTCTTGCGCGTCTGCCACCAGGTCGCATACGCCCCGCGCCAGTGGCTCTGATCGCGGCCCGCGGGCAGTTCCGGGTGGAAATCCGGATCGCCGCGGGCACTGATGGCGTGAATCACCTTGCCGCCCTTGGAAAGCCCCACTTCCGGCTGACGCACGCTGCCGAGCATGCGCCGGTCCTCGCGCAGGCTCGTGACTTCCATGCGGTGCAGCTCGGCCACCTGGGCGACGCCCTGCGGATAGCTGTCGTTGCCATCGGTGCGCGGGTTGCTGCTGTCCTGATCGCGGCGGCCCTGCTCCCACTCGCCGCTCAGGAACGCGAAGCTGCCGCCGGCGCGGGCCATCTCGATGAAGCTGCCGAAGATCGCCGGCGCGGAACCGGCCGCGGGGGTTTCCTCGAACCAGCCGGTGGCGGCCTGCCCGAGATCGACGGTTTCGATGTCGGCCGGGGAATAGGGCAGCACGCTGGTGATCTTGCGCGTGCCGGCCTGCGTGAGCGGGATGCGGTAGCGGTGGACGACGAAGGCATTGGCAAACGCCACGCAGTCGTAGACGCCGGGTGTCGTGGCGCTCCAGTAATCCAGCGGTTCATCGAGCGGGATCGTGGCGCGGGCACGGGCGGGGAAGGTATCGGCGTCGAGCTTCAGCGTGCCGTCGAACCGCTCGCCCATGCTGAAGATGCGCCCGTGAATGCCGTAGCGCTGGCAGAGGCGGGCACTGAAGAGATCGGCCTGCATGAACACGCCGCGGGCTTCGGACGACAGGAAGTACGGATTGAGCCCGCTGGCCTTGTCCAGATCGCGTTTCAGCACGAAACCGTCGAGTTGCAGGTGAAAGGCATCGGCTACGGACTGGCGCTGGCGCTCGCATTCCGCCTGCCAGCCGGCGGCGCTGTACGGCAGGCCGGCCTTGAGTTCGGGCAGCTTTCTTTCCTCGGCGAGGATCTGCAGATAACCGATGGCCGCCTCCACCAGTTGCTGACCCTTGAGCAGATCGAGCACCAGTGCGCGGGTATAGGTTTCGTACAGCTCATAACAGGCCGCCAGTCCCTTGCCGCTGCCCTTGATGGCAATCTGCCCGAGCACGTTCTGCAGCAGCCCGGGCTTGCCGGCGAACGGATTGACCAGCGCATCGACGATGACGGCGGTCTGAAGATGCAGGCGGCTGGTCTGCAGGATGTCCTTGAAGAACACCGTCAGTTCGTCCGCGCCGCTGCCGGCGCTGGCGATGCGTCCGCTGTAATTGCGGTACAGGCTGCGAATCTGCTGCAGCGCCGAAAAGGCCGATTGCCCGACCAGCGCCTCGGCAATCTCCAGATGCACGAGGTTCATTTCCTGCAGCAGCCGGGTGACATTCTGGTTGATGCTGCTCACGGCCTGTTCGACGCGCCCGAGGCGCTCGGCAATCAGGTCGATCTGCTGCGTCAGGTGCTGGCGGTATTCCTTCTCGTCGACGCCGGCGGCGCCGCGGACCGCCATGCAGAACAGTTTGGGAATCGCGGTCAGCTGTTCGGGGCTGGCGCAGGGCGAGCCTTCGTAGACCTTCATGGCCAGGTAACTGATGGCTTTCTCGCCAACGAACTTGGCAGCGGCAACGGCCGCCGAAGTGACCGGATCGGACATGGGCGGATCCCTCTGGGCAGCCGTGGAAGGATGGGTCTGGACAGTCATGAGCGGGCGACTCGGTTCCGGATCGGAAAGGAACGTGACCAGCCGGATCGCCGGGGCGGCAGGCCGCACCGGAATCCGCAAAGCCGTTCGCCCGGCTGCCCGTCGCAGACGCACACCTGCGCCTGTCCATGCACCGCGGGCGCTGGCGGTGCACCGGAATCCGGTGGGCATGAAAAAGGCTGGGGAGAAACCCGGGTGTCATCCGGAATCGGCAGGGCCGATGGCTGGGGACCGGCACGGGGGGATTGTCCGGTCGCCAGCGAACTGCGGTGTGCAGGAGGAAGGGGAGGAAGGCAGGGGATGACGGTCTGCCCTGACAAACCGGGCAATCACGGACCGCCCGGTTCATGCCGCAGCAAGCTAGTAGACGGGGACTGACTGTGCAATGCAGCGGGCGGGCGCGAGAGGGCAATCAGGTGGCATCGGTCAGTCCGTGCACCTTTTATCCATTCGCACCACTCGCATCCCGTTGCAGCATCCGGCGGCTGTAATCGAGAAAGTCATCGAGATGCTGCGTGATGATGGCAATCGTCACCGGCATCTGCAGCGTCTGGTATTCATGCACGGCGATGTTGCGAAAGCCGACCATGCGCCTGAGCGATTCCGCCAGCCCCGCATCGATCCAGCCGGCACGGGCCAGCAGCGTGAACACGTCGCGGGCGCTTTGCGGAATGCCGAGTCGTTCGCGGCGGATCACATGCTGGCCCATGTCCAGCGCCGCCTCGCAGGCTCGCTGGATGTTCAGGATCGCAGCGTCCTGGCGCGTGTAGTCATGGGCGAAGCCGGCCGGGTTGGCGGCGTATTCCTCGCGGGCGCGCGCCACGCAGCGCTCGATGCTGGCGGCCTTGTTCAGAACCACGTCATCGGCCATGGATGCTGCCCCGTTCGACGATATCGGCCAGCAGCCCGGCGCGGGCCGTGTCGAGTTCGGTCTTGTCACTGAGGATGCCGGCCTCGTAGATCGCCACCGAGGCGTCGCGCGCCCAGCAGCAGCGGCCGGTGGTGAGGATGCGGTACTGCATCACCGTCGAGGCGGCGCGCAGGTCGAGCAGATCGACCGGGCAGCCGGCCAGGTCGGCCAGCTCGCCGGACAAGGTCCACAGTTCGAGCGGATCGGCGTAACCGGCGACCAGCACGGCCAGATCCAGATCGCTGTCCGGGCCGGCCGTGCCGTCGATGCGGCTGCCGAAGGCATAGAACGCCAGCAGCGCCGGCAGACGCTCGCGCACGCGGTGCAGCAGCGTGTCCGGGTCCATGCGCAGGAGGTCCATGCGGGGGCCGGCGCCGCTTCAGCCCCAGACCGTCGCCAGCGCCCGGCGCACGAACTCCGGCTGCGCCAGCGCCGCGCGGTGCATGTCGGCGTTGTAGTAGTCGCAGGCGACCGCGGCGCGGGCGTCGTCGCGGCGGGCGAGGGCGCCGGGCTGGCGGGCGGCGAAGGCGGCCGACCACCAGCCGGACTGGTAGACCGGCTGCGGGAAGTGCAGCTCGGTGGCCTCGGCGAAGCCGGCGGCGCGCAGGTTGCGGTGCATCGGCAGGATGCATTCGTCGAGCTGGAAGATCGGCGATTCCGACTGCTGCACGTACAGGCCGTCGGCGGCGAGCGCGCGCACGACCTCGCGCAGGAAGGGTTCCGAGAACAGGCCGGTCGAGGGGCCGAACGGATCGGTCGAATCGACGAGGATCAGGTCCCAGGCGCCGTCGGCCGAATCGGCGACGTACTTCACGCCGTCCTCGAACACCAGTTCGGCGCGCGGATCGTCGTTGGCCTCGGTCAGCCGCGGGAAGAACTGCACGGCGGCGCGCGTGACGGCCTCGTCGATGTCGCACTGCACGACGCGCTCGATGCCGGGGTGCTTCAGCACCTCGCGCAGCGTGCCGCAGTCGCCGCCGCCGATGATCAGCACGCGCTCCGGCGCCGGGTGCGCGTACAGCGCCGGGTGCGCGAGCATCTCGTGGTACAGGAAGTTCTCGCGCTCGGTCAGCATGATGATGCCGTCGATCGCGAGCATCCGGCCCCAGCCCTCGGTCTCGTACACCTCGACCTTCTGGAACGGGCTCTGCTCCTCGTGCAGCTTGCGGGTGACCTTCAGCGAGAACGCCGACGGGGCATCGGCGAAGACGTCCGAGAACCAGCTCGTGTCGAGCGTCATGCAGTCTTAACTCCTGCCCGGCGAGGCCGGCGCACTATCGGGGATCAGGATGAGGATCAGGATGAGGATCGGGGGCGCGCATTCTAGCCTCCGTGCATGACCATCCGCCGCGGGACCGGTCCACCCGTCGAAGAGGAATGCCGCCATGAACCTTCGCGTTCGCGCGCTCGCGCTGCCGTCGCTGGCGCTGCTGCTGTCCGCCTGCACCACCTACGTGCCGGTGCCGTACCGGCCGATGGCCGATGCCGGGGTTTCGCCCGGCGCCTGTGGCAACTTCGAGGCCGACAGCCGCTACGCGCCGCTGCGCGGCCGGGTCGCACTCGACAATCCGGCGCAGCAGACCGAGACGATGCTGCGCGATCCGGGCCGGCCGAGCCGCGCCGAGCGTGCCGCGCTCGGCGAGTGGCGACGCGCGAGCGATCAGTGCCGGCGCACGACGATCGCCGCGCAGCGCGATGCCGGTGTGCCCGAGGCGCAGCTCGCACTCGACACCCGGCTCGCCGATGACCTCGACGCGCTGAGCGGCCAGCTCGCCGCCGGGCGCATCAGCTACGGC
>JAFEGB010000232.1 GCA_018240295.1 Pseudomonadota bacterium
AAAACGGTGCCGAAAGGGATGTCGCCGTCGGCAAGGGCCAACTGGGCAGCGTCCGCCTGCAGCAAGGCCGTTACCCGGAGGCCTTGGCGGCGTATAACGAGGCGCGCCAGCGCTTCACGGCGCTGGGTGAATTGGGCAGCGTCGCGACGGCCTGGCACCAGATCGGCAGGGTGCATCAGGCATCCGGTCAAGCGGACGCGGCGGAGGATGCCTACCGGCAATCGCTGGCGATCAAGGTGCAACTCGGCGATGCCGCCGGGCAGGCGCGCACGCTCAATCAGTTGGGGAGCCTGTACGGCAGCGTGCTCCAGCGTCCGGAGGAGGCCGCGTCGTTCCATCGGCAGGCCGCGGACCAGTACGAGCGGCTTCACGATGAGGCGAACGAAGGGCGGGCGCGAAGCAACCTCGCCGACACCTTGCGCAGGCTGGGCCGGCTCGACGAGGCCCGGCAGGCCATCCTGCGGGCGATCGTCTGCAAGGCACCCTCCGGTCACGCCGCCGAGCCGTGGAAAACGTTCGCCATCCGCTCCGACATCGAGACGGACGCCGGCAATGCCGCCGCCGCCGCGCAGGCCCGAACCCAGGCCCTCGATGCCTTTCTCGCGTACCGCCGCGACGGCGGTGAGAACCATGACGGTGATGGTCGTCTGGCGCTGGCGGTGCGTCAGGCACTGCAGGCGGAACAGACTGCCGAACTGATCGGGGAACTGCGGCAACTGGCTGGCAACCCGGAGATCGACGCTCGGCTACGCGCCTGCATCGACGCCTTGCTGGCCATCGTCGCCGGCAGTCGCGACCGTCGTCTGGCCGAGGCGCCCGGGCTTTATTACCGCTCGGCCGCCGAAATCCTGCTGCTGCTCGAAGCGCTCGAAGCCGCCGAAACCTGAGCGGCCGCTTTGCCGTATGGCAGCGCGCGGCCTTCCGCTTGGCTGCGAAGGGGCTGGATCAGCCGGTCGCTTGCGTCGCGGCCATCCGCTTTGGCCGGCGTAAGCCGATCACGGATGGTCGTGACCGGTGTCAGAAAGGCTTTCCGGCGCCCTGCGAAGGCTTCGATGCCGGTCACGCCGGAACGCTGCGCTTTGCAAGCCCTCGCCCCTCCGGGGGGAAGGGTCTGGGGAAAGCGGTGGAAAACCATGCACTTGCGTGTGACCGTCATCACCACTCCGGCAACATCGCCTTCGCCGGCGCTTCGAGATCGACCCCGGGGATGCGCACCAGCACCGGCACGCGCCGGAGTCCCTGGGCGAAGGTGGCTTCCTCGAAGTCCACGTCGTCGCCGGGCAGGTTCGGGTCGTCGAGGCGGATGCCTACGCGGTCGAGTCGCAGCTGGCGGTGTGCGACCGTGATCAGGGCTTCCGGGGCGGACAACACCTCGACGATGCGCGTCAGGTAGTCATCGAGCGTCGCCGTGTCGGCGACTGCGGCCTGCAGCTGCTCCTCGATGTCGGCGAGTTCCTGCTCGGCGGCGCTGCGGTCGGCGTCGTTGCTGCCCTGGCCGGCGATGGCGCCGAGGCCGCGGTGGGCGCGGTCGAGCGCGCGCAGCTTGCCGAGGTGCAGGCGGTAGCGGGTTTCGAGTTCCTCGCGCCGTTCGCGCAGCTCGGTCAGGCGCTCCAGCGCGCGCTGCACGCAGTAGTCGAACACGATCCAGACCACGGCCTCGCGACAGCCGGCTTCGTTCGCGGCCGGGGCGAGAAACACCGGACGGGTGAAGTTGACGACGGTCTGCGGCACGTCGCGGTGCAGCACGCCGTTGTCGAGCTGCACGCCGAAGCTGCCGCGTTCCTCGCAGGTCAGGGCCAGCAGCACGTACAGCGCCGGCGCGGCGTGGCCGTGCGGCGTGGTCAGCCAGTCGCGGATGGTCGGGTCTTCGTTGATCGTGCGGCCGATGTCATCGGCCGAGCCGAAGCAGGCGTGGATCAGCGGATCGCGGGCGAAGGCTTCGCGATCGAGGCGGTGCGGGGCGGCCAGCGCCGCGACGCAGGCGCGCGCGTGTTCGAGCGCGGCCGCAGCGGCCGGCGCCAGGCGCTCGCGATGATCGGGCAGCAGCTTCAGGCGCGGATCGGTACCGGCGATGATCCGGGCGATCGCGGTATCCAGCCCGGCGACATCGTCGAAGGACGGCGTCTCGTCACCGGTGAACAGCGTGCGCAAAAAGTCGAACATGGCGGCGGCTCCGCTCGGGCAGGGGGAAATCCGGGGCAGGGGCGCTCAGTCGCACTGGCCGACCGAGCCGGGACGGCAACGGCGGCGATCGGTCCAGATGCAGTCGCCGAGTCTGGCGCCATCGAAGCGTGCGCCGTCGATGCGTGCGCCGACCAGCGAGGCGCCGGTCAGATCGGCCCCGGAGAAATCGGCGCCGTCGAGCCGGGCGCCATCGAGGCGCGCACCGGCGAGATCGGCGCCGGTGAAGCGGGTGCGCTCGGCGCTGGCACGCTGCAGGCGGGCGGAACGCAGGCTGGCGCCGTCGAAGCGTGCGTCATCGAGCACGGCCTGTTCGAGCCGGGCGCCGTCGAGCCGGGCGCCGTCGAGCACGGCCTTGCCGAGCTGGGCCTGATAGGCGTTGGCAGCGCTGAGATCGGCACCGGTGAAGTTCGCGCCGGCGGCCTGCGCGCGTTCGAGCCGGGCGCCGTCGAGCCGCGCGCCGCTGAAGTTCGCAGCATCGAGGGTGGCCGCGACGAAGCGGGCGTTGCTGAGCGTGGCCCTGGTGAAATCGGCGGCGGCGAGGCGGCTGCGGCCGAAATCGGCATCTTCGAGCTGCGCACCGGCGAAGCGGGCGGCGCTGAAGTCGGTGTACTCCAGAACTGCGCCGCGCAGGTCGATATTGCCGAGATCGGCTCCCGGTTGCGCACAGCCGTACCAGTTCACGCGCCGGGCCGGCGCATCGGTGCAGGCCGCGGACGCGATGCCGGCAGTCAGCGCAAGTGCAAGCGCGACGACGCAGGGCAGTACGCCGGCGGGCCGGGACGGGGGCGGGACGGTCAGGACAGGCTGCGGGCACGCAAACATGGCTCGGGCACACGGTGGCGGGCGGATCGGTCGCGCAGCCTAACGCGAAGCGTCGCCGGCGTGCGCGCCGATGCGGGTGCGATGAAATGGCGGTAACAGGCTGCACGGCCCCGGGCCGGCAGGGGAACATGATCAGCGGCGACCGGAGCGACCGGTGCCGTCCACATCGTGCATCCGGGCTGGCGGAGGCTGGTTTCCAGAATCACGGGCAGGTCGGCCGGACAGGCCGGGCCTGCCATACAGGCCAGACAGGTCAGACCAATAAAGCGAGAAGGGGTATACGACATGGAAACCGGAAAGACCTCCGGAGGGCTGCCTCCGGATTTCGAGGGGCTGCATGCCTGCATCGATCACCTGCCCGGCAACGTCATGCTGGCGGATGCCGGTTTCATTCTGCGCTACGCCAACCGCGCGGCGCTGCGCACGCTGCGGCTGCTCGAACCTGAAATCCAGCGGGTCTTCGGCGTGCGCTTCGAGCAGTTGCTGAACGGCTCGATCCATCGCTTCCACCGCGAGCCCGAGCGCATCGAGCGGCTGCTGCGCGACTACGCGCAGACGCTGCCGCGTGAGGCGAGCTTCACGTTCGGCAGCGTCACGCTGCGCACGCACATCAATGCCGTGCTCAGCGACGGCCGGCTGCTGGGGTACTGCGTGATCTGGGACGACATCAGCCGCGAATCCGCGCTGGAGGCGGAAATCGCCCTGAGTCGTGAACGCGCCGGCCAGCTCGCCGCCGACCTGCTGCACCGGCTCTCCGAGCTGCGCCTCAGCGTCGAGGAGATCGCACGCACCTGCACGCAGGTCGTCGAGGTCGCGACCCGCGGGCGCGTGGCCAGCGACCTGGCCGCCAGTTCGGTCGGGCGGCTCGGCCAGCAGGGCGAGGCGATCGGGGGCGTGCTCGACCTGATCGGCAAGGTCGCCGAGCAGACCAAGCTGCTGGCGCTCAACGCCGGCATCGAGGCCTCGCGCGCCGGCGAGGCCGGACGCGGCTTCGCGGTGGTCGCGCGCGAGATCAAGGATCTTGCCGCCGCGACCGCCGGCGCCACCGGCGACATCGCCAAGCGCATCGGCACGATCCGTGACGGCGTCGAGGTGACCGTCGAAGCGATCGAGGCGCTGCGCCGGATCATCGACGAGCTGCATCACCTGCAGACGCAGGTGGCAGCCGCGGTCGAGGAGCAGTCGGCGGTGGTCGCCGAGCTGGAGCGCGCGCGCCTGCAGCCGTGAGCCGGGCGGATCAGGCCTGCGGCAGCCGTGACGGGTTCCACGCGATCTCCCACAGATGCCCGTCCGGATCGCGGAACCAGCCGGTGTAACCGCCCCAGAAGGCCGGCGCGCCCGGCCGGACGATCTGCGCGCCGGCCGCCTGCGCCTGCGCGAGCAGCGCATCGACCTCCTCGATGGTCGTGACGTTGTGCGCGAGCGCGAAATCCGTGGTGCCGGGCGTTCCGGCGACGCTGCCGGTTTCATGGGCCAGACTCGCGCGCGGCCACAGCGCCAGCGCCAGGCCGCCGGCCAGCTCAAAGAACGCGACGGCACCGTGCTCGAATTCGCTGCCGACGATGCCATCGGTCGGCAGGCCGAGGCCGTCGCGGTAGAACCGCACGGCGCGTTCGAGATCCTCGACGGCCAGCGTGATCATCGTCAGGTGTGCATGCATGGCGGCGGTCTCCGTTCGGGGCCTGCAGCCCTCGACCTCTGAATATGGCAGGACGTGCGTCGTCATGCCGGGAGAATCCGCATGCCGGTCCTGCGCGCAGAAGCCGTTTTCAGCCGGCCGGACGGGATTGGCGGCCGGAAAGCATGAAGTTTTCGCGGTGAAATGCAGGAATTCTGAAACCCGGCCGTGCCGGCAATCGGCATCGGACGGAAGGTATTACCGGAACCGGCATCTGCCGTGATCCATCGCTGCGGTCCGCAGCGGCATTCGGGCGTCATCCCGCATCAACCATCGCGGCAGGCTATCGCGGGCTTTGGCAGGTTCAATTGGTCGCACCGGTGGGCGGGCGGCTATACAGACCGGGCCGGACCCGCAGTACGAAACCAGAACGCAAGTGGAGATGACGAGATGTCCGAAAGCCAATGCCCGTTCCATCACACCTCCGGTGGCGGCACGTCGAATCGTGACTGGTGGCCCAATCAGCTGAATCTGGACATCCTGCGCCAGCACGCCGGCAAGTCCAGTCCGACCGGGGCCGGTTTCGACTACGCCAAGGCCTTCGCCGGTCTGGATTACGCGGCCCTGAAGCAGGACCTGCACGCGCTGATGACCGATTCGCAGGACTGGTGGCCGGCGGATTACGGCCATTACGGCCCGATGTTCATCCGCATGGCCTGGCACAGCGCCGGCACCTACCGCACCGGCGACGGCCGCGGCGGTGCCGGCAGCGGCAGCCAGCGCTTCGCGCCGCTGAACAGCTGGCCCGACAACGTCAACCTCGACAAGGCGCGCCGGCTGCTGTGGCCGATCAAGCAGAAGTACGGCCGCAGCCTGTCGTGGGCCGATCTCTACATCCTCGCCGGCAACGTCGCGCTGGAATCGATGGGCTGCAGGACCTTCGGCTTCGGTGGCGGACGCGAGGACATCTGGGAGCCGGAAAAGGACATCTACTGGGGCGCCGAGACGACCTGGCTCGGCGACCGGCGCTACTCGGGCGAGCACGACCAGCTCGAAAATCCGCTCGCCGCCGTGCAGATGGGCCTGATCTACGTGAATCCGGAGGGCCCGAACGGCAATCCCGATCCGGTCGCCTCCGGCCGCGACATCCGCGAAACCTTCGCGCGCATGGCGATGAACGACTACGAGACCGTCGCACTGACCGCCGGCGGTCACACCTTCGGCAAGTGCCACGGCGCCGGCGATCCGGCGCTGGTCGGGCGCGAGCCCGAGGGCGCCGGCATCGAGGAGCTCGGCCTCGGCTGGCGCAACGCCCACGGCAGCGGCAAGGGCGCCGACCAGACCGGCAGCGGCCTCGAAGGCTCGTGGACGCCGACGCCGACGCGCTTCGACATGAGCTACTTCGACATGCTGTTCGGCAACGAATGGGAACTGACGAAGAGCCCGGCCGGCGCGCAGCAGTGGCAGCCGAAGGTGACGACCGAACAGAACCAGGCGCCGGCCGCCGATGATCCGGGCAGGCGCGTGCCGATCATGATGACCACCGCCGACATGGCGATGCGCATGGACCCGGTCTACGGACCGATCGCCCGGCACTTCCACGCGCATCCCGAGGAATTCGCCGATGCCTTCGCGCGCGCGTGGTTCAAGCTCACGCACCGCGACATGGGGCCGCGCACGCGCTACCTCGGCCCGGAAGTTCCGGCCGAGGAACTGATCTGGCAGGACCCGATTCCGGCCGTCGATCACGTCCTGATCGACGCGCAGGACATCGCGACGCTGAAGCAGCGCGTGCTGGCCTCGGGCCTGTCGATCGCCGAGCTGGTGTCGACGGCCTGGGCCTCGGCCTCGACCTTCCGCGGCTCCGACCTGCGCGGCGGCGCCAACGGCGCACGCATCCGGCTGGCGCCGCAGAAGGACTGGGCGGTCAACCAGCCGCAGCGCCTCGCGCAGGTGCTGCAGACGCTCGAAGCGATCCAGCGCGAATTCAACGATGCACAGGCCGGTGGCAAACGGGTTTCGCTCGCCGACCTGATCGTGCTGGCCGGCTGTACCGGCGTCGAGCAGGCGGCGCGCAAGGGCGGCTTCGACGTGAGCGTGCCGTTTGTGCCGGGGCGCATGGACGCGACGCAGGCGCAGACCGACATCGACAGCTTCGCGGTGCTGGAGCCGGTCGCCGACGGTTTCCGCAACTACCGGAAGGCGCGCTACAGCGTTTCGGCCGAACAACTGCTGGTCGATCGGGCACAGCTGCTGACGCTGACGCCGCCGGAACTGACGGTGCTGATCGGCGGCCTGCGCGTGCTCGGCGCCAATTACCAGCAGAGCGCGCACGGCGTATTCACCGACCGCCCGGAAACCCTGAGCACCGACTTCTTCGTCAACCTGCTCGACATGGGCACGGTCTGGAAGGCAAGCGAGGCGGATCCGGAGCTGTTCACCGGCAGCGACCGCGGAACCGGTCAGCCGAAATGGACGGCAACGCGTGTCGACCTGATCTTCGGCTCGCATTCGGAACTGCGCGCACTCGCCGAGTATTACGCCAGTGCCGATGCGCAGCGGCAGTTCGTCGACGATTTCGTCGCGGTCTGGAACAAGGTCATGAATCTCGATCGCTTCGATCTGGCCTGATCCGCGTGGTGGCTGGCAGCGGGTGATTTTCCGGTTTCCGATCCCTTTCCCGAATGCGGAAAGGGATCGGCAGCGCCGGGCACTTCGTGGCCGGATCGGCCGGGTGGGCATTGTCCGATGAGCACCCGCCGGTCACCGGTGAAGGCGTTGTTCTTTCCCGGCTCCCCGAATCCTCTCCCCGCAATGGACGATGCGCCGGTCTTTGCAGCGGACGCGATCACAGCCGCCGCGAACGTCCCCCGTGCCCGGCTACTCTGAAGCGGCACGGGTCGTGACCGGCTGCTCATCCCCGGACTGCCGGCGCCCGTGCGGAGGACATCCGATGGCCGATGAACTGAACCTCCTCGAAGCCCCGCTGTTCGGCCCGTCGGCCATGCTGGCGCGCTACAAGAACATGAGCTGCTCGGTCGACGGCGGCATGGCCACGGTTGCGGTCAACAAGTACCGCAACGCCAACAAGCCCTCGCCCGAGAAGGGCGGTTGCCAGCATGCGCACGCGGTCAGCATCCGGCTGCACGAAGTGGCGCGCGATGCCTACGAGCGTGCCGGCGGTCAGGTGCGCTACGTCGAGGCCTTCATGGGCAAGGGCTCGCCGGCCACGATCATCAGCGTGCTCGAAACCTTCGCCGCGTATTCGGATGCCTTCATCGCCAAATTCGCAGGCCGCAAGGGCACGCCGGAAGGCAAGTGCGCAGCGATCCTGGCCGACGGCAGCATCACCTGGGAGCAGACGCTGCAGCAGATCTGCGACGAGTACATCGGTCTCGACTGCAACGGCTTCGTCGGCAACTGGCTGCGGCTGCTGCAGCCGGACCTGAAGCTGACCCCGAACCACCGCGCCGACGAGGTGCGCACCAAGGCGCTGCACTACCGGACCCGGCTCGACCAGATCGAGTACTGGGATCTCATGTGCTACACGCACAACGAACACATCGCCGCGGTCGACGACCGCAGTCCCGCCCCCGGCAGGTTCATGGTCTGCCAGTCGGCCGGCGGCGGGCCGCGCAGGAACGAATTCGCCTTCCTGCAGACCGGCACCCGGACCTTCCAGCTCGCCGCGCCGACCCCGCAGGACATCGGCTACCAGTTCTACGTGATCTCGCTCTGGTAGCGGCTGGCCGGTACGCGCCCCGGAATCACGCGAGCGCGCAGGGGCTGACCCGCAGGGTTTCGCAACGCTCTTTCAGGCCGGTGGCCCGGCCTTGCCGGCGAAGCTTCGCCTTGCGGCTGACACTCCGGGTCCGACCCGGCAAGATGCCGGCTCCCTTGCGCACGGAGCGCCGTCCATGCACCCGGTCGTCATCACCTGCGTCGCGGCCCTCGGCCTGCTGCTGTTCGGGCTGGGGCTGGCGATTTCCATGCAGCGCTTCCGCACGCGGACGCTCGATGGCCACAGCGCCGAGCCGACCGACCGGCTGCACCGGCTGGTGGCGGCGCACGCCAACACCGCCGAGTTCGCGCCGTATCTCGCCGTGCTGTTCCTGTACCTCGGCAGCCAGGCGCCCGGCACCGCGACCGTCGCGCTGATCGTCGCGGCGACGCTCTGCCGCTTCCTGCTCGTGCTCGGCCTGCTCGTCGTCGGGCGGCTGGACCGGCCGAATCCGTTGCGCTTCACCGGCGCGCTCGGCACCTATCTGCTCGGTGCGGCGCTCTGCCTCGTCGCGCTCGCCGGCATTTGAACGACCGTCCTTGCGCCACCCGGGGTGTCTTTCATGAGCCAGCGCCTTCCCGTCACCGTGCTGACCGGCTTTCTCGGCGCCGGCAAGACCACGCTGCTTGCACGCCTGCTGACGCAGCCGGCCGCCGGGCGCTGCGCGGTGATCATCAACGAGTTCGGCGCCGTGTCGCTCGATCACGAGCTGATCGGCACGGTGGCCGGGGACGACATCGTCGAGCTGCCGGGCGGGTGTCTCTGCTGCGCGCGGCGCGAAGCGCTCGGTGTGGCGCTCGCCGATCTGCTGCTGCGCGTGCGCCGCGGCGAAGTGCAGCCGTTCGGGCGCGTGATCATCGAGACCTCGGGCCTCGCCGATCCGGCGCCGATCCTGCGCGGCCTGCTCGGCGATCCGGCGCTGATGGAAGCCTTCGTGCTCGATGGCGTCGTGACGCTGGTCGATGCCGTGCACGGTGTGCAGACGCTCGCGAGCCAGCCCGAGACGCGCGCGCAGGTCGCGCTCGCCGATCGCCTGCTGCTGAGCAAGACCGATGTCGCCGAAGCGGCCGCGGTCGAGGCGCTCGCCGCGCAACTGGCCGCCCTGAATCCGCTGGCGGAGCTTGAGACGGTCACGCACGGGGCGATCGAGGCAGCGCGGTTGTTCGGCGTGCGCGTGCGCGACGAGGCCGCGACGGCGGCCGAGGTCGAGCGCTGGCTGTCGGCGCGCGGGCTCGTGAACCTGCGCCCCGCGCACGCTGGCGCGCCGGACCCGAACCGCCACGGCCCGGATCTGCGCGCCGAGGTGCTGCTGATCGACGAGCCGGTGCCGGCCGAGCGCCTGCGCAGCTTCGTCGGCGCGCTGACCGTGCTCGGCGGCGACGCGATCCTGCGCGTCAAGGGCATCGTGCATCTGGCCGGCCGGCCGCTGCCCTTCGTCGTGCACGGCGTGCAGGGCACGTACGAAACCCTGCAGCCGCTCGCGGACTGGCCCTCGGACGACCGCCGCACGCGCCTCGTCGTCATCGCCCGCGGCGTGCCGGCGGGCTGGGCGGGGAAGCTCTGGGAATCGCTGGGCTGA
>JAFEGB010000233.1 GCA_018240295.1 Pseudomonadota bacterium
ATGTCACATTGCTCCCGTTCTGCCCTTCAACGATACCGTTGTTGTCGCTGTCGCTGCCTGACCGGACCCTGCCAACCGTATCGATGACGACCGCGCGCGCGTAGCTTGCCCCGCGCGCATCGCAGACGACTAGGGTGCCGTTGGTCTTAACCCGCAGATTCGGGTTGAATGTGACGCGATTTTGCACGTTGTTGTTGCCGCGGATCGTCAGGGTCCCGGCTGGAGCAGGGTGGTTGCGCAGCAGTGTTTCATCGGGTTCGCTGCCATCGATGTCGAGCGTCCCGGGGGGGCCAAGGGCCTGCAGGTCTGTGAACACGATCCAGCCGGTCTCGTAACCGGTGCTACCCGTGGCGCAGGCCGTGCCGCTGCTGCTCTTGCACAGCGTCACGGAAGTGCCGCGCTTGAGGGACTCGCTGCGGGCGAGGTTGAGGTCGGCGATCAGGTCGAACAGCGCGGCGTCGCGCTGCTGGTTGCGCAGCATGTCCCGATAGCTGGGGATGCCCCAGACCATCACGATCGCAGCGATGACGCAGACGATCATCAGCTCGACGAGCGTGAAGCCGGCCTGGCGATGTGCTTGCACTCCGGGCTTGTCAGTCATCGTGTGTTCCCTTACCATGCGCGCCCTGTCACGCCGGAATAGCTCAGTCGGTAGAGCAACTGATTCGTAATCAGTAGGTCGGAGGTTCGATTCCTCTTTCCGGCACCAGAATAGCAAAAGCCAAGCTCCTGAGGAGCTTGGCTTTTTTATTTCATTGGTCCAAATTCAAATTTCAGGGAAACCAGACTTGCCCTTGCTATCCGATGAACTCAGGCATCAAACCGCAGGGTGAGTGCCTCTTCCTGGCATGCAAAAGCATCGGCACGCCAATGTTGATGTCAAGCCTCCGTTTCATGCCGTGCCGTGAGGCTGTTGGCCGGGAAACTCGAAGGGGCGCAGTACGGGCGGTTTGCTGCGGGGTTTGCGTCGAAGAAGAAGCAATGCTGCGCCTGCCATCAGGGTCAGGACGGATGGTTCCGGAATGGTGGGCGGCGGTGTCGTGCCGTTGAGGCCAACCTGCAGTATGAACTGACCGCCAGAGGAAAAAGGAGGGAGTGTCAATGACGAAACGTTGATGGCAATGCTGTTGTTTGTGACTGTCAAATTGGAGTCAGAAAGCCCGGCGATGACGGAGCTGAAAAAGGTGGTGGTGCTGGAAAAGTCATCAATCGATCCCGAGGAGTCAATGATCCCGATATAACGCGGGGAGGGCCAAATGCGTTGCGTCTCGGTGTTATTTGAAAAAACAATCTGTGTGTCCTGAAAATCGATTTTCAGAGGGCCGGCCGTGCCGCCGGTGGGAATGTTCCATGCGTTGATTTCCAGCGTGCTGGTAACGGTAATCGAAACCAGGCTGCCGGGGGAAAGCGTTGTCAGGGATTGGTTGGTATACAGGCCCAGCGAGAGGGTCTTGCCCATCAGGCCTGCTTCAGAAGCCGGACTGGTGAGTAAGGATCCAGCCAGCAGCAGTATGCCGAGCGAGGCTTTGATGAGATTCATGGGGGACTCCGGGGCCGGATAACCGGTAAAATACATGATTCTTAATAAAGAAGGTGCAACCAGCGTGTTGGCATATGCAAGTCATGGGCCTTTTTTGTTAAGAGGTTGAATAAGAAACATAAAGTCATGCTCGATGGGCCATCTGCAAGGATTCTGTGTAAATTATGATGACACTCGGGCTACTTGCCGAAGCCAGCATGCGGTATGGCCAAGGCAGGAGTGTGATACCTGTTTGGCAGAGCCGCTGACCACGATTCGGCCACCGGCCCCGCCACCCTCCGGCCCTAGATCTACGATCCAGTCCGCGCAGCGGATGACATCCAGGTCGTGCTCGATGACCACGACGGTGTTGCCGTCGTCGCGCAGTCGCAACAGTACGGCCAGCAGTTGCGCAACATCCTGAAAATGCAGGCCGGTGGTGGGTTCGTCGAGGATGTATAGCGTGCGGCCGGTGTCGCGGCGCGCCAGTTCCTTCGCCAGCTTCACACGCTGCGCCTCACCGCCGGACAGCGTAGTCGCACTCTGGCCGAGCCTCAGGTAGCCGAGCCCGACCTCGGCCAGCGTGTCGAGCTTGCGGGCGATCGCCGGTACCGCCGCGAACACCGGCCGGGCGGCATCGACGGTCAGGTCCAGCGTGTCGGCGATGCTGCGGCCCTTGTATTTCACCTCCAGCGTCTCGCGCTCGTAACGGCGGCCGTGGCAGATATCGCATGGCACGTAAACGTCTGGCAGGAAATGCATTTCGCCCCGGATCAGCCCATCGCCCTGGCAGGCTTCGCAGCGCCCGCCCTTGACGTTGAAGCTGAATCGCCCCGGTCCGTAACCGCGCGCACGCGCCTCCGGCACGCCGGCATACAGCTCGCGGATCGGTCCGAACAGGCCGGTGTAGGTGGCCGGATTCGAGCGCGGCGTGCGTCCGATCGGGCTCTGGTCGATGGCGATGACCTTGTCGAAGTGCGCGAGTCCCTCGATCGCCCGGTGCGGAGCCGGCGTTTCGCGACTGCCGTGCAGGTGGCGCAGCAGTGCGCGCAGCAGCGTGTCGTTGACCAGAGTTGACTTGCCGGAACCGGAAACCCCGGTCACGCAGGTGAACAGGCCGACCGGGAAGGCCGCGTCGATGTCCTTCAGGTTGTTGCCGGTGGCGCCGCGCACGGTCAGCCAGCGACCATCCGGAAAGCGCGGCTTACCTGGCTCGATGCGCCGTCGGCCCGACAGATATTCGCCGGTCAGCGAATCCGGATGCGCGGAAATGGCATGCGGTGTGCCTTTTGCAACAACCCGGCCGCCCTGAACACCCGCCGCCGGACCCATGTCCACAATATGATCGGCAGCCCGGATCGTTGCCTCGTCATGCTCGACGACGACGACGGTATTGCCGAGATCACGCAGGTGCATCAGGGTTTTCAGCAGGCGCTCGATATCGCGCGGATGCAGGCCGATCGACGGTTCATCGAGTACATACAGCACCCCGACCAGTCCGGCGCCGATCTGCGAAGCCAGCCGGATGCGCTGCGCCTCGCCGCCGGACAGGGTTTCGGCGGCGCGATCGAGGCTCAGGTAATCGAGCCCGACATCACCGAGAAAACCGAGCCGGCTGCGTAATTCACGCAGAATTGGTGTGGCAATCACGCCATGGCGGCCCGGCAGATCAAGTTTCAGAAACCATTCACGGCAGGCATCGATCGGCAGGGCCGCGATTTCCGGCAGGCTGCGACCACCGACGCGGACCGCGCGCGCCGCCGGATTCAGCCGCGCGCCCCGGCAGGCCGGACAGACCCGTTCCGCCTGCAGGCGCGCGAGTTCCTCACGCACCGTTGCCGATTCGGTTTCGCGATAGCGGCGTTCGAGATTCGGAATCACGCCTTCGAAGCGCTGGCGCTGCGTGCGTGCGCCGCGCTCGCCTTCATGCTGCACGTCGAGTTCGGTCGTGCCGCTGCCGTACAGCACCACCTCGCGCGCCGCCGCCGGCAGCTCGCGAAACGGCTGCTCCGGGTCGAAGCCGTAGTGCGCGGCCAGCGCCTGCAGCAGCGCCCAGGACCAGGGGTTGCGCCGCTCCCAGCCGCGGATCGCGCCGTCGGCGAGCGAGCGCCCCGGCTCGACGACGACGCGCGCCGGGTCGAACCAGTTCTGCGTGCCGAGGCCGTCGCAGGCCGGACAGGCGCCGGCCGGGCTGTTGAACGAGAACAGCCGCGGTTCGAGTTCCGGCACGGTGAAGCCGCATTCGGGACAGGCGTGGCGGGCGCTGAACGCGAGCGCCTCACCGTCGGCATCGAGCGATTCGACCCGTGCCAGCCCGTCGGCGAGCTTCAGCGCCGTCTCGAAGGATTCCGCCAGCCGGGCGCGCTGGTCGCTGCGCACGCGCAGGCGGTCGACGACGACCTCGATCGTGTGCCGGGTCTTGCCGTCGAGGGCCGGCAGCGCGTCGAGTTCATGCACGGTGGCGTCGATGCGCACGCGCAGGAAGCCGCCGGCGCGCAGCTCCGTGAACAGTTGCGCATGCTCGCCCTTGCGCTCGCGCACGATCGGGGCGAGCAGCAGCAGGCGCTCGCCTTCGGGGCGCGCGAGCACGGCATCGACCATCTGCGCCACGGTCTGCGCATCGAGCGCATGGCCGTGCTCCGGGCAGTGCGGCGTGCCGGCGCGCGCGTAGAGCAGGCGCAGGTGGTCGTGGATCTCGGTGACGGTGCCGACCGTCGAGCGCGGATTGTGCGAGGCGGTCTTCTGCTCGATCGCGATCGCCGGCGACAGACCCTCGATCGCATCGACATCGGGCTTGTCGGTCAGCGCCAGGAACTGCCGCGCGTAGGCCGACAGCGATTCGACGTAGCGGCGCTGGCCCTCGGCGTACAGCGTGTCGAAGGCGAGCGAGGACTTGCCGGAACCCGACGGGCCGGTGATGACGATCAGCCGGTTGCGCGGCAGGTCGAGATCGACGTTCTTCAGGTTGTGCGTGCGCGCACCGCGGATGCGGATGAAGTCCATGCAGGATCGGCCTCGGTGCTCGGGCCGCCGCGGATTAAGCCGCGGCTAAGCGGGTGGGGGAGGGCGCTCTGTTACACTGCAGCATCCGGCTTTTCCGCATTCCTGTCCGATTTCCGATCCGAGCTTTCATCCGTCCGGCCGGTGTGGCCCCGCACCGGTCCCGGCCGGCGCATGGCCCGAGGCGAGGCTTTCCATGACTTCCAGACGCACCACGACGCTGGCCGGCGAGGCAATGACCGCGCAGGAGCGCCGCGTCGCCGGCTGGCTGGCCGGCGTGTTCTCGCTGCGCATGCTCGGCCTGTTCATGATCCTGCCGGTGTTCGCGCTGTATGCCGAGCACCTCGATGGCGCCACGCCGGCGCTCGCCGGCCTCGCGATCGGCATCTACGGCCTGGCGCAGGCGATCTTCCAGATTCCGTTCGGCCTGCTGTCCGACCGCTTCGAGCGCAAGCAGATCATCATCGTCGGCCTCGTGATCTTCGCGCTCGGTTCGGTCGTGGCGGCGCTCGCGACCAGCATCAACGGCGTGATCCTCGGCCGCGCGCTGCAGGGCATGGGCGCGATCTCGGCGGCGGTGATGGCGCTCGCCGCCGATCTGACGCGCGAGGAGCACCGCACCAAGGTCATGGCGACGATCGGCGTGTCGATCGGCGTGTCGTTTGCGGTGTCGATGGTCGCCGGACCGGTGCTGAACGGCTTCGTCGGCGTGCCCGGCATCTTCTGGATCACGGCGCTGCTCGCGCTCGGCGGCATCGGCGTCGTGAAGTTCCTCGTGCCCGATCCGTTCGATCATCGCCTGCACCGCGACGCGCAGCCGGTGCCGGCGCAGTTCCTGCGCGTGCTGCGCGATCCGCAGCTGCTGCGCCTCGATGCCGGCATCTTCGCGCTGCACCTGATCCTGACCGCGACCTTCGTCGCCGTGCCGCATGCGCTGAAGAACCTGATCGGCATGCCGGCCAGCACGCACTGGGAGCTCTACCTGCCGACCATGGTGCTCGGCATGGGGGCGATGGTGCCGTTCGTGATCGTCGCCGAGAAGCAGCGGCGGCTGAAGCAGGTGTTCCTCGGTGCGATTGCGCTGCTCGGCGTCGCCGAGGTGGCGCTGGTCGGCTTCCACGCCGGCTTCTGGAGCATCGGCATCGCGATGTTCCTGTTCTTCACGGCCTTCAACCTGCTCGAAGCGACGCTGCCGTCGCTGGTCGCGAAGATGGCGCCGCCCGATGCCAAGGGCACGGCGATGGGCTTCTACGCCAGCACGCAGTTCCTCGGTGCCTTCTGCGGTGGCGCGCTCGGGGGCTGGCTGCACGGACGCTACGGCCTCGCGGCGGTGTTCCAGCTCTGCGCGCTGGTCGCGCTCGGCTGGCTGGCGCTGGCCGCGACCATGAAGAACCCGCGCTATCTGTCGAGCTACCTGCTGAACGTCGGGGCGATGGACGAGGCTGCGGCCCAGCGCCTCGGTGCGCGCCTGACCGAAGTCCGCGGCGTTGCCGAGGCCGTGGTCAGCGGTGCCGACGGGGTTGCCTATCTCAAGATCGACCGCCACGCGCTCGACGAGCCGGCGCTGCTCGCGTTCTCGGTGTCGCGGCCGCCGGCCTGAGCCGCACTAGAATCCCCGGCATCCCGGCCTCATATCAGCCGGCCGGCATCCCCTCACCAGCACCGCGGAGCGCTCCCTCATGGCCAGAGGCATCAACAAGGTCATCCTCGTCGGCAATCTCGGGGCCGATCCCGAAACCAAGTACATGCCGAGCGGTGATGCGATCACCAACCTGCGCATCGCGACTTCGGACACCTGGACCGACAAGAGCTCGGGCCAGAAGCAGGAGCGCACCGAGTGGCATCGCGTGGTGATGTTCAAGAAGCTCGCCGAGATCGCCGCCGAATACCTGCGCAAGGGTTCGCAGGTCTACATCGAGGGCAGCCTGCGCACGCGCAAGTGGCAGGACAAGGAAGGGCGCGATCAGTACACGACCGAGATCGTCGCCAGCGACATGCAGATGCTCGGCGGCAAGTCCGGCGGCGGCAGCGCGCCGTTCGAGCGCGACGGCGGCGAGATGCCGGCGGCGCCCCGTGCTTCCGGCCGTCCGGCTCCGGCCGCGCAGCCTCCGGCGGCCTCCGGCGGTTTCGACGACAACCTCGACGACGACATCCCGTTCTGAACCCCCCGGCGGCTTGCAGCCCGTCGTCGCATCCGGCCCCGCGCCGCCAGCGGGCGTCTACACTCGGCGTCCCCCAGAAACCCTCCCGGAGTGCCTCATGAGATCCGTCCTGCGCGCAGGGCTTGCCCTCGCCATCGCTGCCGCCGTGCTGCCGGTGCATGCCCATGAATACCTGCTCAAGGGCATGCACATCGAGCATCCGTGGGCGCGACCGACCCCGCCGAATGCACAGAACGGTGCCGTGTATCTGACCCTGCACGAACATGGCGATGGCAGCGACAAGCTCGTCAGCGCCAGCACGCCGGTCGCGGCCCGGGCCGAACTGCACACGCACCAGATGGACGGCGGCGTCATGAAGATGCGGCCGGTCGAGTCGATTGCGATCGAGCAGGGCACGGTCACGCAGCTCAAGCCCGGCGGCCTGCACGTGATGCTGATGGACCTGAAGAAGCCGCTGGAAGGCGGTGCGAAATTCCCGCTGACGCTGAAGTTCGAGCGCGCCGGCGAGGTCACCGTCGAGGTCGACGTGCAGCCGAATCCGCCGGCTCCCGGCGATCACGGTCACGAGCACGGCGCCACCACCGAGTAAAGGGAGCGCCGGCGCACCGTGGCTTGCAGGCTGGCGCGCGGCATGCTGGCCGCCCTGCTGCTCCTCGCCCCGCTCCGGCTGCCGGCCGAGGCGCCCGGGCGCGGTTTCGGGCTCGCCGCCGCCTGCTTCGGCTGCCACGGCACGGACGGCGTCAGCCGCGGCGCCATCCCGTCCCTTGCCGGCAGGAGCGAGCGCTTCCTGCTGCTGGCGCTGGGTGAATACAGGTCCGGCGCCAGCAGCGGCACGGTCATGAACCGCATCGCCCGCGGCTACAGCGACGAGGAACTCGCGCTGCTCGCCGCCTGGTTCGCGGGCCGGCGCGAGTGATGCGCCTGACGCGGCGCGGTTTCGTCGGCGCGGCGGCGCTGGCCGGTTTCGCGGCGCTGAGCCGGCGCCTGCCGGCAGCACCGCCGGCGCGCGTGCTGGTGGTCGGCGGCGGTTACGCCGGCGCCTGCTGCGCGAAGTACCTGCAGCGCCTCGATCCGGCGCTCGCCGTGACGCTGCTGACCCGCCCCGACCCCTATTACACCTGCCCGTTCAGCAATCTGCTGCTGGCCGGGCGGCTCGGGCTCGACGAACTCGAACAGCGGCACGATGCGCTTGCGCATGCCGGCATCGAAGTCCGTTACGGCGAGGCGATCGCCGTCGATCCGGTCGCGAAGCGCGTGCAGCTCGACGATGGCAGCGCCCTGGTCGCCGATCGGCTCGTGCTCGCCCCCGGCGTCGAGTTCGCGTTCGATGCGCTGCCCGGCTACGACGCCGCGGCCGCCGCAATCCTGCCGCATGCCTGGGAGGCCGGCGCCCAGACCGTGCTGCTGCGCCGCCAGCTCGAAGCCCTGCCCGACGGCGGCACGGTGCTGATCAGCGTGCCGCCCGAGCCCTATCGCTGCCCGCCCGGGCCGTACGAGCGCGCCAGCCTGATCGCGTGGTGGCTCAGGCGCGCCCGGCCGCGCGCGAAGCTCCTGATCCTCGATGCCAAGGACAGATTCTCGAAGCAGGCGCTGTTTCGCGAAGGCTGGCAGGCCCTGTACGGCCAGCAGCTGGAATGGGTGCCGGGCTCGGACGGCGGACGCATCGAGCGGGTCGAGGCCGCGACGCGCACGCTGCACGCCGGCTTCGGCTTCGGGCCGTACCGCGGCGATGTGGTCAACGTCATCCCGCCGCAGCGCGCGCCGAAGCTGCTGCGCGAGGCCGGTCTCACGGATGCCTCCGGCTGGTGCCCGGTCTCGCCGCTCGCGTTCGAGTCATCCCGGCATCCGGGCGTGCACGTGCTCGGCGATGCCGCCGATGCCGCGCCGATGCCGAAATCGGCGTATTCGGCCACGAGTCAGGCGCGCGCCGTCGCCGCGGCGATCGTCGCGCAACTGCGTGGCGAGGTGCCGGCGGCGCCGGTCTACCTGAACACCTGCTACAGCCTGCTCGCGCCCGATTACGGCATCTCGATCGCCGCCGTCTACCGCGTCGCCGACGGCCGGCTCACGGCCGTGCCCGAGGCCGGCGGCACCAGTCCGCTGGCGGCCGATGCCGCGTTCCGCGCCCGCGAGGCCGTCTTTGCCGCCGGCACCTGGACCAGCCTGAACGCCGACGCCTTCGGCTGAAGCGGTTTTCCGCTGCGTGTCTTTCCGCTGCGTTCAGGGCGCTCCCGGTCGCGCGAGCTTCATGCCCATGCGGTCGAGATCCGACAGGCTCATGATCGGCGCGTACATGACGCTGTCGATGTCGGTGTCGCGCGGCAGGCGGTAGACCTGCTGGCCGACGCTGCGCAGCAGGAACTTCAGCAGCCGGGTTTCCAGCGTCGCGTCGCTGGCGCGGCCGATCAGCGTGCCCGGCAGCAGGCGCGCCGAGGACACGACGCTGACGCGCCAGCCGGGGTAGTGCTGCGCGAAGCTGAAGCGGGTGCTGCGCTCGCGGGCGTTGATGTCGCGCTGCGTCAGCAGGATCACCGGCACGGCGCCGTACTGCGCGCGCAGCCGGTCGATCGCCGGCGTGGCGGTTTCGACCAGGGTCTGCGCGTCGTACTGCGGACTGTCCGGGAAGGGCTGCACGCGGCCGAGGCCGACGGCGAGCGTGGTCCTGACCGACAGGCCGGTCAGCTCGTGCAGGCGCTCGCCGAGGTGCGCGGCATAGGCCTCGCTGAAATCGTCGGCCGGCAGCAGCAGCACGTCGGGCCGCCCGCCGGTGAAGCCCGCGCGCCAGTCGGGCGGCAGCGCGAAGCGCGAGCCCGGATCGGTCAGCGGTCTTGCCCAGAACGCCGGGTGACTGATGAGCAGCACGACGAGGCCGGTCATGGCGATCAGGCCGGCACGCAGCCAGGCGCGCAGGCGCCGCCGGCGCCGCAAGGCATCGAGCCGCTGGCGCTGGGCGCGGACGGCTTCGGTGTCATCGGCATGCACGTAGCTGTCGAAGGGCGTGCGCCAGGTCATCAGGCTGTCGTCGCGCACGCGCGCGCAGAGCCGCGCCGCCAGTTCGATCAGCACGGCGAGCACGTCGGCATCGGGCAGATCGACGGACAGCGTGCCGTACTGCCAGTCGATCGGCTGCACCAGACCGCCGGCGCGCTGCACGCTCAGGCGCAGTTCGCCATCCGGGCCGGTGGCGGTGATCAGGTCCGGCAGCGTCGCGGCGACGCGCTCAAGCTCGGCGCGCCCGAGCGGGGTCGGGCGGATGATGGAATAGCGCTCACTCATGCCGCAGCGGACCTGCGCGGATCGGGGTGGCGGGCAGTGTGGTTGCTGCCGCGACCGGCCGCCAGCCGGGGCTTCAGTCGGCGGGGCGTGGCTCGCAGCGCTGCGCAGCCGTGGGGGCGGCGGGCGTGGCTTTCGGCTGCAGGGCGAACGCCAGCCGGGCCCGCAGCAGGGCATCCTCGGCCGCCGGGCAGACCGGTTGCTGCGTGAACACCTGATTGACGGCTTCGAGCCACTCCGTCGACTGTTCGAAACCCTGCGCGGCAAATGGCGGTGCCATCAGCACCAGCGCGTTGGCATAGCGGGTCGGCAGCCGCCGCGGCGGCGGCTCCCGGAAATCTTCGGGCTGCACTTCCTGCAGCGTGCAGGTCATCTGGGCCGCCTGCCGGCCGGCTGCCGCCGGACCCTGGGTGTCGTCGATCCCGAACAGGGGCGGAGGCGAGGGGAGCTTTGCCGGCACGGACTGCACGGAGGATGCGCCGGGCGGGCAGCGTCGCAGCGCCCGTTCCTTCAGCAGCTCGGCGGCCGATCCCCGGGTGGCCGTCAGGCCGGCGAGCACTGACCTGTTCTCCGGCGCGGGCCGCGGATCGGAATCCGGCCGGGGCGGCTGACTGACGATCAGGGCGCCGCGCAGGTCGCTGTGCTCCAGGTGCAGGCGGGCGGTCTCGACATCGATCATCCGTGCCCCGACCAGATCGGTACGCAGGATGCGCGCGCAGCGCAGGTCGGCATGGTCGAGGGCGCTGAAATCAGCCTGCACGCCGTCCCAGTCGCTGTTGTCGAGGTGGCTCCAGGTCAGGCTGGCGTAGCGCAGGTCGATGCCATACAGGCGCGCGCCGTTCAGATAGGCGCCGTCGAGCATCGCCCCGTACAGGTTGACGGTCTGGAACTGGCCGAGCGGCAGGCTGGCATCGCGCAGGTCGGCGCCGGCCAGGTCGCGAAACTGCACGCGCAGCGCACGCGCGTACTGCCAGACGCGCTTCTCGCCGGGATCGGTCGGTTCGTTGTCGCGGCGGGCATCGCGATCACAGGTGAGGGGCGCGCCGTCTGCCTTCTTTTCGAGGGCCACGTCTTCGGGCTTGATGTCCATGTCGAGCGCCGCGCCGCGCAGGTGCAGATAGCGGCTCGGCAGCAGGCGCCGGCGCGTGTCGCCGGCGTTGCCGCGCTGCAGGTCGGGCTCGAACAGCAGCGCCGTCGGCAGCGCCACCGGTCCGAGCCGGCCGCAGCGCCGCGGCGGCGGGGGCGGTGACGACTCGGCCTTGTGATCGTTCTGCGGATTGCTTTTTTCCGGCCGGTCGAGCCAGGCGCACCAGCCCGGTCGCCAGCGCAGGGCTTCCGCGCTGTCGCCGTCCGGCGGATCGAGCAGCACATGGTTGAGCTCATCGATCTGCCCCGGCAGCAGCAGGCGGTAGCCGCTGATCGCAGCGAGCGAGTCCAGCAGCACGGGCTCCAGCCAGGATGCGCCGCTCGCCACGGCCAGCCATCGGCATCTGGGCTGGTCGGAAGAGCGGATGCAGGCGTCAGGGGCGATGGTCGGCACCAGCGTGAACAGCGACAGCGAGCAGACCGCCGCCGGGCCGATGATGGCCGCATACGACAGCACGAACGGCGAGCGTGGCTGCATGTCCTCGTTGTTGATGCCGCCGGCCGGGCGGCGTACCTGCCAGTACGCAAGCGCGAGCCCGGCCAGGCAGCAGGCGGCGTAGCTGAGCAGCAGGCCGTCGGCATCGCCGGCATCGCGGAACAGCCAGGACAGCCCGAGCAGCAGCGGCATCGGCAGCACGATCGACAGCATCAGCGTGCGCAGCGTGCGCCGGCGGGCCCGGTCCAGGGTTTTCGACTGTTCGACGCAGCCGATGCGCTCGTCATGGAAGCCGCAGAGCCAGGCGCGCAGGAAGCGGCGCAGCCGGCCGCGGCTGCTGCCGCGATTCACCCCCAGCGCGATGCGCCGCGACACCACCTGCGGCCACATCAGCAGCAGGAGTGCGCCATCGGCGAACACCGCGCCGCGCTGCCACATGGTCACGGTGCCGTCGTGGTAGGCGAGGAAGCGCACCTGGAACAGCCACACCAGCAGCAGCGGCCCGATCAGCAGCGTCGTGCCGACCGCGGTCGCGAGCATCAGCCGTGACAGCGCCATGCGCTGCAGCAGCAGGTAATAGAGCAGCGGCGACAGCCCGAGCGGCAGTTCGGTATCGCGGTTCTTCTGCCGGGCCAGCCCCCAGCGAAAGACGCTGCGGGCGAACAGCCGCAGCTGCGTCAGCAGCGTCGCGTGCAGCAGCACGTACAGCCACGGGCCGAGCGTGTAGAAGGTGACGAGGTCGATCGAGACGTTCAGCACCGGCAGCGTGAAGCTGGCGCCGAGCAGCAGTTGCTGGTGCGTGGTCTGCCAGATCGCCAGTGCCAGATAGATGCTGATGGCGATGAAGCTCAGGTGCGCGGTACTGAGGTATCTCGCGGCCTCGTGCAGGGCCTTGTCGTCCTCGTCCGTCCACTGCGGCACTTTGGCCGCAGCCCCGTTGCTGTTGCCGTTGCCGACGCTGTCGCCTTCGCTCATCACCGCCTCCTGCAACATCAGTGTCAGGACTTCGTCACAGCCACTGAGCAAAGCCGGATGCGGGCGGATTGCGACTTACGATCTGTTCATGCCGGTGGATGGGCGCGCTGTGGATGGCTGGCGCCCTGTTGAGCCGGGAGCGGGCCGGTGGCGATCATCGGGCGGCGTGCGTCAGCAGGCGAACGCTGCGCCGCCGGCCGGTGGCACGCCGCTGAACGGCTGCGGATCGGGCGTCGCCAGCCCGCAGGCTGGGTGGAGGAACCCGCCTTCGGGGCGTTACGGGCGATGCTTCCGCAGAGGCAAAGACTGGTTTTCTTGTGTTCGCGACTTTGGTGCGTGATTCGCGGAAGGCGGATTACGGCGCGCGGAAAGGTTATGAGGTGGGTTTCAGGTAATGCGGTGCGCGCCTAATCCGCCCTG
>JAFEGB010000234.1 GCA_018240295.1 Pseudomonadota bacterium
AGCTGCGCACCGACCCGATCCTGCGCTTCATGATCGTCTCGCTGTCGTTCTACGGCATGTCGACCTTCGAAGGTCCGATGATGTCGATCAAGACCGTCAACGCGCTGTCGCACTACACCGACTGGACCATCGGCCACGTGCACTCCGGCGCCCTCGGCTGGGTGGCGCTGATCTCGATCGGCTGCGTCTATGCGCTGATCCCGCAGCTGTTCAACCGCCGCATCTACAGCACCAAGCTGATCGAGGTCCACTTCTGGACCGGCACGATCGGCATCGTGCTCTACATCGCCTCGATGTGGATCGCCGGCGTCATGCAGGGCCTGATGTGGCGTGCGGTCAACGAGGACGGCACGCTGACCTACAGCTTCGTCGAAGCCCTCGTGCGCATGTACCCGTACCTGACGGTCCGCTTCCTCGGCGGTCTGCTGTTCCTCGTCGGCATGTTCGTGATGGCCTGGAACGTCTACAAGACGCTGCAGGGCGACGAACAGCCGGTGTCCGCGCCGGCGCCGCAGGCCGCTTAAGGGAGACATACCAACATGGCTCATGACAATGCCCCGGCGGTCGGCCACGAGAAGGTCGAGCGCAACATCGGCCTGATGGTCGTGCTGATCCTCATCGTCGTTGCCTTCGGCGGCCTCGCCGAGATCGTGCCGCTGTTCTTCCTGAAGGACACGACCGAGCCGGTCGCCGGCCTCAAGCCGCTGACCGCGCTGCAGCTCGAAGGCCGCGACATCTACATCCGCGAAGGCTGCTACACCTGCCACTCGCAGATGGTGCGTCCGTTCCGCGCCGAGACCGAGCGCTACGGCCACTACTCGGTGGCCGGCGAGTTCGTCTACGACCACCCGTTCCAGTGGGGCTCCAAGCGCACCGGTCCGGATCTGGCGCGTGTCGGCGGTCGCTACTCCGATGACTGGCATCGCACGCACCTGATCAATCCGCGCGACGTGGTGCCGGAATCCAACATGCCCGGCTTCCCGTGGCTGGATACCGGCAAGCTCGACGGCGAACTGACCGGCAAGAAGATGCAGACGCTGCGCCTGGTCGGTGTGCCGTACACGGACGCCGACATCCAGGGTGCGAAGGCGGCGGTTCAGGGCAAGACCGAGATCGAGGCGCTGATCGCGTATCTGCAGAACCTCGGCACCGTGATCAGCAACAAGAGGTAAGCGCCCGTGGACTTCTTCATGACCGTGGTGCGCAGCGTGTTCACGGTGCTGATGTTCGTGATCTTCATCGGCATCGTCTGGTGGGCGTGGAGCCGGCACAACCGCAAGCGTTTCGACGACGCGGCCAGCCTGCCCTTCGCCGACGAGGACACGGCGCAACGTTCGGCCCGCGAAGAAGACCGGCGCTGAAGGAGAGATGCCAAGATGAGTCTGACCGTCAGCCTTTACATCACCCTGATCGTGGTCGGCAACACGCTGGCCATGTGGTGGCTGATCCGCTGGACCGCCAAGCCCCGGCCGAACGAGTCGGTGCAGGGTGAGGTCACGGGTCACACCTGGGATGGCGACCTGGCCGAGTTCAACAATCCGATGCCGCGCTGGTGGCTGTGGATGTTCTACCTGACCATGGTCTTCACCGGCGTCTACGTGGCCCTGTATCCGGGCCTCGGCAGCGTCACCGGCTTCCTCGGCTGGACGCAGGAAGGCCAGTGGCAGTCCGAGATGAAGGATGCCGCCGACAAGTACGACCCGATCTTCAAGAAGTACGCCGGCATGGACATCGCCGCCGTCGCCAAGGACCCGCAGGCACTGAAGATGGGTGGCCGGCTGTTCGCGACCTACTGCTCCAGCTGCCACGGCTCCGACGCCCACGGTGCGGTCGGCTTCCCGAACCTCGCCGACAAGGACTGGCTGTATGGCGGGGACCCGGCCACGATCAAGACCTCGATCATGAACGGTCGCCAGGGCGTGATGCCGGCCTGGAGCGCGATCCTGAAGGAGCAGGGCGTCGAGCAGGTCGCCAACTACGTGCTGAGCCTGTCCGGCAAGTCGGTCGACGCCGCCAAGGCCGAGGCCGGCAAGGCGCTGTTCCTGCAGAACTGCGCCGTCTGCCACGGTGCGGAAGGCAAGGGCAACCCGGTGATGGGTGCCCCGAACCTGGCCGACAACACCTGGCTGTACGGCGGTTCGCTGAAGGCCGTCGAGAAGACGATCGCCGACGGTCGCCAGGGCCGCATGCCCGCGCACGCGGACTTCCTCGGCAACGACAAGGTCCACCTGCTGGCCGCCTACGTCTACAGCCTGTCGCAGTGATCGCGGTTTCCGGCCACTGGTGCCGGGCCGCAGCCGCACGCCGCCGCTCCCCCCGGGGAGCGGCGTTTTTTTTCGGGCGAGGCCGGTGCCGCCGGCCGACTGCGCTTCATCACTGCCGCCGGCGCGGCCAGCGACTACGGTAAGCAGCGGCGGAATCCACCCGCATCCGAGACCGCGCCGCACGCATCGGCGCGTCCGCACCCGTCAGGCACCGGAGGCAAGCATCGTGATCACCCGAGTCCAGCACATCGCTTCATTACTGTGGCCGTCGTTCCTGCTCGCGGCCGCCGGCACCGTGATCCTGTCGACGATCTTCGATCCGCTGGCGATCGCGCACTGCCTCGGCGTCACCGGCATCGAGCGCACCGGCACGTACTCGCTCGGCTTCTTCGCGCTGTGGATGATGAACACCTGCTCGGCGCTGCTGACGCTGTACTTCCGCCAGCCGGTGCACACGCCGGTGGTCTGCCCGGTACGCGACTTCGATCCGGACCAGAACTGAGCCGGCTGCGGTCCGGCATCTGCCGGCATTCCGCGAGGCTGCGCGCAAGCCTGTGTTTGCACGACGATTCGTGATTTTTCGCAATGCGGCGCCGTGCTGAAGAAAGCATCATGCGTGCCTGATGAACCGCGCCGCCCCCGGCGCCGGTCGCCGATGTCGAGGACGTTTGCATGACGGCGGAAACACCGAGCCGGCCCGAGGGCCAGGATTCCGGCAAAAGCAGCTTCTACGCCAAGACTGCGAAGATCTACGCGCGTGAGGTCAAGGGCCGCTTCGCGACGCTGCGCATCTATGCGGTGTTCGCGCTGCTCGGCCTCTATTACGGGCTGCCCTGGCTGCCCTGGGATGGTCGTCAGGCGGTGCTCTTCGACCTGCCGGCGCGCAAGTTCTACATCTTCGGCTGGGTGTTCTGGCCGCAGGACTTCTTCTTCCTGGCGCTGCTCCTGATCATCGCGGCGCTGGCGCTGTTCTTCTTCACGGCGCTCGCCGGGCGGCTGTGGTGCGGCTACGCCTGCCCGCAGACGGTCTGGACCGAAACCTTCATGTGGATCGAGCACTGGGTCGAAGGCGACCGCAATGCGCGCATGAAGCTCGACAAGGCGCCGTGGAGCGCCGGCAAGTTCCGCAAGAAGCTCCTGAAGCACTCGCTCTGGGCGCTGTTCGCGCTGTGGACCGGCTTCACCTTCGTCGGCTTCTTCACGCCGATGCACGATCTTGCCGCCCGCCTCTGGCCGTTCGACTGGGGGCCGTGGGAAACCTTCTGGGTGTTCTTCTACGCGTTCGCGACCTGGGGCAACGCCGGCTTCATGCGCGAGCAGGTCTGCCTGTACATGTGTCCGTATGCGCGCTTCCAGAGCGCGATGTTCGACAAGGACACGCTGGTCATCTCCTACGACGCCGAGCG
>JAFEGB010000235.1 GCA_018240295.1 Pseudomonadota bacterium
CGCGGTCGATCTCGAAGGCTACGGCGCGCTGAAGCTGACGAACGCCGCGCGACCGGTGCTGCGCGGCGAGACGGCGCTGCACCTGCGCAAGGACCCGCCGCCGAACCGGCGCACGCGCGAACGCGAACCGGCCACCGGCGGACCGCGCCGCGAAAGCCCGGCGCAGACGCTGTCAGCAGAGCAGCGCGTGCTGTGGGACGCCCTGCGCCAGAAGCGCCTCGAACTGGCGCGCGAGCAGGGCGTGCCGCCGTACGTGATCTTCCACGATGCGACGCTGCTCGATTTCATCGTCCGCGCACCGCGCACGCTCGCCGAACTGGCGACCGTCTCCGGCGTCGGGCGCAGCAAGCTCGAACGCTACGGCGAGACCTTCCTGGCCGTGCTGCTCGGACACGAGGCCGGCGAGGCCCCGGCTGTCGACGCCGAGGCCGGCGATCCGGCCGCCCAGGCCCGCAGCCTGCTGCTGCGCGGTGCCGGCGTCGACGAGATCGCCACGCGCCTCGATGTGCCGCGCAGCCAGGTGCTCGACTGGCTGGCCCCGCTGGTGCGCCGCGGCGAGGCCGAACTCGACGAGGTGCTGCCGCAGCTGTCGGTCGCCGAGCTCGAAACCATCGAGGCCGCCTTCCGCAGCGTCGATCCGGCCGGCTGGCACGACCTGAAGCCGATCCACGCCGCGCTCGGCGAACGCCACGATTTCGGCACGCTCGCCTGCATCCGCGCCGCCCTGCGCCGCCCGGACGCCTGAATCATCCGGCAAGGCCCGCAGCCCGAGGGCTCAGGATCGCATCGTGATCTGATTCATCAGCAGCCGTGCACCTCCTGCATCGCCCGCCGCGACTGCCATCGGCTACCCTGTGCGTCCCGGTCCGCCGTGCCCGACCCCTCTCGTCCCCCGCCCGCCTCCCACCCCGAAGATTCCATTTCCCGCAAGGAGCAACGGATGCACACCCTGAGCACGGAACAGCTGCTGACCTGGATCCGCTGGTATCGGCGTCATCGCCGCACGGCCCTGGCGCGCATTCCCGAGGACGTGCCCGGCACGTCCGGACCCGACGCGGCGCCGACCTGCGAACCGGCCTGCGAACCGGCCGACGCAACCCCCGCCGTGACCCGCCGCCAGGCCGGCGCTTTGAAGCGCTGAGCGCCACCTCAGCGCTGCGCCTGCCAGGCCAGCGCCGCGCGCCGGGTGGTGTCGTAGACCGCCCGGCCCAGCGCCTGACCGGTCGCGGTGTGCAGGCCGGCGTACGGCCGGCCGGGGCCCGGCGGCACGGCGATGACGATGCAGTCGGTGCCGGTGCCGGTCAGCGGGCTGCCGGCGGGACCGGCGGTTTCGAGCAGCGCCGCGGTGCGCGCCTCGGCGGCGATCGACACCGCCTCGACCAGCGCCGCGTCGGTGAGCGGCACCGACAGCCGCGCCAGCAGGTTGATCGTGCCCGGCCGCCACGGCTGCGGGCCGGCCTCGCCGGCGACGTGGACCGCGTTCGACAGGCCGAGCGTCAGCACCGTATCGACCCCCACATCCCCGACCACCGCCCGCCCGGCCTCCCAGGCGCTGACCCGGCGCGCGGTCATCAGGCCGACGGCCCGCGCCAGCCCGCGCGCGGCCAGCCGCGCACCCAGCAGCGCCGCCGGATCGACGCCGGGGGCGAGTTCCGCCTCGTCGACCTGCAGCCAGACCACGTGCCGGGCGACGACGCGGCCCGGCCGGTGCACGGCCCAGCCCAGACAGCGGTGCGGCGCCCCGAGATCGACCTGCAGCCACGGCGGCTCGCAGCTCACGTCCAGTCCGACGGCCTGATCCATGCCGGCCTCGCCCCCTGCGCCTGCGCTCCGCGGTATTGCGGCCGCGCCATTGTCACGGAACGGCCGACCGCACACACTCCCGGCACCCGATCCCCGCCGCTGCGCGTTTCTCTTCCCCCGGAGTCGAGCCCGCCGCTCATGCCCGTCCGCCAGCGTCTTTCGATCCGCACCGCCGGCCTGTGCGTCTGGCTCTGCCTCGCCATGATGGCCGCCCTGGCGCCTGCACGCGCCGCGCCGCCCGGCACGCTGCCGGTGCCGGTCGAGCTGCCGGCCCCGCCGCCGGGGCCGCCGGTGCTGACGATCCACACGCCGGACGGCCCGCGCACCTATACCCGCGCCGGCATCGAGGCGCTCGGCCTGCTGCGCGTGACCACGCACACGTTCTGGCCCGCGGACGATGGCGTCTACGAAGGCGTGCCGCTCGCGCGGCTGCTCGCCGATGCCGGACTCGCCGGGGCGGCGCGCATCCGCGTGCGGGCGCTCGATGAATACTCGCAGGCGATCCCGCGGGCCGACTGGGCCGAACACGGGCTGCTGCTGGCCACGCGCCGCGACGGCCGCCTGCTCGACATCGCCGGCAAGGGCCCGCTGCGGCTGATCTATCCGCGCGACAGCGACCCGGCGCTCGCCGGCCCCGGCTTCCGGCTGCGCTGGGTGTGGATGATCGAGAGCATCGAAGCCGAAGCGGACGCTGCCGCGCCGTGAACCTCCCATGCCTGCCATGAATGAAGCTCGCGGGCACGCTTCCGCCTGGGTGACGCGCTGGCCGCTGCTCGGCGTGCTGTTCGGCCTGCTGCTGATCGCCGGCGGCGCGAGCTGGCACGTCTGGCGCACGACGATCGGCATCGAGAGCCAGCTGCCGATCGCCAGCCTCGAGAACGAACGCGATCTCGGCGTGCTGCTGCAGGACGTGCGCTCGGTGCGCGCGCAGCTTGAACTGCTGCTGCTGCGCGCCGACGAGTCCCGCCTGCAGGCGGCCCGCCTGGCCATCGATGTCGCCCGCACCCGCGCCCGCGACAGCCGTCCGCTGCTGCTGCCGGATCAGTACGCACGCCAGCTCGACATCGTGCGCGCCGAACTCGAACGCGCGCTCGATGCCTTCGAATCGGGACTGGGCCCCCCGCCCGACACCGAGCGCCTGAGCGCCGCGCGCGGGCCGATCAACCGCGCCGCGATCGCCAGCAAGCAGCTTTTCGATGACGTGGCCGGGCATTCGATGATGCAGCTGCAGGCGCAGGGCCATACGCTCGCGCGCTTTCGCACCAGCCTCGCCGAACTGCTGCTGTTCGTGCTCGGCGCCAGCGCCGGCCTGGCCGCCCTGATCCTGATGCTGCGCAAGACCCTGCACGCGCGCCTTGCCGCCGAACGCCGGCTCGAACACCTCGCCCACCACGATCCGCTGACCGGGCTCGGCAACCGCACGCAGTTCCGGATGTGGCTGGAGGATGCCTGCCTGCTCGCCGGCCAGCACGGCCGCAGCCGGCGCTTCGCGCTGCTGCTGCTCGATCTCGACCGCTTCAAGGACGTGAACGACAGCTACGGCCACGACGCCGGCGACGCGCTGCTGAAGGCCATGGCCGCCCGCATCTCGATCGCCGCCGGCCCGCGCGGCCGGGTCGCGCGCCTCGGCGGCGACGAATTCGCGCTGCTGCTGCCGAGCAGCGACACCGCGGCCGCCGGTGCCGTCGCCGAGACGCTGGTCGAGGCGCTGGCGCGGCCGGTGGCCTGGGCCGGGCTCGAACTGTACTGCGGTGCCAGCGTCGGGCTCGCGGCCTGTCCCGAGGACGGCGGCGGCGCGCAGGAGCTCGTCACCAATGCCGATCTGGCGCTGTACCGCGCCAAGGCCGCCGGCCGCAGCCGCTGGCAGGGCTATACGCGCGAGCTGCGCGACGCGCTCGCCGTGCGCCGGGCGCTGGAATCCGAGCTGCGCCGCGCGCTCGGCAGCGACGAGTTCGAGCTGTACTACCAGCCGCAGCTCGCCCTCGCCAGCCAGCGCCTCGCCGGCGTGGAGGCGCTGCTGCGCTGGCGCCACCCGGTTCGCGGCCTGATCCCGCCCGGCGAGTTCATCCCGCTCGCCGAGGAAACCGGGCTGATCGTGCCGCTCGGCGTGCTGGTGCTGAACCTCGCCTGCCGCCAGATCCGCGCCTGGCGCGAGGCGGGCCTGACGCCGCCGCGCGTGGCCGTGAACCTCGCGACCGCGCAGTTCCTGAACGGCAACCTCGCCGACACGGTCGCGCAGCTGCTCGCCGGCTACGACATCGAGCACGCGGCGCTCGAGTTCGAGGTGGTCGAGCGCACGCTGCTCGACCGCAACCAGGGCGCGGTGCTCGAACAGCTCACGGCGCTGCACGCCGCCGGCGCGCTGATCGCGCTCGATGACTTCGGCACCGGCTACGCCTCGCTCGCGCACCTGAAGCTGTTCCCGGTGCACCGGCTGAAGATCGACCGCAGCTTCGTCGCCGACATCCACCGCGACCCCGGCGACGAGGCCATCGTGCGCGCCATCGTCCAGCTCGGCCACGCCTTCGGGCTCGAAGTCATCGCCGAGGGCGTCGAGAGCGTCGCGCAGCTCGAATTCCTGCGCCTGCACGGCTGCGATCTGGTGCAGGGCTACCTGTACGCGCGGCCGCTGCCGGCCGACGAGATCAGCGCCTGGGTGCGCGACGGCCGCCGGCCCCCCGAGGCACAGGCACTGCCGGGGCGGCGCAGCGAGGGCTGAGAGGCCGAAGCCGGGGCCGCGCGCCCCGCACCGGCGCGCGGACTCCTTCGACCGCTTCCGGCCGGCCTGCACCTGCCATGCACGCCGGTCCGGCACATCTGCCGTGCTTGCCGTGCGCACCGGCCCGCGGTCCATACTGCGCCGGCCCGTTTCCCCGCGTGCCCGACGAGGATCTGTGATGAGCGAAAACCGCTTCACCGGCACCGAGCGCTACGTCGCGCCGCCCGAGCTGACGCTCGCCGTCAACGCCGCCGCCACGCTCGGGCGGCCGCTGCTGGTCAAGGGCGAGCCCGGCACCGGCAAGACGCGGCTCGCCGCCGAGGTCGCCGCCGCGCTCGGTGCGCCGCTGATCGAGTGGCACATCAAGAGCACGACCAAGGCCCGCCAGGGGCTGTATGAATACGACGCGGTCGCGCGCCTGCGCGATTCGCAGCTCGGCGATCCGCGCGTCGGCGACATCGGCCACTACATCGTGCGCGGCAAGCTCTGGGAGGCCTTCGCCTGCCCGGTGCGGCCGGTGCTGCTGATCGACGAGATCGACAAGGCCGACATCGAATTCCCGAACGACCTGCTGCTCGAACTCGACCGCATGGAGTTCCACGTCTACGAGACGCGCGAGACCGTGCGCGCCGTGCACCGGCCGATCATCGTCATCACCTCGAACAACGAGAAGGAACTGCCGGACGCCTTCCTGCGCCGCTGCTTCTTCCACTACATCCGCTTCCCGGACCGCGACACGATGATCGCCATCGTCGCCGTGCACTTCCCGGACCTGAAGAAGGACCTGCTCGCCGAGGCGCTGAACGTGTTCTTCGAGATCCGCGAGATGCCGGGCCTGAAGAAGCGGCCGTCGACCTCGGAGCTGCTCGACTGGCTGAAGCTGCTGCTCGCCGAGGACATCCCGCCCGAGGCGCTGCGCGCCGGCGAGGAGCGGCGCAGCATCCCGCCGCTGCACGGCGCGCTGCTGAAGAACGAGCAGGACGTGCACCTGTTCGAGAAGCTGATCTTCCTGCACAAGCGCCAGGGACGCTGAGCGCCGTGCTGACCGGCTTCATCGAGGCGCTGCGCGCAAACGGCCTGCCGATCGGGCTCGGCGAGTACCTGACGCTGCTCGACGGTCTGCGCGCGCGCGTGACCGGGCCGTCGGTCGAGGATTTCTACTTCTACGCGCGCCTCGCGCTGATCAAGGACGAGCGCCACTACGACCGCTACGATCGCGTGTTCGCCGACTACTTCGGCGGCATCGAAGCGGTCTTCCCGCCCGACCCCGAACACCCGCGGCTCGCGATCCCGGCCGAGTGGCTGCGCCGGCTCTCCGAGCTGCACCTGAGCGACGAGGAGCGTGCGCAGATCGAGGAACTCGGCTGGGACGAGCTGATGCGCCGCCTCATCGAGCGCCTCGCCGAGCAGCGCGGCGAACACCACGGCGGCGACCATTGGATCGGCACCGGCGGCAGCTCGCCGTACGGGCACTCCGGCGTCAACCCGGCCGGCGTGCGCCTCGGCGGCGAGGGCCGCGAAGGCCGGGCGGTGAAGGTCTGGGACCGGCGCGAGTACCGCAACCTCGACGACACGGTCGAGCTCGGCACGCGCAACCTCAAGGTGGCGCTGCGCAAGCTGCGCCAGTTCGCGCGCAGCGGCGCCGCCGACACGCTCGATCTCGACGACACCATCGAATCGACCGCGCGCAACGCCGGCTGGCTGGACCTGAAGCTGGTGCCGGAGCGCCACAACGCCGTCAAGGTGCTGCTGCTGCTCGATGTCGGCGGCTCGATGGACTGGCACGTGCGCATCTGCGAGGAGCTGTTCTCGGCGGCGCGCGCCGAGTTCAAGCACCTGAAGCATTACTACTTCCACAACTGCGTCTACGAGAGCGTCTGGATCGACAACCGCCGCCGGCGCACCGAGCGCGTGCCGACGGCCGAGCTGCTGAACACCTACGGGCCGGACTGGCGGCTGGTGATCGTCGGCGATGCGACGATGAGCCCCTACGAGATCACGCAGGTCAACGCCAGCGTCGAGCACGTCAACGAGGAGCCCGGTGCCGTCTGGCTGCAGCGGCTGTTCGCGGCCTGGCCGCGCGCGGTGTGGCTGAACCCGCAGCCGGAAACGGCCTGGGAACAGACGATGTCGCTGCGGCTGATCCAGCGCCTCGCCCGCCAGCGCATGTACCCGCTGACGCTGGCCGGGATCGATCGCGCGATCCGCTCGCTGCGCAGCGGCGAGGCCTGATCGGCATGGGCGGTATCAGGAAACCGGCAAAAAAAGAACCCGTCCGGAGTGCGCCCCGGACGGGTGACGAGTTGCGACTTCTCGAATGCGGTCTGATCGACCTGTGGCTGCCGGATCCCTGAGCGCCGCTGCCGTGTCCGTTCGGCAAAGGGGCTCGATCACGAGTTCCGGGAGCCTAGCGCGGTGCCGGGCGCACGCCAGTGCCCGACCCATAAATCCACAAGTTCTCACAGGAATTTAATGTCCGACCCCGCCCGCAGCGCCGTCAAGGCCGAAGCCGTCCGGCTCGATCCGTCCAGCGATGCCCGCGGCGCGCTCGCCGTGATCACCGCCGCCGCCGCCCGCCAGATCGCGGCCAATCGCAGCCTGCTCGTCGACGGCTACGACGCCGAAGCCGTGCATCAGCTGCGCGTCGGCGCCCGCCGCCTGCGGGCGGCCCTGAAGCTGTTCGGCCGCTACGAGCCCGCCGTGCGCCGCCCGCCGTTCCTGCCGGCGCTGCGCACGCTGGTGGCCGCCGCCGGTGCGGCGCGCGATCCCGATGTGCTGCTCGATGCGACGCTGCCGCGGCTGGCCGGCGGCAGCGACGATCCGGGCGCGGTCGCCGAACTCGCGCGCCACTACGCCGGCGAGCGTGACCGCGCGCGCCGGCAGCTGCTCGAAGCCTGCGCCGATCCGGCCTCTGCGGCGCTGCTGATCGCGATCGACGGCTGGATCAGCCGGCTGCCGGCGCTCGGGAGCCGGGTCCTGGCCGAGCCGGTCACCGGCTTTGCACCGCGGCTGCTCGATCGCTGCGCCCGGCGGCTGCGCCACCGCGGCCGTCACCTGCTGCACCTCGATGCCGAAGCCCGCCACGCCGTGCGCATCGCCGCCAAGGAACTGCGCTACGCCGGCGACGGCTGCGCGTCGCTGTACGAAGCCGCGGCGGCAGAGGACTGGCTGCATGCGCTCGCGCAGCTGCAGGACACGCTCGGCGAGCTCAACGACCTTGCCGTGCTCGATGCGCGCCTGCGCGACGCCGCTCCGGCCGGCCACGGCAGCGCGGCCGCCCGCGTGCGGGCCCTGGCGGCGGCGGCGGCTCGCGAGCTGCGGGAGCCGCTGCGCAGGCACTGGCGGCACTGGCGCGCGCAGCCGCCGTTCTGGCCGGCCGCGGACTGAAAGCGCCGCGCAGCGTCGCGGCGACCGCTTCAGTCGATCAGCCGCCAGTCACCGTTGCGGATCTCGATCATCCGGAATGCCGTGGCGTCGAGCCCGAGGTGATCGGTCGGCGCGTAGTGGACGATGCCGCCGGTGCCGACGTAGCCGTGCGTCGCCTCCAGCGCCCGGCGCACCGCGTCGGGCTCGACGCTGCCAGCGCGACGCACGGCCTCCGCCCACTGCATCAGCGCATCGTAGGCATGACCGCCGAAGGTCGAGACGCTGCCGCCATACGCGGCGGTATAGGCCTGCGTGTATTCGAGGGCGACGCGCTTCTGCGGATCGGCCTCCGGCAGCTGGGCGGCGACGATCAGCGCCGCGGCCGGAAAGCGCACGCCTTCGGCTGCGTCACCGGCGGCCTCGATGAAGGCCTTCGAGCCGATCGAATGCGTGTGGTACAGCGCGAGCTTCAGGCCGGCCGCGTGTACGGCGCGCGTGATGCGGGCCGAGCTGGCACCGACACCGAGCACGAGCAGCGCCTGCGCGTCGCTCGCACCGATGCGCGCGAGCGGGGCCGAGAAGTCGGCTTCCTTCGGATCGTGACTGTCGTCGAGCACGACCTGCACGCCGCTGGCCGCGGCGCGCGCCAGACACTGGAAGCGCCCGGAACGGCCGTAGCCGCTCGCTTCCGACAGCAGCGCCACCCGCGTCAGGCCGCGCGCGCGCAGGTCGGCGAACACCTTGTCGCAGGCCATGCGGTCGGTGTGCGCGGTCTTGAACACCCATTTCTTGGCCGGCTCGACGATCAGTACCGAGCCGGCAAGCGACAGGAACGGCACCTCGGCGCGCTCGACCAGCGGCAGCGCCGCCAGCGAGGCGCTGCTGGTGGTGCCGCCGATCAGCACATCGACACGCTCGGCGTCGAGCAGGCGCCGGAAAGCCGGATCGACCTTGGCGAGTTCGCCGCCATCATCGACGTGGATCAGCCGCAGCGGCCGCCCGAGCAGACCGCCGGCGGCGTTCAGGCGCTCGACGTAGAGCTGCAGCGTCTTCAGCTCCGGCTCGCCAAGGGCGGCGCCGGGGCCGCTCAGCGTCAGCACCGAACCGATGCGGATCGGCTCGACGGTGCCGGCCTGCGCCAGCGGCAGACCGCCAGCGAGCAGACCGAGCAGACCGAGCAGCGCTGCCGGCCACCACGGCCGGATCGCTGTGCGGCAGCTGAACCGACAGTGGAACATGCGAATGCTGGACATCGGTTTTCTCCTCTTTCCCTGGTATCCCTGGATGGTTGGCGCCCGTCACTGGCACGCCGCCATTTGCCCGTGTTTCGGGTCTGGTCTTCGCTACGGCTGAAAAGGCATTGCGGTACTGCGGTACTGCCCGGAATCGCGGTACTGCGCGCTTGCGGATGCCGGATGCCGGATGGCGCTCAGCGCCGGCCAACACGTGCCGGTGCCGGCGCGAAGGTTTCGGCCGTGAACGCCGCGAGCCCGGCGAGCACGCGGGCATCGGCGCGATCGGCCGCCGCCGCGTAGCCCTCGGCATTCGCACTCGCCGCCGGCTCCACGGCGGCGAATTCGCGCGTCGCCAGCACGCGCCGGTCGACGACATCGGTGAACACGGCCCGCAGGCGCAGCCGCACGACGCCCGGCTCGCCGGCCGACAGATCGTGCACGAGTTCGAGCACGTTCGTCGTCAGGCGCACGTCGGCACGGCCCGGATTCGGGGCCGGCAGCACCGCCGTCCAGGTGCCGCCCTGCGCGAGCGTCTGCACGATCAGCGGCTGCAGCATGCGTGCCGGTACGTCGGCCCACTCGCTGCGGGTGTAGTAGTCGATCGCCAGCGGCTGGCGCGAATACGCCATGCGCGGCGTGTCGAAGCCGGCGCGGGCCTCGGGCTTGTCGACCAGCAGCACGCCGGCCGGGCGCGCCGCGCCGGCCGGTGCGGCCGCCGGCACGGCCGACAGCAGCCAGATCGTGCGCGGTGCATCCGGCGAGCTGCCGAGATTGATCGCCGAGCAGCCGCCGAGCAGCAGCGCGAGCAGCGTGAGGCGGACACGGGTCATCGGCAGTCCTCGCTTCATGCAGGCCCCGGCGGCATTCATTCGCCCGGCCCCGGATTGTCGTTCTTGCGCCCGAACAGCAGCATGCGCGGATTGCGTTCGAGTTCGCCGCCGAGGCGCTCGACGACCTCGGTCATGCGCCGAAGCTCGGCGAGCAGGCCGGCGAGTTCGGGGCCGGCGCTGCCGGCGAACTGCTGCAGGTCGCGCCGGGTGCCGGCGACCGCCGTGTCGAGCGTGCGTGCGGTCTGGCCGAAGCTGCGCACGGTGTCATCGACGAGGCCGACCGTGGTCTTCAGGCGCGCGCCGAGGGTGCGGATCTCCTTCGCCGCGCCGCTCGCGGCCTCGGCGGTATCGGCGGTGGCGCGCAGCACCTGATCGAGCGTGGCGGTCTGCTTCGCGAGCGCCGCACTGAGCGTGCGCAGGTTGCCGAGCGTGTCGTGAACGGCATCGAGGTTGTCCTGATCGAGCAGCGCCTGCAGCCGGTTCGACAGCTTGCCGAAATCCCCGAGCACCTGGGTCACGGCGTTGTCGAGGCGCTGCACCAGCGACGGCCCGGTCGGGATCACCGGAAACGGCTCGTCTTCGCGTCGCTTCAGCGGCGGTGCGTTCGGGTTGTCGACCGACAGCTCGATCGCGGCGATGCCGGTCAGGCCCTGGGTCGCAAGCACGGCCTTCGTGCTTTCGAGGATCGGCGTGCCGCGCTCGATCTTCAGATCGACGATGACGCGATCGGGCTGCTTGCGATCGAGCGCGATGCCCGCGACCTCGCCGACCGCCACGCCGCGCAGGCGCACCGCCGCCTTCGGGTTCAGGCCGGCGACCGAGTCGCGGAAGAACAGCCGGTAGATGTCGTACTGCTTTTCCTCGGTGCCGACCGTCAGCCACAGCAGCGTGCCGATCAGCGCCGCCGACAGGGCCAGCACGAAAACCCCGACCAGCGTGTAGTTGACCTTGTTCTCCAACGGCTGCCTCCTGCGCGCGGCTCAGTCTTCGGCGGCTGCCTCGGCGGCCCGCGCGCGCGGACCGCAGAAGTACTGGCGGATCAGCGGATGCGGGCGCCGGGACAGCGATTCGATCGGCTCGCAGGCGAGCACGCGCCGCTCGCCGAGGAAGGCAACGCGGTCGGTGATGCGCCAGAGCGTGTCGAGATCGTGCGTGACGATCAGTACCGTGAGTCCGAGCGCGGCACGCAGTTCCAGCACCAGTTCATCGAGCGCCGCGGCGCCGACCGGGTCGAGGCCGGCGGTCGGCTCGTCGAGGAACAGCAGGTCCGGATCGAGCGCGAGTGCGCGCGCCACGCCGGCGCGCTTGATCATGCCGCCCGAGAGCTGCGACGGATACTTGTCGCCGCTGCCCGGCGGCAGGCCGGCGAGCGCGACCTTCAGCTCCGCGAGCCGGTCGATCTCGGCCTCGGGCAGCGTCGTGTGCTCGTGCAGCGGCACGGCGACGTTCTCGCGCACGGTCAGCGACGAGAACAGCGCGCCGTGCTGGAACATCATGCCGAAGCGCCGGCGCAGCGCGAAGGCTTCGCTCTCGTCGAGACCGACGGTCTCGGCGCCGAACAGCCGCACGCTGCCGGCCGAGGGGGCATCGAGCAGCGCGACCTCGCGCAGCAGCGTGGTCTTGCCGCTGCCGCTGCCGCCGACCAGCCCGACGATCTCGCCGCGACGCACGGTCAGTTCGAGGTCTTCATGCACGACCTGCGCACCGAAGCGCGTGCCGAGGCCGCGAATCTCGATGACCGGCGGCGCGTCGCCAACCGGTGGTGGTGATGGCGGCGGCGTCAGATCTTCAGCCACGAGAACAGCACCGAGAACGCCGCATCGACGACGATGACCAGAAAGATCGACTGCACGACCGAGACGGTCGTCTGCCGGCCGACCGCCTCGGCGCCGCCCGAGACCTTGAAGCCCTGATAGCAGCCGACCAGCGCGATCAGCAACGCGAACACCGGCGCCTTGCCGACGCCGATCAGGAAGGAGCGCACCGACACCGCCTGCGGGAAGCGCTGCAGGAACTCCTGGAAGCTCACGCCGAGCTGCAGGTCGGCCATCACCATGCCGCCGAGCACGCCCATCGCATCGGCGTACACGGTCAGCAGCGGCAGCGCGACCATCAGCGCGAACACCTTCGGGATCACCAGCATGTCCATCGGCCGGATGCCGATGGTGCGCAGCGCGTCGATCTCCTCGGTCACGCGCATCGTGCCGATCTGCGCGGTCCACGCCGAGCCGGTGCGCCCGGCGACGATGATCGCGGTCATGATCACCGACATCTCGCGCAGCATCGTCAGGCTGACCAGCTCGACGATGAAGATGTTGGCGCCGTAGCGCCCGAGCTGCGAGCCGCCCTGATAGGCGATGACGACGCCGAGCAGGAAGGACAGCAGCCCGACGATCGGCATCGCCGCGAGCCCCGCGCTCTGGATGTTGGCGAGAAACGGCGTCCAGCGGAACCGGTGCGGCAGGAGCAGCGCGCGCCAGAACGCGAGGCTCATCTCGCCGAAGAAACCGAGGAAATCCCGCACCTCGCAGAGCTGCGCCGTCGCGCGCCGGCCGAGTGCTTCGAGGCAGCCCGGCACCGGCGGCGGCGGCGGGCGCTCGCGCGCGGCCTGGGCGCGCACCAGATCGAGCAGCGTCGCGTGCCCTGCGGTCAGGCCGTCCCAGTGCGTGTCGCTGCCGGCTTCGAGCGCGAGGATCTGCAGCGCCCCGGCGGTGTCGAGCGCGGTCAGGCCGCCGGCGTCGATGCGCGGCACCGGCTTTTCCGGCAGCAGCGGCAGGCCGCAGGCAAAGCCGGCGAGCGTCCAGCTGCCATCGAGCCGCACGCCCCCGGACGGGTCGGCAGTGCAGGTGGGAAGCACGAGCTCGGCAGTCGTCATGGCTTCGAGTGTTTCACGGGCGCCGCACGGGCGCCAAGCCACGCGACGGCGGCTGCCGGGCCGCGCATCGGCACGGATTCAGCACCGCATCAGCACGGACCCGGCATGGACTCCGCCCGGATTCCGCCCGGACCCTCCTCGCGGATTCATCGCGGATTCAGCCGCCGCCACAGCCACGGCGTCTGCTGCGCCCCGGGGGCTTCCCAGATGCCGCGCCCGGCGCGCCGGGCCTCGGCTTCGGCGGTCGTGTATTCGGAGCTGTTGTTGAACTCGCGGTAAACGGCAGCGCGCCCGGCGTGGACCTGTTCGAGACCGATGTCGGTCTTCCCGAGCCAGATGCGCCCGACCGTGCGCCCGTACTGGTCGGTGTCCAGCACTTCGAGGCGCACGTTCTCCTTGCGCAGCCGCGCCGTCAGGCCGCTGCGCGCGAGCCGCCCCCAGTCGCCCTGGCCGAGTTCCGGGGCGTCGATGCCCCAGAGCCGCACGCGCCGCTCCTGAGCGTTGCAGGCGAGCGTGACGGTGTCGCCGTCCTGCACCGAGCGCACCGTGCAGTCCTCGGTCGCCCCGACCGGCGCCGGTCCGGCGCTGCTGCTCATGCCCCAGGGCTGCAGCACCAGCACGCCGATGACGACGAGCACGAAGGCGAGCGCCGCGAACAGCGGCGCCGGACCGCGCGCCGGCCGGCCGAAATCGCTGACGAAGAAACTGCGCAGCCAGGCGACGAGGTGACGGTGCAGCATCGTGTTCGGAATCTCCCTGGAAGGCCTGTGTCCGGCGGCCCGCCCCCGGCGCTTCAGCGCGTCGCGGCCAGCGCCTGGTCGAGGTCGGCGAGGATGTCGTCGATGTGCTCGATGCCGATCGACAGCCGCACCATGTCCTCGCTGACGCCGGCCTTCGCCAGTTCCGCGGCGTTGAGCTGGCGGTGCGTGGTGCTCGCCGGATGGCAGGCCAGGCTCTTGGCGTCGCCGATGTTGACCAGCCGCGTCACGAGCTGCAAGGCATCCTGAAAGCGCGCGCCGGCCTCGCGTCCGCCCTTGACGCCGAAGGTCACGAGGCCCGAGCCCTTGCCGCCCATGTAGCGATCGACCAGCGGCCGGAACGGGCTGTCGGGCAGGCCCGGATAGCCGACCCACTCGACCGCCGCGTGATCGCGCAGGAATCCGGCGACCGCGAGCGCATTCGCGCAGTGCCGGTCCATGCGCAGCGCCAGCGTCTCGATGCCCTGCAGCACCAGGAAGCTGTTGAACGGCGAGATCGCCGCGCCCATGTTGCGCAGCGGCACGACGCGCGCGCGGCCGATGTAGGCCGCCGCGCCGAGCGCCTCGGTGTAGGTCACGCCGTGGTAGGAGACATCCGGCTCGTTCAGGCGACGGAAGCGTTCCTTGTGCTCGGCCCAGGGAAATTTCCCCGAATCGACCAGCACGCCGCCGATGCAGGTGCCGTGGCCGCCGAGGTACTTGGTCAGCGAGTGCACGATGATGTCGGCGCCATGCTCGAACGGCCGGCACAGATACGGCGTCGCGACCGTGTTGTCGACGATGAGCGGCACGCCGTGCGCGTGCGCAACCTGCGAGAAGGCTTCGAAGTCGACGACGTTGCCGAGCGGATTGCCGATCGTCTCGCAGAACACCGCCTTGGTGCGGCCGTCGATCAGCGCCGACGCCGAGGCCGGATCGCGGTAATCGACGAAGCGCACCTCGATGCCGTACTGCGGCAGCGTGTGCGCGAACAGGTTGTAGGTGCCGCCGTAGAGCGTGCCGGTGGCGACGATGTTGTCGCCGGCCTCGGCGATGGTCTGGATCGCGTAGGTGATCGCCGCCTGTCCGGAGGCGAGTCCGAGCGCGCCGATGCCGCCTTCGAGCGCCGCCATGCGCGCCTCCAGCACCGCCGTGGTCGGGTTCATGATGCGCGTGTAGATGTTGCCGGCGACCTTCAGGTCGAACAGGTCCGCGCCGTGCTGCGTGTCGTCGAACGCATACGACGTGGTCTGGTAGATCGGCACCGCGACCGCCTTCGTGGTCGGGTCGGGGCTGTAGCCGGCGTGGATCGCGAGGGTTTCGAGCTTCATCGTCTGCACTCGGGTGATGGGATTGCGGGCGGACGGGAGGCTGCTCCCGGTCTGCGACCGCCCGGCCCCTAGCGTAGAAGCTGGTTCCCGGACTGCGCCTGCGGCGGTTTCCCCGCGGCCGGCGCTTCGGCTAGACTGCGCCTCCCTCGCGGCCGGCCGGTCGCAGGAGCGCAGTCTTCGAGCTGCACGTTTTCTATGGTGGCCCGTATCGGTCCCCTCGCGACGCTAGGCCGTGAACCCCGCCAGGCCCGGAAGGGAGCAACGGTAGCGGCCGATGCGGGCGCCGGGGTGCGTCTGGTACGGGCCACCACCCATTTCCGGCCGCGTCAGGCATGGCAGGGCGCGGCGGCCCACGCGAACCACCCGGCAGGCGGCACGAGATGAGCCATCAGGTTCTGGCGCGCAAATGGCGGCCGAAGCGCTTCGCGGAACTGGTCGGGCAGGAGCACGTCGTGCGCGCGCTCGGCAACGCGCTCGCCAACGGCCGCCTGCATCACGCCTTCCTGTTCACCGGCACGCGCGGCGTCGGCAAGACCACGATCGCGCGCATCCTCGCCAAGTCGCTGAACTGCGAGACCGGCATCACCGCCGAGCCCTGCGGCGTCTGTGCGGCCTGCCGCGAGATCGACGAGGGCCGCTTCGTCGATCTGATCGAGGTCGATGCGGCCTCGCGCACCAAGGTCGAGGACACGCGCGAGCTGCTCGAAAACGTCCAGTACGCACCGGCGCGCGGTCGCTACAAGGTCTACCTGATCGACGAAGTGCACATGCTGAGCACCAGCAGCTTCAACGCGCTGCTGAAGACGCTCGAAGAGCCGCCGCCGCACGTGAAGTTCCTGCTCGCGACCACCGACCCGCAGAAGCTGCCGGTCACCGTGCTGTCGCGCTGCCTGCAGTTCAGCCTCAAGCGCCTGCCGGCGGCGCTGATCCAGAGCCGGCTCGCCGACATCCTCGACGCCGAAGGCATCGCACACGAACCGGCCGCGCTCGCCGCGCTCGCGCGCGCCGGCGACGGCTCGATGCGCGATGCGCTGTCGCTGCTCGATCAGGCCATCGCCTTCGGCGCCGGTCGCGTCGGCGCCCTCGACACCGCGGCGATGCTCGGCACCATCGACCGCCTGCACGTCGTGCACCTCGCCGAAGCCCTGGCCGGCGGCGATGCGGCCAGCGTGCTCGCGGCGATCGAGCGGCTCGATCGCTAGGCGCCGCATTACGACGGCGTGCTCGCCGAACTGCTGTCGCTGCTGCAGCGCGTCGCGCTCGCGCAGGCCGTGCCCGGCGCCAACGACGAGCTGTACGACAGCGATACGCTCACCCGCCTCGCCGCCGCGTTCACGGCCGAGGACGTGCAGCTCTGCTACCAGATCGCGCTGCACGCGCGCCGCGATCTGCCGCTCGCGCCCGAGCCGCGCGGCGGCTTCGAGATGGCGCTGCTGCGCATGCTCTGCTTCCGGCCGGCGACGCTGCCCGGCGCCTCCGGCAGCGGCTAGCCTCCGCGCCCGGCC
>JAFEGB010000236.1 GCA_018240295.1 Pseudomonadota bacterium
CTGGGTCTCGTCGGTCAGGCGCACGATCAGGGCGCTGCGCGGCAGCGGCGCGATCGCCGCGGCCAGCGTGTCGCCGAGCCTGAGCACGCCGCCGGCGAAGCCGTTCGGTTCGGAACCGGGGCGGCCCGGCGGCACCGCCTGATAGAACACGACGCCGGTCTGCTCGCCGGTCTCCTGCACCAGGCGCAGGCCGGGCGTGACCGCGACGCTGCCGCTGCGGCGCGACTGTTCCAGCGCCGGGCGCGAGATGCGGCGGGCGTGGACATCGAGACCGAGCGCCGCCTCGTTGCCGGTCGCAGGCTCGTTGAACTGGATCGGGTAATACGCCGGCAGCGCCGGCAGCGGCACGCGCCTGCCGCTGGCATCGTCGATCGAGAACACCCGGTAGCCCGGGCGGCCGGCGTCGCGCTGGGCGGCCTCGAATTCCGCCAGTGCCGCCGCCGGCACGCGCGGCGACCACTGCAGCACGCGCAGGCCCGGCAGCCGTGCGATCTGGCCGGTCGCATAGCGGCGGAAGGCCTGTGGCTCCGGCGGCACGGCAGCGAGGAAGTCGGCGAGCGACTGCACGGCCTCGACGTGGCGCTGCAGCGTGCCGATGATCGCGGTCGCGAGCGGCAGCGCCTGGCGTTCGAAATCCTGCTCGGTGCGCCGGCGTTCGGCCTCGCTCGCCTGATGCACGGCCGTCGTGGTCAGCAGCAGCGAGGCCACGAGCGGCAGGCTCAGCAGCCGCCGGCGCGCATGCCAGTCGCGGTGCGCCGGCGCCATCCAGGCCAGCACGATCGGCGTGAACAGCAGCACGCCGAGCGTATCGCCGCACCACCAGGTCCAGAACAGCCCGCCCGCGGCCTCGACCGGCACCGAGGCGCTGGCGACCAGCAGGAGCGTGGCGGTCGTGGCGCTGATCAGGCAGGCGAGCGGTCCGACGCGCAGCAGGAAGGACAGCGTCTCGGTGCCGTGCGCGAGCGGGTGCGGGCGCGCGAGCAGCGCCGCGCTCAGCCGCGCGCCGACCCAGGCCTGCGCGGCGGCACCGCAGGCGATGCCGGCCGGAATCAGGAACGCCGAGGCCGTCGGCGGCTGGCCGAGCAGGCTCAGGCGCAGCCACAGGTTGATCACGAAGGAGCCGATCCACACCGCCGGCCACAGCCGCAGGCCGCCGGCGAGCAGGCCGCCGGCGGCGACACCGGCCGCCGGCCAGACGGCGATCTCGGTATCGGGCGGCAGCGCCAGCGCCAGCCCGGCCGCGCCGGCAAGCACATAGGCTGCGGCAAGCAGCAGGGCTGCCGTCAGGGGGGCGGGCGGTACAGTGAGGGGGGCGGCGTTCATCGACGAAACCGACGGCAGCACTGGGGCCGGAAACGGCATGCCGGACCAGAAGAGCGGGTTCGGGGCGGGGCGGACATGCCGCGCGCAAGGCTAGCCGCAAAGTCAGCGTTCGCGAATGCCGGGATCCGCTGCGCGCGGCAGCGCGACGGTACCGGAAAACCTCAATGCCGGATGAAATCGCTTGTTGCAGCCGTTTCGTGCCGGCCGCACGCACCGGCTCGGCAGGGCCCGGCCGGGCGCGGGAGAAGGATAGGCAGAGACAGGACGGGCAGGACAGGCCGTTCGCGCGTGATCGCGCTCACCCGCTGATGCGGCCGCGCCACGGCGGCGGCGGCAGTCGTCCTGCCAGGGCCGCGGCCAGCGCCAGCAGCCCCCAGAGCACCAGCGCCGTGTGCATGCTGACCACCCACAGGATCAGCGTCATCCAGGTCGCCGGCGCACGCAGACCGGCGACCAGCACCAGCAGCCCGGCCACGCCCGGCAGCAGGGCCAGTGCCCAGAGGCTCGCGTGCAGCGCCGCATCGAGGTGCGCTTGCGCGAGCAGCGGCACACCGGCACGCCGGCGGCGCAGCCACAGCAGCGCCGCGAACGCGAGGCCCGGCAGGATCAGCAGGTTGGCGAGGTACAGCGCCTGCGCGCGCACCGCCAGCCGGCGGCCGTCGGCATCGGGCCTGCGCTCAGCCGGGAAACGCGACATCGACGACTTCCTGCAGCGCGAGCAGCGTGGCCGTGTCATCGGTCAGCGGTTCGATGAGCGCCGCCCGGCACGCAGCGCGCGGCGCGAGGCCGGCGCGCATCAGCGTCGCGGCGTAGATCAGCAGCCGCGTCGAGGCGCCCTCGTCGAGGTCGTGATCCTTCAGCGCACGCAGGCCGTGGCCGAGGCGCACGAGGCGCTCGGCCAGCCCGGCGTCGATGCCGGCCTCGCGCATCAGGATTTCGCGCTCGCGTGCCGCGTCCGGGTAGTCGAAGGCCATCGCCACGAAGCGCTGGCGGGTCGAGGGCTTCAGGCCCTTCAGCAGGTTCTGGTAGCCGGGGTTGTACGAGACCACGAGCATGAATTCCGCCGGTGCGGCGAGGGTTTCGCCGGTGCGCTCGATCGGCAGGATGCGCCGGTCGTCGGTCAGCGGGTGCAACACGACGGTGGTGTCCTTGCGCGCCTCGACGACTTCGTCGAGGTAGCAGATCGCACCCTCGCGCACCGCGCGCGTCAGCGGCCCGTCGCTCCACCAGGTGCCGCCGTCGCCGATCAGGTGCCGGCCGACCAGATCGGCGGCGGTCAGGTCGTCGTGGCAGGCGACCGTATACAGCGGCCGGCCGAGGCGGGCGGCCATGTGCGCGACGAAGCGCGTCTTGCCGCAGCCGGTCGGGCCCTTGAGCAGCACCGGCAGCCGCTCGCGCCAGGCGGCCTCGAACAGCGCGATCTCGTTGCCGGCCGGGGCGTAATACGGAAGGTCGGACATGGCGGCTCCGGGACGGGGCAGGGGAAAGGGCAGGGGAGCACCGCGCAGCCAAAGGACCATCCGCGCGGCACCCGGGACCCGGATAAAAAAGGCGTGAGGGACGGTCGTCCCTCACGCCCGGGGCCGGCCGGGGCTTCAGGCCGTCACCGGCACCGACTTCATCGCCACCGCTTCCGGCTCGGTGCGCCCGACGAAGAAGCTCGCGATGTAGGCACCGAGGCCGATGGTGAACACCAGGCCGGCGATCAGCCGCAGCCAGTAGAACAGGCTGATCTGCTCCTGCACGACCATGAACGGCAGCGGCTGGGCGCTGTAGCGCTGCAGGTAGACCTGCAGGATGCCGGCGCCGGTCAGGAACAGCGTGATGAACACCATCGACACCGTCATCAGCCAGAACGACCACATCTCCAGCACCTGCGAGCGGCGGCTGTTGGCGGCGGTCTGGCCGCGCAGCATCGGCATCGCGTAGCTGATGATGGTCAGCACGATCATCACGTAGGCGCCGTAGAAGGCCATGTGGCCGTGCGCGGCGGTGATCTGCGTGCCGTGCGTGTAGTAGTTGACCGGCGCGAGCGTGTGCAGGAAGCCCCAGACGCCGGCGCCGAGGAAGGCCATCACCGAGGTGCCGAGCGCCCACAGCGTCGCGGCCTGGTTCGGGTGCTCGCGGCGGCGGCGGTTGACCATGTTGAACGCGAACACCGTCATCGCGAAGAACGGCAGCGGTTCCATCGCCGAGAACACCGAGCCGAGCCACTGCCAGTACTCCGGCGTGCCGATCCAGAAGTAGTGGTGGCCGGTGCCGATGATGCCGGTGATCAGCGCCATCGCGATGATCACGTACAGCCACTTCTCGATGATCTCGCGATCGACGCCGGTGACCTTGATCAGCACGAAGGCGAGGATCGAACCGAGGATCAGCTCCCAGACGCCCTCGACCCACAGGTGCACGACCCACCACCAGTAGAACTTGTCGAGCACCAGGTTATCGGGGTTGTAGAACGAGAACAGGAACAGCACGGCCAGCCCGGCGAGTCCGGTCAGCAGCACCAGGTTGATGACGGTCTTGCGGCCCTTGAGGATGGTCAGGCCGACGTTGTAGAGGAAACCGAGCGCGACCACGACGATGCCGACCTTGGTGATGGTCGGCTGTTCGAGGAATTCGCGGCCCATGGTCGGCAGCACGTCATTGCCGGTCAGCTTCGCGAGCGACGCATACGGCACGGCCAGATAACCGACGACGGTCAGCGCGCCGGCGATCAGGAACACCCAGAACAGGATCTTCGCGAGCAGCGGGCTTTCGAGTTCGCGCTCGGCCTCCTCGGGCACGAGGTAATAGCTCGCGCCCATGAAGCCGAACAGCAGCCAGACGATCAGCAGATTGGTGTGGACCATGCGGGCCACGTTGAACGGAATGGCCGGGAACAGGAAGTCGCCGACCAGATACTGGATGCCCATGATCAGGCCGAACAGGATCTGGCCGGCGAACAGTCCGATCGCGGCGACGAAATACGGTTTCGCGACCTTTTGCGACAGGTATTGCATGACGTGATGTCCTCGGGCGGGCGCAGGCGGATCAGCCCTGGATGTTCGGCGGCCAGTTGGCGGTGTTGATTTCGGAGCTGTACTTCAGGAATTGCGCGATGCCTTCGAGTTCCTGATCCGTCAGGTGGAACTGCGGCATCGAGCGGCGGCCCGGCACGCCGTTTTCCGGCCGGCTCTTGATGAAGGCCTTGATCGCCTCGGTGCTGTTGCCGAAGCGCTTGTAGACGTTGCCGAGTTCGGGCGCGAAATACGCACCCTCGCCGAGCAGCGTGTGGCAGCCGATGCAGTTGTTGTTTTCCCAGACCTTCTTGCCGAGGGCGACGGTCTCGGTCAGGTTGGCGCGGTTGTCGCGTTTCGGCAGCGTATGCGTGGTATCGAAGGTCAGGCCGAGGAACACCAGTACGAAGAAGGCTGCGCCTCCGTAATAGATGTTCCGAGCCATGGACTTGGTGAAAGTCTCGTGCATGGCATTTCCCCAGGTTGGTGGCGAAGTCCGGAAACCGTGCAGGCTCCGGCGCTGGCGGCATTGAGCGATTGGCAAGGGGCTGCGCACCTTGACTCGCATCAAGCAGTCCCGGCCACTCCACCTCGGGGGTAAGCCGGCCTAACTCCGGGGGGTGTGCCGGAATGATTCCCGGCCGGAGTCAGCGGGCATTTCGCGCGGCCCGGCGGTGGCTCCATGCCGCCGGCCGGGAGCGGCGAGGCGCGCTGCAGGCCGGTCGCTGCCGCAACAGCGGCGGCCGCAAGGCTGAAAGCCGTGCAGGCGGGGGGGGGGGGCGCCTTGCGGCTGACGTTCAGGGCGGGGGGGAAGCCGGGGGGCAGGCGCGCGCTGTCAGAAGCGCAGCGCGTCGACCGGCACGCCGAGCACCTCGCCGATCGCGTGCGCCTGGCGGGCGCTGGCGCGCTGGCCGGGGCGCTCCAGGCGCTGCAGCAGCGCGGCGTCGAGGTCGGCGGCGGTGGCGAGGCGCGGCAGCGGCAGGCCGCGCAGTTCGCGCCAGGCGCGCAGCAGCGACTGGCCTTCGAGCCGGCGCACGAGCACGGTTTCGGGCACGCGGAAGCCGTCGTCGGCGGCGTGGAAGGCATCGAGCTGCTCGCATTCGGCGGCATCGGGCGCCGTCGCCGGACCGTCGCCGGGCGGAGCCGCGGCGAGCAGCAGCACCATCAGCCGCGCACCGTGCGGCTGGCAGAGCACGCGCCGGCCGGCGGCGGCGAGCACGCCCTCGCGCCGGCCGGGCGCCATCGCGAGTTTCAGCCGGCCGGCGGCGGCATCGAGCAGGGCGCTCTGGACCGCGGCCGCGGCGGATGGCGCCAGGGCCGCCAGCGCGGCGGCGGCAGGGACGGCATACATCAGCGTCAGCGGGAACTGCGGGGCGGCGGGCATGTTCATGGGAGGAATAGCCTGCGCGAGCCGCCGGCGGCCGGCAAGGCGGGGCGCGGTGGCGTCTGCGCCGGCGCGCA
>JAFEGB010000237.1 GCA_018240295.1 Pseudomonadota bacterium
GCGGTGGCCGGTGCTTCGGCATCGGCCGGCGCATCGCTGCCGGCCGATGCCGCCGCCGGGCGGGCAGGCTTGCCGGCGCCGGCCGGCTGGCGGGCCTTGCGCGTCGCGCGGATGGTCTCGACCTGCTCCTGCGCCTTCTGGCGGTGCTCGTCGGAGATTTCGCCGGCCGGGGCGCCGGTGAGATCGACGCGCTGGGCTTCCTTGGTGATCGAGATCTGGTAGCGCAGCTGGCGGATGTAGGCGGCCAGCGCCAGCTTCAGCGCCAGCGGCTCGTAGCCCCAGTCCTTGATGACCGGCTGCAGATCCTTGTGGATGCCGAGCTTCAGCGGGTGTACCTGCCGGGCCGAGAGCGGGAAGAAAGCCTTCGGGTAGGTTTCGACCAGCCGCCCGAGGAGCTGCCGGCTTTGCTCCCGGGCACTCGGCTTGCCGGCCTCACTGGCGGCATCGGCTTCGGCTTCGGGGGCGGACAGGGAGGTTTCTTCGGTCGTCACGTCTGATTCCGTGGTGCTCGGTCGTGGGCAGGGGCACGAGCCGTATTGAAAAGGCGCGCATTCTAGCGGGCTTGGCCGGGATCGCCCACAGAAGTTGCGCGCGCGCCGGCATGCGCGGCCAGCCGCGCCAGCGCGGCACCGAGTGCTTCGCCGGCGTGGGCGCGCGCGGCAGCGGCAAGACTGGCCGCACTGCTGGCCGAAATGCTCAGGCGCCGGTGCGCCTGCGGGCGCGGCGGCGGCGGCGGGACGATCACGCGGATGTCGAGCGCCGGCACCGGGCACTGCAGGCGCTGCTGCAGCCCGCGCTGCACGGCCTGGGCGCCGAAGCGCAGCCGCGCCGCCCAGGCCGGCGAATCGACCAGCACGACCCAGCCGGCCGGATCGAGCCGCGCGAGCTGCGCGTGCTCATTCAGCGGCGGGCGCACGCTGGCGGCGAAGGCGCGGTTGGCGATCGTGAGCGCACGCGCGGTGTCGAGCAGCGCGCGCGTGTCACTGCCGGCGCGCTGCCAGTGCTCGCCGAGGCGCTTCGGCAGCGGCGGGCGGCGGGCAGCGGGCTTCGGCAGCGGCAGATCCGGGCCGGGCCGGGCCGGGCGGCGCGGCGCGGCGGCCGGCAGACTTTCGGACTGCGCGATCAGTGCCTTCAGCGCCGCCGCGCGGGCGTGCGCGGCGAGGCGGCGGCTGGCGTCCGGACGTGGCATTGGTTCAGGCGTCGTTGTTGCCGAGCACGACGGTGTTGCGCGTGCGCGCGAAGTCGAGCAGCCGGCGGATCGGGCGCACGGCGCGCTCGCGGATGTCCTCGGGCACGAGGATCTCGTTGTCGCCGCGTTCGAGCACGCGCGCGAGCGAGCGCAGGCCGTTCATCGCCATCCACGGGCAGTGCGCACACGACACGCAGGTGGCGCCGCGCCCGCCGGTCGGGGCCTCGATGAAGGTCTTCTCCGGCGCCGCGGCGCGCATCTTGTGGAAGATGCCGTTGTCGGTCGCGACGATGAACTTCTGCGCCGGCAGCTCCTTCGCGGCCTTGATGATGCCGGTGGTCGAGCCGACGTAATCGGCGAGCGCGATGACCTCGGCCGGCGATTCCGGATGCACGAGCACCAGCGCGTCCGGATGTTCGAGCTTCATCTGCACCAGACCCTCGGCCTTGAAGGCTTCGTGCACGACGCAGGAGGCATCCCAGAGCAGCACGTCGGCGCCGGTCTGGTCACGCACCCAGGCACCGAGGTGCTTGTCCGGCGCCCACAGGATCTTTTTGCCCTGCGCGTGCAGGTGGCGGACCAGATCGAGCGCGATGCCCGAGGTCGCCATCCAGTCGGCGCGCGCCTTCACGGCCGCCGAGGTGTTGGCGTAGACGACGACCTCACGGTCCGGATGCGCGTCGCAGAAGGCCGAGAACTCGTCGGGCGGGCAGCCGAGATCGAGCGAGCACTCGGCGTGCAGGTCCGGCATCAGCACGCGCTTCTCGGGATTCAGGATCTTCGCGGTCTCGCCCATGAAGCGCACGCCGGCGACGATCAGCGTCCTCGACGGGCACTCGGTGCCGAAGCGCGCCATGTCGAGCGAATCCGACACGTAGCCGCCGGTGGCATCGGCGAGTTCCTGCAGCTCCGGCGAGGTGTAGTAGTGCGCGACCAGCGTCGCGTCCTGCGCCTTCAGCAGGCTCCTGATGCGCGCGGTCAGCTCGGCGCGCTCGCCGGCTTCCAGCGTCTCGACGATGGTCGGCGGCACCTGCTCGGGCGTCAGCCGGTGGCTGCGGACAGGAACGGCTGCGTTCATGGGGTGGGCTCCGGGCGGCCGCGGGGCGGGCCGCATCACTTGATGAATTCGACGGTGCCGGGTCGCGCGACCCGATACAGCCGTGCCGGCCGGTGGTGTCCCTCGCGGGACAGCTCGCCGGTGTCTTCGATGCACGCGAGCGCGAGCACGCGCTTGCGGAAGTTCCGCTTGTCCAGCGCCTCGCCGAGGATGGTCTCGTACACCGCCTGCAGCGCCGACAGCGTGAAGCGCGCCGGCATGAACTGGAGGGCGATGGTCGAATAGTCGAGCTTGGCGACCAGCCGATCCAGCGCGCGCGCGACGATCGCCGCGTGATCGAGCGCGAGCCGCGGCAGCGCGCGCACCGGGAACCAGTCGCGGTGCTGATCGGCCGGGCCGACCTCGAGCTGGCCGATCGGCACCAGCGCGTAGTACGCGACCGCGATCACGCGCTGCGCCGGGTCGCGATCCGGCCGGCCGAAGGTATACAGCTGTTCGAGCCAGACGCCGCGCACGCCGGTGCGGGCCGCGAGATGACGAAGCGCCGAGGCATCGAGGTCTTCCTCGCGGCCCGCCCGCCCGCCCGGCAGCGCCCAGGGCTGCCCGGCGTCCTCGCGCACGAGCAGCACTTCGAGCCGTTCGTCGCGGATCGAGAACAGCACGATGTCGGTGGAAACGGGCAGGGTATCGGCGGGCATGGGCTTGGTGTGCGCAGGACACGAATAGCTTAGTGTCTTCAATACACCCGATGCAATCCTGCCGGGCACGGGGATATCAGACCCGGACAGGCAAGCGCAGCGGATCGTGGCCGGCAGAAGTCGGGTCATGCCGATCATGCGTGAATGCGTTGTTGATCCCCCTTGTGTCTTGACGCCCGACCCCTCTCGCGCAAGGGGAGAGATACCGTCTTTCAGTCCCCCGTCAAGCCGCCGGCTGCCAGTTCGGATCAAACGGCTTGCCGGACTTCACGACGCCGAAGATCAGGCGCACGAACTTGGTCATGGCAGCGAGCACGCCGAGTTTCCTGGGTTTGCCGGCTGCGAGCATGCGTTCATACAAGGCGCGCACGATCGGGTTATGGGAACAGGCCGAGAGGGTCGGAAAGAACAGGCGCTTGCGCACGATCGGCGGTCCCTGGCGGGAAATATGGGCGGCAGCGTTGAGGCTGGTGCCGGACTGGCGCTGTCGGGGGTTGATGCCCAGATACGCGATCAGTGCCCCGACATCGGCGAAGCGCTCGGGCGTGGCGGCGAAGTAGGCCAGTACCGTCGCCAGCGTGGCCTCGCCGACGCCGGGGATGGACAAGAGCAGCTCGCGCTTGGCGCGCAGGTCCGGGTGATTGTCGATATGCTTTTTGATCAACTCCTTGAGCGTGCTGAGCTGAGTGTCGATCGTGACCAGCAAGGCCTCGATGCTCGGCTGCACGGCGGCGTTGCAGACCTGCGCGCGGTTGCGCTCCTGTTGCTGCATTTCCTGCAGCGCTTCGAGGCGCAGCACCAGGGCGCGCAGGGTGCGCACCTCCAGCGGCAGCGGCTGCCAGGGCGCCGGGGCGTGTGCGCGGCAGAAGCGCGCGATCAGACGCGCATCGACCCGGTCGGTCTTGGTGCGCAGCAGTTCACTGGCAGCAAACGCCTTGATCTGCGCGGGGTTGACGACGCTGACCCGCCAGCCGGCTTCGTGCAGAAACAGCGCCAGCGCCTCGCCATAGCTGCCCGTGGCCTCCATGCACACGTGCGCTCCGGCGCCTTCCTGACGCTGCAACCACTCCAGCAACTGCCCAAAGCCCGCCGGGGTGTTGGCGAAGGTGCGCTCGCGGTACTTCCCGTCCGTACGCAGCAGCGCCACGTGAAACTTCAACTTGCTGATATCAATGCCAAGCGTCGGGATGCTCATGCCGGGATCAACCTTGTCTGTGCAGACTCTCCGCGCAACGGCGGGGCCGAGGATACCGTTCGATCTCTTTTGGCTAGAGCGCGTGGCGGGGCTCAATCTCTCCCGCGGACTCCATCGGACCCAGGGGTCTGGCGAACTCTCCGCCACGCTTCCCGCACTGCCGGGCGGGGACGTTCCGACTGATCAGGTCGGGCGTCAAGACACAAGGGGGCGGGGGAGAGGGGTGGACGCTGGCAGCAAGGCCGGGTGCTGGCTCCCACGTTTCAGAGAATGTTGCCAAACCTTGCAAGGTGCTGATCCGTGGATTGCTTTTCCCCCTTCCCCCTCTGGGGGAAGGGCCGGGGATGAGGGCTTTTCCGGCACGGCATCCCGGTTGGCGGGGGCGCTCTGATGCTCAAAAGAAGTCCTCACCCCAACCCCTCTCCCAGAGGGAGAAAGGCTGAACCGCAGGGTTCGGCAACGTTCTCTGATACCGATCACATGTAAATGCATGGTTTTTCTCCCCCTCTCCCCAACCCCTCTCCCGCAAGGGGCGAGGGGCTGAAAAGCAAAGCGTTCTGGCGTGATCGGTATGAGTCCACCGCCGCGTCTGCGGCCCGGCGTGCCGGTGCGAGGCA
>JAFEGB010000238.1 GCA_018240295.1 Pseudomonadota bacterium
CGCAATCCCGGTCAGGGCGAGGCCGTGCTGTATCTGGCGCTGATCCCGGCCCGAAAACCGGAACCGGCCCGGCCGCGCAGTGACGGCCGGGCCGGCGGAGGCTGTCCGGAACCCTCACGCGCGCCCGCGCGCTTCTTCCTTAGTTCCTTCCGGCCCTCGCCCATAAGGACGGGAGGGCCGGGCGGAACCGGCAGCGCGAATCGCAGTGAGCGGCGTCAGACCCGGCGCTCGCGCGCCAGTTGCTGCAGCACGCGGATCATCCGGTCGACTTCCTCGCGCGTGTTGTAGAAGGCCAGCGACGGACGCACCGAGGTCTCCAGACCGAAGCGGCGCAGGATCGGCTGCGCGCAGTGATGGCCCGAGCGCACGGCGATGCCTTCGCGGTTCAGCGCCGTGCCGACCTCGTCGCTGCGGTAGCCGGCGAGCACGAAGGACACGACGCTTGCCTTGTCGGGTGCCGTGCCGATCAGGCGCAGGCCCGGCACCGTGCGCAGGCCGGCGCTCGCGTAAACGAGCAGTTCGTGCTCGTACTGCGCGATGCGCTCCAGGCCGAGCCGCTGCACATAGTCGAGCGCGGCGCCGAGGCCAACGGCATCGGCGATGTTGCCGGTTCCGGCCTCGAAGCGCGCCGGTGCGTCCTGATAGCGGATCTGCTCGAAGCTCACGTCGGCGATCATGTTGCCGCCGCCCTGCCACGGCGGCATCGCCGCCAGCAGTTCCGGCTTGCCGTACAGCGCGCCGATGCCGGTCGGGCCGAAGATCTTGTGGCCCGAGAACACGTAGAAATCGGCATCGAGCGCCTGCACGTCGACGCGCAGGTGCGAGACCGCCTGCGCGCCGTCGATCAGCACGCGCGCGCCGGCGGCGTGGCCGAGCCGCACCACGTCGGCGACCGGCACGATCGTGCCGAGCGCGTTCGAGACCTGCGTGACCGCGACCAGCTTCGTGCGCGGATTCAGCAGCCGTGCGTACTCGTCGAGCCGGATCTGGCCGTCGTCATCGACCGGGATCACGCGCAGCTTCGCGCCCTTTTCGGCCGCGAGCCGCTGCCAGGGCACGATGTTGGCGTGATGTTCCAGCAGCGAGACGATGATCTCGTCGCCCTCGCCGATCTCCTGCCGGCCCCAGCTCTGTGCGACGAGGTTGATCGCCTCGGTCGCGCCGCGCACGAACACGATCTCGTCCGGCGAACCGGCGCCGAGGAAGCCGGCGACCGTGCGCCGCGCCTGCTCGTAGGCCTCGGTCGCCCGCGCCGCCAGTTCGTGCGCGGCGCGGTGGATGTTGGAGTTCTCGTGCGCATAGAAGTACGCGAGCCGGTCGATGACCGCCTGCGGCTTCTGCGTGGTCGCGGCGTTGTCGAACCAGACCAGCGGCCGGCCGTTGACGCGCTCGGCGAGGATCGGGAAGTCCCGGCGCACCGCCTGCACGTCGAAGGCCGGAGCCGCGAGCGGAGCGAGCGCCGGCACCGGCGCCGGCGCATCGACGAAGTAGTACGGCCCGTCCGCATGCGTCGGCCCCGGCGCCGTCAGCGAGCGCAGCAGCGCCTGCAGCTCGGACTCACCGGGCAGCCCGAAGCTCTGCGCCGGCAGCACGGCCGGCGCACTCGCCGCGGCGGCGAGACCATCCAGATCATCCAGACCATCCCGCCCGCCGGCCGCACGCAGACCGGCCCCGGCCTCGTCGAGGAAGTAGAACGGCGCCGCCGATGCCGCCACCGGCGCAGAACTCACCGGCCCCACGCCGGCCCCGGTCGCGGCGACCGTCACCGGCGGCACGGCAGCCGGCGGCGGCGCCGGATGACCGACCGGCAACGAAGTCGGCAGCGGCACCGGCCCGGGCAAACTGGCCGGCGGCTGCGCGGCCGTCAGCGACGGCGCGCGCTGCGCGAGCCCCGGCAGCGCCGCGGCCATGGTCTCGCCCGGCAGCATCGCGAAGAAGGCGCTGGCGAGCTGCGTCAGCCCGGCCACGTCCGGCAGGCCCGGCGGCGCGAGGCTGCCGGGCAGCGCCGCCGCGGCGGCGGCCTCACTGGTAGGTGTGGGCATATTCATGGAACTTGCCGACCTCCACGTCTTCGAGCACGGCCACCGCATCGTCGGTCAGGATCGCCAGCGAGCAGTACAGCGAGATCAGGTAGGACGCGATCGCGGCGCGGTCGATGCCCATGAAGCGCACCGACAGACCCGGGCTCTGCTCGCCGGTCAGGCCGGGCTGATACAGGCCGATGACGCCCTGACGGCTTTCGCCGGTGCGCAGCAGGAGGATCTGCGTCCTGCCGTCGACGACCGGAATCTTGTCGGACGGGATCAGCGGCAGGCCGCGCCAGGTGATGAACTGGCAGCCGAACAGGCTGACGGTCGCCGGCGGCACGCCGCGGCGCGTGCATTCGCGGCCGAACGCGGCGATCGCGAGCGGGTGCGCGAGGAAGAAGCCCGGCGCCTTCCAGACCCTGGTGATCAGCTCGTCGAGATCGTCCGGGGTCGGCGCACCATTCAGTGTCGAGATGCGCTGCGCATCGGCGACGTTGGCGAGCAGGCCGTAGTCGGGGTTGTTGATCAGCTCCGATTCCTGACGCTCCTTGATCGTCTCGATCGTCAGGCGCAGCTGCTCCCTGATCTGGTCGTGCGGACTGCTGTAGAGATCCGACACGCGCGTGTGCACGTCGAGCACCGTCGTCACCGCATTCAGGAAATACTCGCGCGGCTGTTCCTCGTAATCGACGAAGGTCTTCGGCAGCGCCGCTTCGTCGCGCTGCGAGCAGGCGACTTCGACGCTGGTCGGATTGCTGACCTTGTTCAGCCGGAAGATGCCGGCCTCGACCGGCACCCACTGCAGCAGATGCACGAGCCAGCGCGGCGTGATCGTCGAAAGCTGCGGTACGGTCTTGGTCGCATTCGCCAGCTGGCGCGCGGCATGGTCGCCGAGGGCGCTGTGCACGTGGGAGCTGTCACTCATCTTCTGAATCTCCGCTGTTGAAAAGGGCCGCTCATGCCTGAACGGCGATTCGGACGGCGACCGCTCATGGGTCGCCGGAAAATGCAGGACCGGTTGCCGATCACAATGCTGCTGTGAACCGGCCGGATTTTTTCTTCCTCTCCCCTGCCTTTCTCCTGCTTCGGGAGCAAGGCGCTGTAATGCGGATGCCGGATCAGCGGATCGCACCGGCCGAAAACGGCGGGCACGACCGGGCCGGCGCGCGCAGCCATCTGCTGCGCACGTGAATATGGGCGTGAAGGCTCCGGCGGCGGATCAGGCGGCCGGGTGCTGCCGGTGTGTCATGCCGATCACACGTGAATGCGGTGTTGATCTCCCTCTCCCCCAGCCCTTCCCCGCGAAGGGGAATGGGCTGAAAGGACCGGGTGTTCAGCTGTGATGGATATCAGTGGTTCACCTGTTCCTGGCGCGTGCTCGCCTGCGTGACGTGGCTGCCGGGCGGCACGCTGTGCGTGAGCCAGACGTTGCCGCCGATCACCGAGCCACGGCCGATCGTGATGCGCCCGAGGATGGTCGCGCCGGCGTAGATGACCACGTCGTCCTCGACCACCGGGTGGCGGGCCAGACCTTTTTCGAGGCTGCCGTCGATCGCGGTCTGGAAACTGCGGGCACCGAGCGTGACCGCCTGATACAGCCGCACGTGGTCGCCGATCACCGCGGTTTCGCCGATGACGACGCCGGTGCCGTGGTCGATGAAGAAGCTGCGGCCGATGCGCGCCCCCGGATGGATGTCGATGCCGGTCTGCGCGTGCGCGATTTCGGCGACGATGCGCGCAAGCAGCGCCAGACCCTGGCCGTGCAGCTGGTGGGCGAGCCGGTGGTGGATGATCGCCAGCACGCCCGGATAGCAGAGCAGCACCTCATCGACGCTGCGCGCCGCCGGATCGCCGGCAAAGGCGGCCTCGACATCGGCATCGAGCAGCGCGCGGATGCCGGGCAGGGCTTCGGCGAAGCGGCGCACGTGATGCACGGCCTCGGCCGAGGCCACGCCGAGTTCGAGGCAGACCTGGCCGAGCAGCGCGCGCAGGGCGCGATCCAGCGTGTGGCCGACGTAGTAATCCTCGCTTTCGCGCTGCAGGTCGTCCGGCCCGAGCCGCATCGGAAACAGCGCGCCGCAGAGATCGGCGAGAATGCGCCCGATGGCGGCGCGGGCCGGGAATTCGCGACCGCCGGCCGTCAGCCGGCGCTGGCGCGCCGTGCGCCAGCGTTCGCGCTGCGCACGTAATTCGCGCACGATCGGGCCGATATCCCAGGACTGCGCAGCCTCCGGCGCAACAGGCACCTCATCGTCCCGGCGGTTCATGAAAACTCTCCGTGCTGCCCGAATGCAGCGCATGGCGTTTGAAACAGGCCGGAGCGGTTTCCGGCGCTTTCCGGCATCCATTCGGCCAGACGGACATGCCGTCCGTATGGCAATGATTCGTCTGCCTGCCCACCGGCAGACCCGTGCGGCCGAAACGCCGGTGCTTCACGAAAAACCGGATATAACCGCAGACAGCGTCCAGACTTTCTCACTTGCCCATGCGCCTGCCATTCGTCCTCTTTACAGGCGGGGCGGCAGTATAAGGACAAGCTGTGCACAGACAAGCCTTCCGGCAGTCATCCGGTTCAGGCCAGTTCCATGATCGCAGACAGGCATCCGCAATAACGGACGCAATCCGGATTTACGCTGCCGAATTACCGGCATGTGAAATGAATGCGATCTTGATGAATGCGATCTTGATGAATGTGATCTTCATGAATCCGGAA
>JAFEGB010000239.1 GCA_018240295.1 Pseudomonadota bacterium
CAGGCCGTCGACGACCTCGTCCGGCAGCGCCGACAGGCGCGGTGCGCGCCGTTCGATCGCCGCCGCGATCAGGCCGTCGAGCGACCACGCACCGGCGCCGCGCAGCGCGAGCAGCAGCGCGAGGCCGGCGAGCCAGCCGAAGTCCGGCAGCGACGCGGCTGCGAAGATCAGCAGCAGCGCCGGTGCGAACAGCCGCGTGCCGAGCCCGGCGAGCACCAGCGCCGCGCCGAGCAGGCACGGCCAGGCACCGGCGAGCGGCGCGCCGCTGAAGCCCGGCCACTGCGTATCGAGCACCCGCCACGCCAGCCAGCCGCGCACGACGAGCAGCCACGGCGCCTCGCCGGCCGCGCTCACGGCCGCCAGCCCTGCCTGCAGGCGCGCCGCCCCCGGCAGCGCGCTGCTCGAAAGCCCGCGCGCCAGCAGCCGGTCGAGCGACAGCGGCCCGGCGCCGAGCAGCAGCCAGCCGCCGAGCAGCACGAGCCAGTCGCGGTGCTCGGCGAGTGCGCGGTATTCGAGGTCGATGACCAGCGTCAGCGCGATCAGCGCCACGGCCGCGGCGCGCGTCGCCAGGCCCGCTGCCAGCAATATCCCGCCGAGCAGTTCGGCCGTGACGCCGAGCACGGCGGCCGTCGCCGGTGCCAGCCAGTCGACCGGATATTCAAGGCTTGCGAGCCTGAGCGCCGTCGGCCAGTCGGCGAGCTTCAGCAGGCCCGAGACGAGAAAGACCTGCGCGAGCGCCAGACGCACGCCGAGTTCGGCGAACGGCCAGAGCGCCGCGGCGGGTTTCTGCAGCGCATGCAGGACACGCGCGAGCTTGCGTGCCGAGCGGTGTTCGCGCAGCGCGCGCGTGGCGCGGGCGAAGGTTTCAGCGTGGACGTGCATGGTCGTGCCTCCTTCGCCGTTCACAGGAACATCGTCGCGACGTCGGTCGACGAGCGCACGCCGACATCGCCGAAGTGCCGGGCCAGCCACTGCTGCGCCTTCTGCCGGCCGAGTTCGCGCAGCTCGCAGAGCCAGCGCCAGTCGGCGTTGAGCTTGCTCGACACGCCGAGCTGCGCCATGCGCTCCTCGGCGTCGATCGAGTGGATGCGCAGGCGCTTGTACTGCGCCGGGTCGAGCGCGCCCTCGTCGATCAGCCTGGTGACGAAGCCGATCGCGCGCATCTCGCGCATCAGCGAGCTGTTGAAGGACAGCGTGTTGACGCGATCCATGATCTCGCGCGCCGTCCTCGGCACCTCGGGGATCTCGATCGGGTTGATGCGGATGATCAGCACGTCGCGGCTGTCGGTGCCGTAGATCAGCGGGTAGATCGGCGGATTGCCCATGTAGCCGCCGTCCCAGTAGTGCTCGCCGTCGATCTCGACCGCCTGGAACAGGAAGGGCAGGCAGGCCGAGGCCAGCACCGCCTCGGGGCCGATCTCGTGCGTCTCGAACACGCGGATGCGCCCGCGCCGGACGTTGGTCGCGCACAGGAACAGCTTCACGTCCTGCGCGCGGCGCAGCACGTCGAAATCGACGACGGCATTGAGCACGTCGCGCAGCGGATTGGTGTTCATGGGGTTCAGCTGGTACGGCGAGAAGAAGCGCGTCAGCGTGTCGAACACGAAATACGCCGGCGACCACTCCATGCCGCCGTTGCCGATCCAGCGGTCGAACCACGACGGCTGCATCGGCGAGAACGCCGCCGCTGCCGAGGTCCGGCGCCAGAACTCGTCGAGCGCGGCGCGCGCCGCCGGCGGTCCGCCGCGCGCGAGGCCGTAGGCGAGCACCGCGGCGTTCATCGCGCCGGCGCTGGTGCCGCTGATGCCGTCGATCAGCAGCCGCCCGTCCTCCAGCAGCCGGTCGAGCACGCCCCAGGTGAAGGCGCCGTGCGCGCCGCCACCCTGCAGCGCGATGTTGATGCGGTGAATGCCGTCTTGCGGGTTGGCGGTCATGTCGGGTTTTCTCCTCGCGTCTGCCGGAACGTGCCGGACGCCTGCGCTTTCAGCCCCCCTCCCCCATCGCGGGAGAGAGGGTGCAGAACCCGCAGTCGGGTATCGGGAATGCGATCAGCGCGCCGTCCAGCCGCCGTCGACCGCCAGCGCCTGCCCGGTCAGCTGCGCCGCGGCGCCCGAGGCCAGGAACACCACCAGCTCGCCGAGCTGCTCCGGCGTCACGAACTGCCCCGAAGGCTGCTTCTCCTCCAGCAGCTCGCGCCCCGCCTGCTCGATGCCGATGCCCTCGACCGCGGCGCGATCGGCGATCTGCTTCTCGACCAGCGGCGTCAGCACCCAGCCGGGGCAGACGGCGTTGCAGGTCACGCCGAGCCCGGCGGTTTCGAGCGCAACGACCTTGCTGAGGCCGACGATGCCGTGCTTGGCCGCGACGTAGGCGGCCTTGTGCGCCGAGCCGACCAGACCGTGCACCGAGGCGATGTTGACGATGCGCCCGAAGCCGCGATCGAGCATGCCGGGCAGCGCCAGGCGGATCGCGTGGAAGGCCGCGCTCAGGTTCAGCGCGAGGATCGCGTCCCACTTCTCGACCGGGAACTCCTGCACCGGCGCCGTGTGCTGGATGCCGGCGTTGTTGACCAGCACGTCGAGGCGGCCGAAGCGCATCGTCGCGGTGTCGATCAGCTCGGCCACGCCTTCGGGCTTGCGCAGGTCGGCGCCGCTGAACACGGCCTCGACGCCGAAATCGGCCATGAACTGCGTGCAGAGCGCATCGGCTTCCATCGGCGTGCTCAGGCCGTTCAGCACCAGCGCGTGGCCGTGCTCGGCGAGCTTGCGCGCGATGCCGAGGCCGATGCCGCTGGTGGAACCGGTGACGACGGCGACGGGGGTGTTGGGGTTGTGCGAAGACATCGGGGACATGCTCGGGACTCCTGGGGGCGGGTGGTATCGGGGCACGGGTGTATCGGTACACCTCGATTCCCCCGGAGCGAGCCGCATGCCAGGTCATATCCGGCTTTCAGAACAGCGACTTGCCGATTCCCCGCCGCTTCGGCCCGCGAGCGCGACCGCGACATCCCGCAGACCGGCCACGCGCGGACGCGGCCGGCCGCGGTGTACGCTGCCGGCCTTCCCTGCACCTTCCGGGTCCCGAACATGAGTCTTGCCGACCTGCCCGACACCGAACTCGCCCGCTGGCTCGACGAGGACGTGCCCTATCTCGACCTGACCACGCACGGCCTCGGCATCGGCCGCACGCCCGGGCGCGCGCACTTCGCCGCCCGCCAGCCGATGACGGTCTGCGCGATCGAGGAAGCCGCGCGGCTGTTCGAGCTGTGCGGCTGCACGATCGAGCGCCGGGTTGACAGCGGCACGGCGGTCGCGGCGAAAACGCCGCTGCTCAGCGCACACGGCCCGGCCGCCGGCCTGCACCGGGCCTGGAAGACGGCACAGACGCTGGTCGAGATCGCCTCGGGCATCGCCAGCGGCGCCTCGGCGCTGGTCGCCGCCGTGCGCGGCGTCGGCTGCGAGCCGCGCATCGCCTGCACGCGCAAGAACGTGCCCGGCACGCGCCGGCTGGCGGTCAAGGCCATCGTCGCCGGCGGCGCCACGCCGCACCGGCTCGGGCTGTCGGACTCGGTGCTGGTGTTCGCCGAGCACCGCTGCTTCGTGCCGGCCGCGGAACTGGCCGGGCGGCTCGCGGCGCTGAAGCGCGAGTACCCGGAGCGGCGCATCGTCGCCGAGGTCAGCGACATCGACGAGGCACTGGCGCTCGCCGCGCTCGGCCTCGACGGCCTGCAGCTCGAAAAATTCGAGCCCGCCGCCATCTCGGAACTGATCGCCCGCCTCGGCCGCCCGCGCCCGCAACTGCTGGCCGCCGGCGGCATCAACCCGGCGAACGCCGCCGCCTACGCCGCCACCGGCGCCGACGTGCTGGTCACCTCCGCGCCCTACCACGCCCCGCCGAAGGACGTGGCCGTGACCCTCGAAGCCGCCGGCTGACCCGCCGGCGACCGCTCCGCCCACCCGATCGCAGGAGACGCCCGATGGACTGCCTCGATCGCATCGCCGAAGAACGCATCCTGCAGGCCCAGCGCGAGGGCGCCTTCGAGAACCTGCCCGGCAACGGCAAGCCGCTGGTGCTCGACGACGACTCGATGATCCCGCCCGAGCTGCGCGCCGCCTACCGCATCCTCAAGAACGCCGGCTACGCCCCGCCCGAAGTGCTCGCCCGCCGCGACATCGCCGACCTCGAAGCCGCAATCACCGACCCCGCCACCGACGACCCGACCCGCCGCCAGGCCATCGCCCGCCTGCACCTGCTGCGCGCCCGGCTCGGCGCAACCGGACGGGATCTGCGCATCGAGCAGGCGTACTGGGAGCGGCTGGTGGGGAAGATGGCGCACGAGGATGACCCGGCGGGCGGATAGCGAAGCCGGCGGCGACGGTGGCGCCTGCCCGTGACGGCAAATCCGCAGAGAACACAAAGAAATTTTGCGCAAAGGATTTATTGCGCAATAACTCCTTTGTATTCGCCGTCGCCCTCGGGAGCTGCTGTGAAAAACACCATCGGACCACCCGTCGAGGATGGGGATTTCTTCGGGCGAGAGACCAAGCTGGCTGGCTTCGGCGAAATGCTGCGTCTGGACAACGAC
>JAFEGB010000023.1 GCA_018240295.1 Pseudomonadota bacterium
CCGGTCTACTACCCGCAGCACGTCGGCTCGGTCGGCGGCGTGGTCGGCATGATCGGCGGCCTCGGCGGCTTCCTGCTGCCGATCACCTTCGGCATGCTCAACGACCTGACCGGCATCTGGCAGAGCTGCTTCATGCTGCTGTTCGCGATCGTCACCGTGTCGCTGCTGTGGATGCACTTCTCGATCCTGCGCATGGAACGCCGCGTGCTGCCGCAGATCGACGCGCTGCCGCAGGACCTGCCGGAGCTGGTCTCCGAAAGCCCGATGACGCTGACCGAGTGGAGCCCCGAGGACAAGGATTTCTGGGAAACGAAGGGCCGCCGGATCGCGCAGCGCAATCTGTGGATCTCGATCCCGAACCTGCTGCTCGCGTTCGCGGTGTGGATGGTCTGGTCGGTCGTGGTCGTGAACCTGCCGAACCTCGGCTTCAAGTACTCGGCCAACCAGCTGTTCTGGCTCGCCGCGCTGCCGGCGCTGTCGGGCGCGACGCTGCGCATCTTCTACAGCTTCATCGTGCCGATCTTCGGCGGCCGGCGCTGGACCACGATCAGCACCGCCTCGCTGCTGCTCCCGTGCATCTGGATCGGCTTCGCGGTGCAGAACCCCGAAACGCCGTACCTCGTGATGCTGATCCTCGCGCTGCTGTGCGGCTTCGGCGGCGGCAACTTCTCCAGCTCGATGGCCAACATCAGCTTCTTCTTCCCGAAGTCGCAGAAGGGCACGGCGCTCGGCCTCAACGCCGGCCTCGGCAACCTCGGCGTATCCACCGTGCAGTTCGTCGTGCCGCTGGTCATCACCGCCAGCGTGTTCGGCGGTCTCGGCGGCGAGCCGCTGACCTGGACCAAGGGCGACGTCACCAAGCAGATGTGGCTGCAGAACGCCGGCTTCATCTGGGTGCCGTTCATCATCGCGTCGGCGATCGCCGCGTGGTTCGGCATGAACGACATCGCCTCGGCGAAATCCTCGTTCAAGGATCAGGCGGTGATCTTCAAGCGCAAGCACAACTGGCTGATGTGCTGGCTGTACCTCGGCACCTTCGGCTCGTTCATCGGCTTCTCGGCGGGCTTCCCGCTGCTGACCAAGACGCAGTTCCCGGACGTGAACCCGACGCAGTACGCGTTCCTCGGCCCGCTGGTCGGCGCGCTGATCCGCCCGGTCGGCGGCTGGCTCTCGGACAAGCTCGGCGGCGCGCGCGTGACCTTCTGGAACTTCATCGCGATGATCGCGGCGGTGTTCGGCGTCATGGCCTTCCTGCCGCACGCCGGCCAGGGCGGCAGCTTCGCCGGCTTCCTGCTGATGTTCATGGTGCTGTTCGTGACCACCGGCATCGGCAACGGCTCGACCTTCCGCATGATCCCGGTGATCTTCATGACCGAGCGCCAGCGCGCGGCGGCCGGTCAGGGCGAGGCCGCGCAGGAGCAGGCGATCAAGGACGCGAACAAGGAGGCCGCCGCCGTGCTCGGCTTCTCCGGCGCGATCGGCGCCTACGGCGGCTTCTTCATCCCGAAGAGCTTCGGCACCTCGATCGAGCTGACCGGCAGCGCGACCGCGGCCCTGATCGGCTTCGTGGCGTTCTACGTGAGCTGCATCGTGGTGACCTGGTGGTGGTACTCGCGCAAGGGTGCGGAAGCGCCGTGCTGAACCGCCCCTGATTCGCCGGCAACGACGACGACGGCCCCGGAGACGGGGCCGTCGGTTTTTGGCGGGAAGCGCAGCGGGTTCCGTCAGCAGAGTTCGATGCAGACGGTCGCGGGATCCGCAAACGCGGCTTCCAGCATCGGATGAGCGGCCAGCAACCGTTCGGCGACCGCCTGTCTCGGGCCGTTGCCGCTCCTCAGCCAGATGATCCGTGGAGGCACGCCATGCAGGACTGCCATGTCCCGGAAATCGGCATCCTTGGTCACGATGACATAGCCATGCTGCGCAGCATGATCACGGATGTCCCGATCGCTCGCGCACGCCAGCCCCAGCAATGCCACCTGTGTGCTGCCCGGGTAGGAGGCCTGCAGCACCGGTACGAGTCGCCGCGACAGGTTCTGGTCGAGCAGCAGCTTCAAGCGGCATGCACCGTCACGGTGCCCCGCTCCCGCTCGGCCGCGAACGTCAGACAGGCCGACACATCCTCGGGCTCCAGCTCCGGGTAGTCGGCGACGATCTCGGCCACCGTCATTCCCTGCGCCAGCCAGCCGAGCACGTCCGCGACCGCGATGCGCATACCGCGCACGCACGCGCGACCACCCCGCTTGCCCGGCTCGATGGTGATGCGTTCGGCGATGTCCATCGGTCTGCCCTCGCGGTGCCCGTGTGTGTTTTCCGGACTTTACGCCCCCCATCCCGAACGTCCAGCCACCGCCAACAGGGCAGTCGCTGCACCTGCCTTCACCGCAGCGCCTTCGCCGCCGTCTGGATCAGGTCGAGCAGGTCGAACACGCGCGCGACGTAGGCGTCGCGCAGCGCCGGGCCGCGCGGGCTCTGGCCGGCGAGTTCGGCGTCGAGCGCGTCGAGCAGCTTGTGCAGGCGACGTTCGTGCAGGCCGAGCGCCTGCTGCAGCGGGTCGGTGACG
>JAFEGB010000240.1 GCA_018240295.1 Pseudomonadota bacterium
AGACCGGGAGGGTGGTGGAGACAGTGCCGATTCGGGTGGGGATTGGGGCGGCGGGTGTGATTAAGTGCGCGCAGCCATTGCCGGCGATGGCGACCCGGCAGCCTGGTGCGGATGCCCTGCGTCGAACAACCGGAAGTTACATCAGGCGCGCATTCATGCGCACGCAGTCAAACGTCAAATGTCCATGTTTCCGGTAATGCGCACCCTGCCGGAGATTTCAGGGTGCGCACGCCACTGAATTACGGGCGGGACATCCGCCCCCGCCTCATTCCTCGGCCTCATACCCCAGGCTCGGCGCCAGCCACTTCTCCGCCGTCGCCAGCTCCCAGCCCTTGCGCCGTGCGTAATCCTCGACCTGATCGCGCGTGATGCGCCCGAGACCGAAGTAATGCGCGCGCGGGTGGGCGAAGTACCAGCCGGAGACCGCGGCGGTCGGGACCATCGCGAAGCTTTCGGTGATGGTGATGCCGGCCTGCGCCTCGACATCGAGCAGGGTCCACAGCGTCGCCTTCTCGGTGTGATCCGGGCAGGCCGGATAGCCGGGGGCGGGGCGGATGCCGCGGTAGGCTTCGTCGATCAGCTGCTCGTTGGCGAGCGCTTCATCGGCGGCGTAGCCCCACCATTCCTTGCGCACGCGCTCGTGCAGGCGCTCGGCGAAGGCTTCGGCCAGACGATCGGCCAGCGCCTTCAGCAGGATGGCGCTGTAGTCGTCGTGCGCAGCCTCGAAGCGCGCGACGTGGGCGTCGATGCCGATGCCGGCCGTGCAGGCGAAGGCGCCGACCCAGTCGGGCGTGCCGGGCGCTGCCACGTAGTCGGCCAGCGACTGGTTCGGCTTGCCGTCGGGGCGCACCGACTGCTGGCGCAGGTGGTGCAGGCGCGTGCGCTCGGTCGTGCGCGTTTCGTCGGTCCAGACGATCGTGTCCTCGCCGTCGCGGTTGGCCGGGAACAGGCCGATGACGGCGTTCGCCGACAGCCAGCGTTCATCGACGATGCGCCGGAGCATCGTCTGCGCGTCGTCGAAGAGCTTGCGCGCCTGCTCGCCGACCACGGCATCGTCGAGGATGCGCGGGAAGCGCCCGGCCAGTTCCCAGGCCGAGAAGAACGGCGTCCAGTCGATGTACTCGACCAGCTCCGCGAGCGGGTAGTCGAGCAGCACCTGCACGCCGGGCACACGCGGGGCGAGCGGGGCGCCATCGGCCGGGTCGGGCGCGAGCGCGTTGGCGCGGGCCTGCGCGAAGGGCAGCAGGGCTTCGCGGTTGCGGCGCAGGCGGTGCTGCTCGCGCTTGCTGGCGTAGTCGGCCTTGGTTTTTGCGACGAACTCCGGCTTCAGCTCGGGACTGACCAGCGACTGCGCGACGCCGACTGCGCGCGAGGCGTCCTTCACGTAGACGACGGCCTGCTCGTACTGCGGGTCGATCTTGACCGCGGTGTGCATGACCGAGGTGGTCGCGCCGCCGATCAGCAGCGGCAGCGCGTACTGCTGGCGCTGCATCTCCTTCGCGACGTTGACCATCTCGTCGAGCGAGGGCGTGATCAGGCCGGACAGGCCGATGATGTGCGCGCCGACCTCCTTCGCCTTCGCGAGGATCCTGTCGGCCGGCACCATGACGCCGAGGTCGAAGACCTCGAAGTTATTGCACTGCAGCACGACGCCGACGATGTTCTTGCCGATGTCGTGCACGTCGCCCTTGACGGTCGCCATGACGATGCGGCCGTTGCTGCTCGCGGCCTGACCGCTGCGCGCCTTCTCGGCCTCGATGTACGGGATCAGATAGGCGACGGCCTTCTTCATCACGCGCGCCGACTTCACGACCTGCGGCAGGAACATCTTGCCGGCGCCGAAGAGGTCGCCGACGACGTTCATGCCGTCCATCAGCGGGCCTTCGATGACCTGGATCGGCCGTTCGAAACTCTGGCGCGCCTCCTCGGTGTCGGACTCGACGAACTCGTCGATGCCCTTGACCAGCGCGTGCTCCAGGCGCTTGCCGACCGGCCAGCCGCGCCATTCGAGGTCTTCCTTCTTCGCCGCGCCGCTGCTGCCGTCGCCCTTGTAGCGCTCGGCAACTTCGAGCAGGCGCTCGGTGGCGTCGCTGCGGCGGTTGAGGATCACGTCCTCGACGCGCTCGCGCAGCTCGGCGGGGATGTCCTCGTAGATCGCGAGCTGGCCGGCGTTGACGATGCCCATCGACATGCCGTTCCTGATCGCGTGGTACAGGAACACCGAGTGGATCGCCTCGCGCACCGGGTTGTTGCCGCGGAAGCTGAAGCTGACGTTGCTGACGCCGCCGGAGATCAGCGCGTGCGGCAGGTGCGCCTTGATCCAGCCGGTCGCCTCGATGAAGTCGACGGCGTAGTTGGCGTGCTCGTCGATGCCGGTGGCGACCGCGAAGATGTTCGGGTCGAAGATGATGTCCTCGGCCGGGAAGCCGACGGTTTCGGTCAGCACCTGGTACGAACGTGCGCAGATCTCGCGCTTGCGCGCCAGCGTGTCGGCCTGACCGGTCTCGTCGAAGGCCATGACGATGACGGCGGCGCCGTAGCGGCGCACGCGCTTCGCCTGCTCGATGAACTTCGCCTCGCCTTCCTTCAGCGAGATCGAGTTGACGACGGCCTTGCCCTGCACGCACTTGAGGCCGGCCTCGATGATTTCCCACTTCGAGGAATCGATCATGACCGGCACGCGCGAGATGTCCGGCTCCGAGGCGATCAGGTTCAGGAAGGTCACCATCGCCGCTTCGGAATCGAGCATGCCCTCGTCCATGTTGACGTCGATGATCTGCGCACCGGCCTCGACCTGCTGGCGCGCGACATCGAGCGCCGCGGTGTAGTTGCCTTCCTTGATCAGGCGCTTGAACACCGCCGAGCCGGTGACGTTGGTGCGCTCGCCGACGTTCACGAACAGCGAATCCGCCGTGATCGTGAACGGCTCCAGCCCCGACAGCCGGCAGGCCGGCGCGATCTCCGGCCGCCGGCGAGGCGGCAGGCCGGCGACGGCGCCGGCAATCGCGCGGATGTGATCCGGCGAGGTGCCGCAGCAGCCGCCGACGACGTTGACGAAGCCCGACTCCGCCCACTCGCGCACCTGCACGGCCATCGCCGCCGGTTCGAGGTCGTACTCGCCAAACTCGTTCGGCAGCCCGGCGTTGGCGTGCACCGAGACAAAGCACTCGGCGACGCGCGCCATCTCGGCGACGTAGGGGCGCAGCAGGTCGGGGCCGAGCGCGCAGTTCAGGCCGAAGCTGAGCGGCTGCACGTGGCGCAGCGAGTGGTAGAAGGCTTCGGTGGTCTGGCCCGACAGCGTGCGCCCGGAGGCATCGGTGATCGTGCCGGAGATCATCACCGGCAGGCGGTGCCCGAGTTCGTCGAACAGTTCCTCGATCGCGAACAACGCGGCCTTGGCGTTCAGCGTGTCGAAGATGGTCTCGACCATCAGGATGTCGGCCCCGCCCTCGACCAGCGCGCGCGCGGCCTCGACGTAGCAGGTGCGCAGTTCGTCGAAGGTGACGTTGCGCGCGGCCGGATCGTTGACATCGGGCGAGATGCTGGCCGTGCGTGACGTGGGGCCGAGGATGCCGGCGACGAAGCGCGGCTTGTCGGGGCTCGCGTACTCGTCGCACACCGCCCGCGCCAGACGCGCGGCCTCGCGGTTGAGCTCCGGCACCAGGTCTTCCATGCCGTAGTCGGCCATCGACACGCGCGTGGCGTTGAAGGTGTTGGTCTCGATCAGGTCGGCGCCGGCTTCGAGGTAGGCGGCGTGGATGCCGCGGATCACCTCCGGCTTCGTCAGCACCAGCAGATCGTTGTTGCCCTTGAGGTCGCGCGGCCAGTCGGCGAAGCGCGCGCCGCGGTAGTCGGCCTCGCTGAGCTTGTGACGCTGGATCATCGTGCCCATCGCGCCGTCGAGGATCAGGATGCGCTGCTCCAGCAGTTCGCGCAGGCGGTCGCTACGGTCGGTCATCGGAGGGCTCCAGCGGGGGATGCTCGGGAAACAGGACCGCGCATTGTGTCCGTGCCGCCCGGGCAGGGCAAATCAGCCGGTGGATCGCAGGCTTGCCGTGCGTCCGGACGGCTGCGGCGCGGGCGGGCGCGGCGGCATCGCACGGCCCGGCCGCCGCCGGCTGAATGCACGCCGATGATCTTACAGGTGATGATTTTCTGCCTCGGCGCAGACAGGATCATTCATGCGGTTCAAAAAAAGTCTGCGCAATGCACGCAATGAATGGAACTGCTGCGCATTCGCTCCGGTCATTTGCCAGTGACACGACCATGGCGCCTGAGCATTACGGTCCGGTCACGTCATTACCTCATAAGAGCCACAGGCCCGGAGAGCGAATCATGCTGCACTACACGATTGTCTTTCTCGTCGTTGCCATCATCGCCGGCGTGCTCGGCTTCACCGGCATTGCCGCCGGCGCTGCCGAAATCGCCAAGATCCTGTTCTTCCTGTTCCTGATCCTGTTCGTGCTGTCGCTGATCTTCGGCCGTTCGCGGGTGCCCTGAGCCGCGCTCCAGGCCGTCAGTGGCGATCCGCGGAACGATCCGGCCGCCGTCGGGTCCGATCCGCAGACCGGTTTCGACCGGACACTGACCTCGTAATGCCTTGCAGCCGGTTACGGAGTTTCCGTGACCGGCTGTGTAATTGAATAAGCATCCGGTGGCTGCGGATCCACGAAACCGGAGCGTGCTTCGGACGTGTTTCCTGAAAGGATGCACGCAAATGTCGAAGCGCCGGCTTGCACTGCCCGATTCCCTTTCTACGCTGTCGCATTAACCACGGCCGATGCCGCGCCACCACGGCGCCGGACAGCCCGGCCCCCTTGCCCGTTGAGGTCACGCCCATGTCCATCAAGGATTCACAAACCGCCCAGTCCGCCGACCGCGTCGCCGATGAATGGAACAACCTGATCGCTGCGCTCGAAGGGCTCGCCGCGGCCGCCGCTGCCGATGGCAGCGAGCGCTACGCCGAGGTCCGCCAGCGCGCCGAGGCCGCGCTCGCCTCGGCGCGCGCGCGGGCCGAGGCCAACGCCCGCGGCGCGCAGGACCGCGTCCATGACCTCGCCAGCCAGGCCGATGTCTACGTGCGCCAGAACCCCTGGCAGGCGATCGGCATCGGCGCCGGCATCGGCCTGATCGCCGGCCTGCTGCTGAGCCGCAAGGGCTGACGCATGCGCGCCGGGCCCGCCGCCTCGGTGTACAGCGCCGGTCGCGGCGTGCTGACCGCGCTGCTCGGGCTGATCGAGACCCGACTGGCGCTGTTCGCGCTCGAGCTCGAAGAGGAGCGCGAGCGCCTCGTGCAGATCGGCATCGTTGCCGGCATCGCGCTGATGTGCGCGGCGCTGGCGATCGGCTGCACGGCGCTGTTCGTGATCGTGCTGTTCTGGGATACGCACCGGCTGCTTGCGATCGCCGGCGTCGGGGGCGCCGGGCTGCTCGGTCTGGGCCTGTGCCTGCTCTGGATCGCCAGGCGCGGCCGTCACCCGCTGCTGATCGCGACGCGCACCGAGCTCGCGGCCGACCTCGACCGCCTGCGCGGGCGCGGGCCGCAGCCATGAAGCCGGCGCAGCTCGCCCGTTTCGAGCGCAAGGCCCGGCTGCTGGCGCGCTCCGAGGCCGGCCGTTCGGCGCTGGCAGAAGCCGGTGACGACTGGCTGGCGCACACGGCGACCGTCGACCGGGCCGTGACCTTCGTCGCCGAGCACCGCACGCCGATCCTGCTCGGCGCCGGCGCCCTGCTGCTGTATCTGGCGCGCGGCAAGCCGAAACCGCGCCGGCGCCCGGGCCGCGAGGATCGGGCCGGTCGTGACGAACCCTCGGCCGCCGGCTGGCTGGCGCGGCTGATGATCGTGCTGCGCCTCGCGCGCACGCTGCAGACGGTCGCCCGCCACCTGCCGCGCCCGCATCCGCGCGCCGTCGCCAGCGTGCCGCGACCGCGGCCTGATGCGCCGCGCGGCCTCGGCTGAAACCCCAAGGCCGGCCGCGCCGATTTCCGGCTTGCCTCGCGCCCGCCGTCGCGGCTACAGTGCGCGTCCCGAAACGGCCACCGCCTTGCGAAACACCCGAGCCATGACCGCCGCCCGCCTGCCTGCCCACGCCCGTCACGACCGCGAAAGCCTTCTCGCGGCCGTCGTCGTACGCGTAAGCCTGGTACTGGTAGCGCACGCGGTCGCGTCCGCCCGGGTCTGAGCGTCGAGGCAGTTTCCTCCGAACCCCAGAACCCCCGCCGGCCGCGACAGGCCGGCGGGGGTTCTCGTTTCTGCGTCCTCCCCGTCCCGGCCGGCCCCGAGCCCCCGCAATGCCACTTGTGACGACGGAGTACGCAGACCATGAAGATGACGGGCGCCGAACTCATCATCCGCCTGCTGGAACGACAGGGCATCACGACCGTCGCCGGCATCCCGGGCGGCGCGATCCTGCCGCTGTACGACGCGCTCGGCGCCTCGACGCAGATCCGCCACGTGCTGACCCGCCATGAGCAGGGCGCCGGCTTCATCGCGCAGGGCATGGCGCGCGCCAGCGGTCAGGCGGCCGTGTGCCTGGCCTCCAGCGGTCCGGGCGCGACCAACCTGATCACGGCGATCGCCGATGCCCGCCTCGACTCGATCCCGGTGGTCTGCATCACCGGTCAGGTGCCGAGCGCGATGATCGGCACCGATGCCTTCCAGGAGGTCGACACCTACGGCCTGACCGTGCCGATCACCAAGCACAACTTCCTCGTCGATAGCGTCGAGGAACTGCTCGACGTGGTGCCGCGGGCCTTCCGCATCGCGCTGTCCGGCCGCCCGGGGCCGGTGCTGATCGACGTGCCGAAGGACATCCAGAACGCGACCATCGAGTTCGACGAATGGCCGCAGCCGGGCTGCGCCGAACCGGCCCCGCAGCCGGCCGACACCGCGCTCGCGGCCGCGCTGGCGCTGATTGCGCAGGCGCAGCGCCCGATCCTGTACCTCGGCGGCGGCGTCGTGCATGCCGGCGCCGCGCCGCTGGCGCGCGAACTCGCCGAAACCGCCGGCCTGCCGACCGTGATGACGCTGATGGCGCTCGGCACGCTGCCGGAAACGCACTTGCTGCAGCTCGGCATGCTCGGCATGCACGGCGCGCGCTGCACGAATCTCGCGCTCGCCGAATGCGACCTGCTGATCGCGGTCGGCGCGCGCTTCGATGACCGCGCCACCGGCAAGGTCGCCGAGTTCTGCCCGAACGCGGCGATCGTGCACATCGACATCGACGCGAGCGAACTCGACAAGATCAAGACCGCGCACGTGGCGCTCAACGGCGACGTGCGCGAGGTGCTCGGCCGGCTGCTGCCGCGGCTCGGCGCGCAGGCGGATCGCCGTGCGTGGCTGGCGCGCATCGGCGAGCTGAAGCGCGATTTCCCGCTGAAGCTCGACGGTCGCCACAACCCGCGCCACCACTACGGCCTGATCCGCGCGACGGCACGCGCCGCCGGCCCGGCCGCGATCGTCACCACCGATGTCGGCCAGCACCAGATGTGGGCTGCGCAGGCCTATCCGCTCGACCGTCCGCGCCAGTGGCTGACCTCGGGCGGACTCGGGACCATGGGCTTCGGGCTGCCGGCGGCGATCGGTGCCGCGCTCGCCGAACCGCAGCGCCCGGTCGTGTGCTTCAGCGGCGACGGCTCGATCCTGATGAACATCCAGGAACTCGCGACGCTCGCCGAGGAGGACCTCGACGTGAAGATCGTGCTGTTCAACAACGGCGCGCTCGGCCTCGTGCACCAGCAGCAGACGCTGTTCTACGGCGGCCGGCTGAACGCCTCGGTGTTCCGCGGCCAGCCCGATTTCGTGCGCCTCGCCCAGGCCTTCGGCATCCGCACCATCGATCTCGACGCCGAACCGGACGTGCCCGATGCGCTCGCCGCCGCCTTCGCCGAACGCGGTCCCTGCCTGATCCACGCGACGATCGGGCTGGAGGAAAAGGTCTACCCGATGGTGCCGCCGGGCGCCGCCAACACCGACATGATCGGAGGCTGAACCATGAATGCCACCCGTACCGTGCCCGCCGCGCTGGCCGTGCTCGAACTCACCGTCAACAACCACCCCGGCGTCATGTCGCACGTCTGCGGCCTGTTCGCCCGCCGCGCCTGCAACGTCGAAGGCATCATCTGCCTGCCGCTTGGCGACGGCGCCCGCAGCCGCATCTGGCTGCAGGTCCCGGACACCGACAAGCTCGAACCGATGACCCGTCAGGCACGCAAGCTCGAAGACGTGCTCGAAGTCATCCGCCACCCGGACGGGCATCCGGTGTTTGCGCAGCTTGGGGCGGCGGTGGGCTGAGGCGGATTGCAGAAGGCGCCCGGTGGCCGAATGGATGGCGGGGTCGGGCGCTGCGTAATGGGGATGAATCAGTACGCAGGATGGGCTGACGAAGGAAGCTCATCGCTCGCGGAATTGCGCGACTGAGGGGCTTTACCGCATTCGGCCTATCCTGCGGACTGCCCGGTGACATGGCCATCGGCTTGAACCGCTGGCGGTTCGACGACGAGCTTGTACGGCTCCAGCTGTGCTCTCATTGCAGCCGAAAGAGTCGGGAAGGAATACAAGCCTCCGGTGGTCCATGAGGCCGTGCTTGCTACGCGCATGTTCTCTTTCACCCACGACAAAAGCTCGTCGTGCGGGACCAGATACCAGAACCCGGAATCGTTGAAGCAGATGTAAATGTCCTTGCCCTCATACTTCTGCGCCAACGTGCAGCGGCCTTTGAGCTGGACCTTCAGGAATTGCTTGCCGTCGATGTGCTGGGCGATGAAGTCTGCGCCCTGCCAGTCATCCGAGAGACGGATGGTGGTGAAGCCGAAATCGGCCAGGACTCCCGAGACTTTCTGGAAGTTGTAGGCTTCCTGCTGCCGACTATTCAGTTCGCCATAGTGCACTTGTTTAAAGCCCATCTTCGCCTCTTGTGGTTCCATGTCTGAATCAACCAGTTCGCAGGGCGGATCAGGCGCGCATTGCGTGGTGTGTCAAGGTTCATGATCCTTGCCGTGCACCGTAATTGGCCATTCGCGTGCCCGCCGCATGGCGCGCATCGTCGCGGTTCATCTCCAGCGCCTCCACGAGCGTAACCCGCAGAGAATCAAGAAGCTCGGCCCGGGTGGGTTCCTAGCAATTGACTCCGGGGATTTCTTCAATCCACCCGATCCACCAAGGGCCATCCTGCTTGATGACTGCCGTATAGGCTTGATTCATTTCATGCACCTTTTTCGAAAGTGGCAGGATGCTCCATCAATGCTTCGGCAGCCAGTGCATCCAGAACCCCGGTTGTGGCATCGGATTCAATCCGTTCATCCCACGCATCGGCGTCGAACCGCATGAACCAGTCACGAAACCGGGCAAGTTCATCCGGTGCAAGATTCTGGATGGCTACTTCGATGGCTTCGACGGTGCTCATCGTGATTTTCTCGATTCGTAGAGCTGGGTGCCGCGGAAGGCGGGTTACGGCGCGCATCGACGACATCATGGGATTTGAAGCCGTGCGTTGCGCGCCTAACCCGCCCTACGAGCTCGATCTCCAATCATGCGGGAACATAACACTTCCAAGTTCAAGCAGATTCCAACCTTGCTTAAAGGTGAACATGTTTGAGCGAGCGACAAAGCCCGCCGCATCGTCACGAAGCCCGTAGGATGCGCTGAGGAACGAAGCGCATCGTTCGCGTAATGCACTGGAAGGTACGGTGTTGCTGCTCGAATTCCGCGAGCGATGCGCCTCCTGCGTTGGCACATCCTAAGAGTTCTATTAAAATCAACATGTTGCATGTTTGTGTGTAAAGACATGCGCCTAACCTGTCCTGTGAGATCAACAGTCGAATTTAGAACCTAGTTCCTTGGCGATGATTTCGCGTGCTTTTCTCAATTCAAGCATGTGCATTGCTTAAAGTAATGGTCGGACAGTGATGTTTTCGCCTTCAAATATCGAAATTAATCCTTTTTCATCTTCGATTTGATTTAATACTTTTCTCCATACTACGTTTTTGAGTCTGATTGATATCTTTCCGCATACGGTGTCGCTTACAACTATATTTAGGCCGGTAAAATCAGAAAGAATGGCCAATATGGCTCTGACCTCAATATTGTCGAAATTCACTGAAATAAGTCCTTCATTGATTAGGTTGGCAGAATTTGGTTTTTGATAAAGTGCTGGAATGGCAGAGTCTGATGGGTGGTTGAATTTTAAGGCGTTGCAGGCGATGCTGTGCGCTAGATTTATGGAGTTTCCGGCTCCAATGGCATCG
>JAFEGB010000241.1 GCA_018240295.1 Pseudomonadota bacterium
ATTCGAAGCGCCGCACCCAGCGGTCGAGGCCGAGCACGTTGTACGGCGTCGGCGACACGAACCAGATCGGCACGTCATTGGTGCGGAAGTACGTGAAGATTTCCGAGAGGCCCTTCAGCACGGGCCGCTTGACGGTGTTTTCGGTATTACCGGTGTTTTCTGTGTTTGCTGTGTTCATGGCGATTTCCCCGGACGGGCGATCGGTTGGAATTCGGATGGGAGCCGGAACATTCGTTTCAGTGACGGGCGGCGTGGCGAACAGGGCGCACGCGGCCCGCCAGCCGCGACAGAGCGCGGCCAGCAGTCGGTCGAACATGATTCAGGGCCGTTTTTGGGCTTCATGCCGATCACCGCTGAACACGCTGTGTTTTCAGCCCCTCCCCCCTCGCGGGGGAGGGGTTGGGGAGAGGGGGAAAAACAACGTGTCTAGCGGGATCGGTATCAGGTATTGCCGGTGCCGCGCAGCTTCTCGCTGCGCCGGCGCAGCCATTCCATGGTCAGCAGCATCAGCACCGACAGCGTGATCAGCAGCGTGGCGACCGCGGCGATGGTCGGGCTGATGTTCTCGCGGATGCCGCCGAACATCTGCATCGGCAGCGTGCGCTGCGTGGGGCTGGCGAGGAACAGCGTCACGACCACTTCATCGAACGAGGTCGCGAACGCGAACAGCGCACCGGAAATGACGCCGGGGGCGATCAGCGGCAGCACGATGCGCCGGAACACGGTCAGCGGCGGCGCGCCGAGGCTGGCGGCGGCACGCGACAGGTTGGTGTTGTAGCCCTGCAGCGTCGCGGTGACGGTGATGACGACGAAGGGCACACCGAGCACCGCATGCGCGAGCACGAGGCCGGTGTAGGTGTTCAGCAGCCCGTGCTCGGCATAGAAGAAGTACAGGCCGACCGCAACGATGACCACCGGCACGACCATCGGCGAGATCAGGATGCCCATGATCAGGCCCTTGCCGCGGAACTCGCCGCGGGCAAGGCCGACCGCGGCCAGCGTGCCGGCAGCGGTGGCGAGCAGCGTCGCCAGCGGCGCGACGATGAAGCTGTTCTTCAGCGCCAGCATCCATTCGTTCGAGCCGAAGAATTCCGTGTACCAGCGCATCGACAGGCCGGACAGCGGGTAGCTCAGGAACGAACTCGAATTGAACGACAGCGGCACGATGACGAGGATCGGCACGATCAGGAAGATCAGGATCGCCCAGCAGATCAGCCGGAAGGCGTGATGCCAGAGGCGTTCGGGCCAGGTGGACAGCGGCAGGTTCATGGCGGCGGCTCCGGAAGCAGCGCGGACGCGGGCTCAGCGACGGGGTTGCGGGTTGCCGGCCGCGACCAGCCGGCCGTAGACCGCGTACAGGACCAGCGTCGCGGCGAGCAGCAGCGCGCCGAGCGCCGAGGCCATGCCCCAGTTGATGGTCTTGTTCGTGTAGAAGGCGACGAAGTAGCTGACCATCTGGTCCGCCGGGCCGCCGACCAGCGCCGGCGTGATGTAGTAGCCGAGCGCGAGGATGTAGGTGAGCAGGCAGCCGGCGCCGACGCCGGCGATGGTCTGCGGCACGTAGACCTTCCAGAAGGCCAGGAACGGATGCGCGCCGAGCGACACCGCCGCCCGCACGTAGTACGGCGGGATGCCCTTCATGACCGAGTACAGCGGCAGGATCATGAACGGCAGCAGGATGTGGGTCATCGCGACGATGACGCCGAAGCGGTTGAACACCAGCTCCAGCGGCTGATCGGTGAAGCCGAGCGCCATCAGCAGGCCGTTGAGCAGTCCGCCGGACTGCAGCAGCACGATCCAGGCCGCGGTGCGCACCAGCAGCGAGGTCCAAAACGGCAGCAGCACGAGGATCATCAGCAGGTTGGCCTTGCCGGGCGGCAGGATCGACAGCCAGTAGGCGACCGGATAGCCGAGCAGCAGGCACCAGGCCGTGACCACGCCGGCGATCCAGAAGGTGCGCAGGAACACGTCGATGAAGGCCGATTCGGGGTTGACGACGATCTCGCCGGCGGCGTTGTGCTCGCGATCGAGCGCGGCGAGCAGGTAGCGCGCGGTGTGCGGACCGGCGGCATTGCGGATCGCCTGCCAGTACGGCAGCTCGCCCCACTCCGGATTCGCCGCGACCAGCGCGTCCTTGTACGGGGCGCTCTCGGGGAGCTTGCGCACGGTCTTGTTCAGCAGGCTGCGGAAGCCCGAGATCTCGTAGCCGAGGCGCTTGGCCGGGATGCCGAGCCGGCCGCTCTCGCGCAGCTCGCGCAGGTCGAGCGCCAGCGCCGCGTAGGCCGCTTCGCCGGGCAGCGCCTGGCCGTCCCATTTCTCCAGCACCGCCAGCGTCGCCGGCAGCGTCTTCGGCAGGTCGCTGTCATCGAAGGCGCGTTCGAGCAGCGTGCCGATCGGCAGCACGAAGCTCGCGATCAGGAACACCAGCAGCGGCGCGATCAGCGCCAGCGAGCGCAGCCGGTGCGAACGCTCGGCACGGCGCAGCTGCGCTTTCAGGACCTTGCGTTCCGCGCTCGGCAGGACGGCAGGCAGGGCTTGGGAGTCCATCACGGCTCTCCGTC
>JAFEGB010000242.1 GCA_018240295.1 Pseudomonadota bacterium
CGTCGAAGCCTGCGAAGCGGCGCGTAACGGCGACATCGTCGTCGCGCTGATCGAAGGCGGCGAGGTGACGCTGAAGTACTACCACCCGCGCCCGGACGGCACGGTGCTGCTGGTTCCGGCCAATGCCCGCATGGAGCCGATGCGCTTTCGGGCCGACTCGGTACGGGTGCAGGGACGCGTCGTGGGTCAGTTAAGGCTGTATTAACGCCGGCCTGACACCGGCAACCCGGATCGTGATTTCCGGTCGCATCGTTGTCAGATGGCTTGCACGGAATGGGGGGAACGATGCGTAAATGTCCGTCTGCCGGCTGCGTTCCCCCGCGACCGGCATCCATTCACGGGGCCCAAGAGGTCACCGGTCCGATCAAGACAGGAGCAGCAAACATGTGCCCGAGCCCGTTCGTCGCCGTATCCCATGATTCCGGTCTCTCCGCCGGGCACCCGATGCGTCGCTGGGTCCTGCGCGCCTGGCGCTTCGGCCTGATCGGCAACCGCCGCGCCGCACGCATGCTGTCGCGCCTCGCGTGAGGCCGCGGGCGCAGCCGAAGGTGGATTCACCGGCGTGCGGGCGCCGGGTTTCCACGAGCGGCTGACGCAGGCCCGGGCGGTGTCGCTTACGGACGCCGCACCGCGTTCACCGCTTGTTGCACCGTCTGTTCCAGGGCATCGCCCTTCCGGTTTCCGGACCGCCCGGTCCGCTGCCTGAAAGCCCCGCGAAGCGGCATCAGCGTGGGCGCAGACAGGCTTCCAGATCCGCCGGCACGTCGATGTCGGCCACACAGCCCGGATCATCGACCCCGATCCGCTGCCAGCCCCGGGTTTCCAGCAAGTCGCGCGCACCGCGATCGCCATCGAGCGCCGCGAGCGCCGAGTAGTGTCGTGCGCCGAAGCCGACTGGATGGCCACGTTGGTTCCGGTATGCAGGGGCAGCGCAGGGGCTGACTGCCAGTGCGGCGCGCACGGCCTGCACGGTCGAAGGCCGCACGAAGGGCAGGTCGGCCGGCAGCACCAGCCAGCCGCCGGCCTCCGGGCGGGCGCGCACTCCGAACGCGAGACTCGCGCCGAGGCCCGGACTTGCGAAGTCCAGGACTTCGCAGCCGGCCGCGGCGAGCAGGCCGGCGAGTGGTTCATCCTCCGGTCGCACGATCGCCAGCACCGCGTCCGTGCCGGCCAGCAGCGAGCGCGCCGCGCACAGCGCCAGAGGCGTGCCGGCGCCCGGCAGGCCATCCGGCACCGCTTCGAGCAGCTTGTGCCGACCGCTGACGGCGCGGTAACGGCTGCTGAGGCCGGCGGCGAGCAGCAGGCCGATGACCGGTTTCGTGCTCATGACTCCATCCGCCACGGCGCCAGCGCGTAGCGCTCGGCCAGAAAATCGATGAAGCGCCGGGCCCGGGCCGGCAGATAGCGGCGTTCCGGGTAAACGGCGTGGATGCCGATCTCGCGCGTGTTCCAGTCCGGCAGCAGCGCAAGCAGCCGGCCGGCCTGCAGGAAGGGGCCGGCGATGAAGTCCGGCTGCAGCACGATGCCGAGCCCGTTCGCGGCCGCCTCGCACAGCGCCTCGCCATTGTCGGCGCGTACGCGGCCGTCGATGCGCACGGTGGCCGTGTGGCCGTCGGCGTCGCTGAAGTGCCAGTCCGAAGGCGTGTCGGAGAGCCGGTAGCTCAGGCATTCGTGACCGGACAGCTCGGCCGGATGGTCCGGCGTGCCGTAGCGGGCGAGATAGCCGGGCGAGGCGCACAGCAGCAGGCGGGTGGCGGCGAGGCGCCGGCAGACGAGGCTGGAGTCGGCGAGTTCGCCGATGCGCACGGCGAGGTCGTAGCCGTCCTCGATCAGGTCGACGGCGCGATCGGCGAGCGCCAGGTCGATGCGCAGGCCCGGGTGACGGTTGAGGAACTCCCCGAGCAGCGGCGCGACGTAGACGCGCCCGAAGCTCATCGGTGCGCTGATGCGCAGTGTCCCGCGCGGCTCGGTGATGAGCTGTCCAAGCTCCGCCTCGGTCGTGTCCATGTCCTCCAGCCAGGCGCTGGCGCGCGCGTGGTAGCGGCTGCCGGCTTCGGTCAGCGCCACGCGCCGGGTCGAGCGCTGCAGCAGGCGCACGCCGAGGCGTGCCTCCAGCGTCTGCACGTGCTTGCTGACCATCGCCCGCGACAGCTCCAGCGCCTCGGCCGCGGCCGTGAAGCTGCCGGTCTCGACGACCTTGACGAAGACCCGAAGGCCGGTGAGGGAGTCCATGATCGGGAAGGCCCCCCGGCGTCCGGGCCGAAGCCGCCGGAGCCGTCTTGCTGCGCGAAGGACCGACAAGTGTACGGCCCGCTCCCCCGCAGGAGGAACGGGCCGTGACGAGGGGCCGCCGCTGCCGGGAAACCCCGGCAGTGGCGTATCGCGCGACCGGGGGCCGTGTCAGCCGCGCGAATCCTTGAGCTTGCCGGCCGGCGCGGTGGCCGACTGGACCGCCTGTTCGTACTCGGTCTTGCTCAGCGTGCCGTTGTGATCGACGTCGGCCTTCTGGAAATCGAGACCCTTGACCATGCCGATCTCGGTCGGCTCGATGGTGCCGGACTTGTTCAGGTCGGCCTGGGCAAAGGTCGGGAACATCGTCTTGTCGACGGGCTGCGGCACGACGGTCGCATCGGTCTTCGCACCTTCGGAACCGCCCGGCATCACCTGGCCGGAAGGCGTACGGCCGGACGGCGTCGTGGTCGGCGCATCACCGGGGTTGACCGGATTGGCCGCCCAGGCGGCACCGGCGCCGAGCGCGAGGGTCAGGGTCGCAGCGATCAGGGACGAGTTCTTGTTGTTGCGCATGACGGAAACCTCTGTGGCGATATCGGGGAACATTCCCCGCCGGCCTTTCCGGCCTGGCAGCGGCAGTAGTCCAGTATCCGTGCCATGTTGATTAAATTCGTTTTAATACAATTGCTTGATTTGCTATGCCGGACGAGGCTGCCGCCTGCAGGCAGCCGGCATCCCGTCGGGAAGCAGCGACAGCGGTGCGGCGGAGTGAGAGTGCTCCACGAAAAATCAATGACTTGCAAAGTCGCCGTGCAGACACGCCGCTTTCGGCGCAGCGCGCCTCAGAGGAAGGAATTATCCAGACAATCTGTGGATAACTGCCGGCCGGACGGCAAGCGGACCGCGGAGGTACTGCTTGCGGCAGCGATGGCGAAATTCCCGCCAGTCGTCAACCGGTGATCGGTGACGCCCCGAGCCGCGCACCGGTCGCCGCCTGCTCGACGAAGTTGGCGACCGCGGCCGGCAGCGGACCGGCGCGGGTGGCGAGCAGGACGATCGACTGCGCCGCCGCATCGGTGAGCGCCAGAAAGCGCACGCGCGCGATGCCGATGCAGGCGAGCGGCGCCGGCAGGATCGACAGGCCCAGCCCGGCGGCGACCAGGCCGATGATCGTCGACACCTCGCGCGCCTCCTGCACGATGTGCGGCGTGAAGCCGGCCGTGCGGCAGAGCGCGTGGAACTGGCGCAGCAGCCCGGTCCCGGAATCCTCCGGGAACATCACGAACGCCTCCTCGGCCAGTTCGGCGATCGCCACCTCGCTGCGTCCGGCGAGCGGATGCGCTTCGTGGATCACCAGCCGCAGCGGATCGCGGTGCAGTTCGGTCCAGGCGAGCCCGGCCGGCAGCTGCGGATCGTCGGTGCGCACGAAGCCGAGATCGAGGCGGCCGGCGAGCAGCAGGTCGAGCTGGCGCTGCGTGCCGGTGTCGCGCAGTTCCAGCCGCACGTCCGGATAGCGGCGGCGGTAGTCATACAGCAGGCGCGGAATCAGCTCCGAGAACGGCAGCGAGCTCGTGAAGGCGATGCGCAGCTCGCCGAGTTCGCCGCGGCCGATGCGCCGGACCTCCTCGGCGGCCGCCCCGGCCTCGCGCAGCAGCGCGCGCGCCCGCTCCAGCAGACGCTCGCCGGCGGCGGTGAGCGTCACGTGCCGGCGCGAGCGCTCGAACAGCGCGACGCCGAGTTCGGCTTCGAGCGCCTGAATCTGCTGGCTCAGCGGCGGCTGCGCGATGTGCAGGCGTTCGGCGGCGCGCGTGAAGTGGCGCTCCTCCGCGACGGCGACGAAATAGCGCAGACGGCGCAGGTCCATGACGGCGGCTCCGGACAAGGACGATACGGGGACAGGACTGATATTGAAACGATATCAATACTGCCTGAAAACCATATTGGACCTATCAGACTGCAGCGCCCTAGCCTTGTGCATCCGTGATCCCCGCTCGGTGATGTCCGATGTCCGCCCCTGCCCTTGCTGCTTCCCGCCTGCCCGCCATGCACCATGCCGGTTTCACCGATCCTGCAGGGCCGCAGGCCGGCATCCGCGTCGGTACGCCCGAATACCGGCAGATGCGCCGGGCGCTGTTCCTCGGCGGCTTCGCGACCTTCTCGCTGCTGTACTGCGTGCAGCCGCTGCTGCCGCTGTACTCGCACGAATGGCAGGTGGCACCGGCGCAGGCGAGCACGGTGCTGTCGGCGGCGACCGGCGGGCTGGCCCTGACGCTGATCCTTGCGAGCGCCGTGTCCGATCGCCTCGGCCGGCGCGGGCTGATGGCCGGCGCCGTGCTGCTCGCGTCGCTGCTCGGACTGGCCTGCTCGATGGCCGCGGGACTGGCGCAGCTCGTGTGGCTGCGTGCGCTCGAAGGCATCGTGCTCGCCGGCCTGCCGGCGGTGGCGATGGCCTATGTGTCCGAGGAAATGGAGCCGCGCGGGCTGGCGACGGCGATGGGCCTCTACATCGCCGGCAGCGCCTTCGGCGGCATGAGCGGGCGCATCGCCACGGCCTGGCTCGCGGAGCTGTGGGACTGGCGCAGCGCGATGGCCGCGCAGGCCCTGCTGTCGCTGGGGATCGGGCTGGTGTTCTGGAAGAGCCTGCCGGCTTCGCGGGCGTTCCGGCCGCGGCCGCTGCGCCTCGATGCGCTGCGCGCCGGGCTGCGCCTGCATCTGTCCGATGCCGGCCTGCCGTGGCTGTACGCGCTCGCCTTCCTGCTGATGGGCTGTTTCGTCAGCCTGTACAACTACCTCGGCTACCGGCTGGCCGGCGCCCCGTTCGGCTTCGGTGCCGGCTGGATCGGCACGCTGTCGGTGTTCTACGTGTCCGGAATGCTCGGCTCGGGCTGGACCGGGCGGCTCACGGCGCGCTACGGCGTGCAGCGCGTGATCATGGTGATGACGCTGCTGATGCTCGCCGGGCTGCTCGCGACGCTGTCGGAAGCGCTGCCGCTGCTGCTCGCCGGCGTCGCCCTCGCGACCTTCGGCTACTTCGGCGCCCACGCCGGCGCGAGCGCCTGGGTCGGGCGGCGGGCGCGCGAGGCGCGCGGACTGGCCTCGGCGCTGTATCTCAGCGCGTATTACGCCGGCTCCAGCCTGCTCGGCAGCGTCTCGGGGCTGGTCTGGCACCTCGATGGCTGGAGCGCCGTCGTTGCGCTGCTCGCGACGCTGCTCGCCGGCTGCCTGCTGATCGCCTGGCGGCTGCGCCGGCTGGCGGCGAGCGAAGCCTGAACGCCTCGCCCCGGCCCGGCGGGCCTCTTCAAAGAAGCCGCGCCTGTCGCCGCAGCGGGCGCCGGATCACGGCGCCGTGTCGTCGATGTCGAGGTCGTGGCTGCCGAAGCGCACCTTGGCGCTGAGGTACGCATGGTTGTGTGCGGTCAGGAACACGCCGGTCGGCACGCGCTCGATGACCTCGATGCCGTGCTGCGCGAGCTGTTCGGCCTTGTCCGGGTTGTTGCTGAGCAGGCGGATGCGCGTGACGCCGAGGGCGACGAGCATCTGCGCGGCGCAGCGGTAATCGCGCGCGTCCTCGGGCTGGTGCAGGTGGCGGTTGGCGGCGTAGGTGTCGAGGCCGCGATCCTGCAGCGCGTAGGCATCGAGCTTGGCGTACAGGCCGATGCCGCGGCCCTCCTGGCGCAGGTACAGCACGTAGCCGCCGGCAGTGCCGATGCGCTGCAGGGCTTCCTCGAGCTGCGGACCGCAGTCACAGCGCTGCGAGCCGAACACGTAGCCGGTCAGGCATTCGGAATGCAGGCGCACCAGCGGAATGCCGTCGGCGGGCTGCGGGCCGAGGCCGAGCGCGAGGTGCTCGCGTCCGTCGACGAGGCCGTCGAAGCTGTGGAACA
>JAFEGB010000243.1 GCA_018240295.1 Pseudomonadota bacterium
CCACGATCCGCCGCCGGACGCTCGCCGGCCGGACGCTCGCTGCGCGGTGCCGGAGCATCGCTGCGCGGCGGCCGGCGCGTGACCGCGGGCGTGGCCGGGGCGGTTGCGGCAGGCGCGGGGGCGGCCGCCGCTGCGGCGGCCGCGTCATCGCGCGCCACCTGCTTCTTGGAGACGACGCCGACCACCTTCGGCCGCGTGTTGTCGACGCGCGGCAGCTCCAGGGATTCGTTGGCACGAGCCCTGTTCTGATCGGCACGCGGACGGGCGAGCACCGAGGTCGACGGCGCAACCGGCCGGCGCTCGACCGGTGCGGCGCGCTGGACCGTCGAACGGGCCGGCGTGGCGCGGGCCGTGGCCGGTCCGGTCTCGGCCACCGGCTCCGGCACGGCTTCGGTGTAGGCCTCGGTGGATGCGGGCGCTTCGGCGGCGAAGGTCTCGGCGATCGCCGCCGCGTCATCCGCGAACTCCTCGGCCGGCGCCGTCTCGGTCACCGGCACGGTTTCACCCGGCAGCGGCTCGCGCTTGACGTAGGTGCGCTTCTTGCGCACCTCGACGCTGACCGTCTTCGTCTGCCCGGGGGCTGCCGCGACCTTGATCTCGCTGTGCGTCTTGCGCTGCAGCGTGATCTTCTTCGGCTCGGCGACCGCCAGGGACTCCTTGCGCCCGTGGCTCTTGCGCAGGTGCGCCAGCAATTCCATTTTCTGCTGGTCGGTGATGCTCGAATCCGCACCGCCGACCTGAATGCCTGCTTCCGCAAACTGCTCCAGCAGCCGGTCGACCGGTGTGCCGACGACCGCTGCAAACTGCTTGACCGTTACTTCCGTCATAATTCCGTACCCCCGACCTGCTAGCCCTGGTCGCCGCTGAACCAGGGCGCACGCGCCGTCATGATGAGTTGCGCGGCACGTGCTTCGTCGATATCCGCCATGTCGATCAGATCATCCACGGACAGCTCCGCCAAATCTTCCTGCGTGCGCACACCCTTGCCGGCCAGCAGGAACGCCAGATCCTCGTCCATGCCCTCCATGCGCCGCAGATCTTCCGCCGGTTCGGCATCGCCGACCTGCTCCTCGGCTGCGATCGCGCGCGTCAGCAGCGCGTCGCGCGCCCGGGCGCGCAGTTCGTCGACGATTTCCTGGTCGAATTCCTCGACCTCCAGCATCTCGTGTACAGGCACGTAGGCCACTTCCTCCAGCGTTGAAAAACCTTCGCGCACCAGGATTTCCGCCACGTCGGCATCGACCGACAGCATGTCCATGAACATCTGCAGGACCGCCTGCGCTTCCTGGCCACTCTTGGCCTCGGCCTGCGCGAGCGTCATGACGTTGAGCTCCCAGCCGGTCAGATCCGAGGCCAGGCGCACGTTCTGACCGCCGCGGCCGATGGCCTGCGACAGCTTTTCCTCGGCGACCGCAATGTCCATCGCGTGACTGTCCTCGTCGACGACGATCGAGATCACCTCGGCCGGCGACATGGCATTGATCACGAACTGCGCCGGGTTGTCGTTCCAGAGCACGATGTCGATGCGCTCGCCGGCCAGTTCGGTCGAGACGCTCTGCACGCGCGAGCCGCGCATGCCGACGCAGGCCCCGACCGGATCGATGCGCTGGTCGTTGGTCTTGACCGCGATCTTGGCGCGCACGCCCGGATCGCGCGCCGCGCCCTTGATCTCGATGACGCCCTGACCGACCTCCGGGACTTCGAGCCGGAACAGCTCGATCAGGAACTCCGGCGCCGTGCGGCTCAGGAAGATCTGCGGGCCGCGCGGCTCGTGGCGCACGTCCTTCAGCCAGCCGCGGATGCGGTCGCCGTTGCGCACCGGCTCGCGCGCGATCATGTCCTCGCGCGCGACCATGGCCTCGATGTTGCCACCGAGATCGACGAGCACGTTGCCGCGCTCGACGCGTTTGACCACCCCGCTGATCAGCTGGCCGCGGCGCGGCAGGAATTGATCGACGACCTGCGCCCGCTCGGCCTCGCGCACCTTCTGCACGATGACCTGCTTGGCGGTCTGCGCGGCGATGCGGCCGAAGGCGGCGTTCTCGAGCGGCTCGGTGATCAGGGCCCCGGTCTCGGCGGCCGGGTCGAGTTCGACGGCACGCCCGAGCGGCAGCTGGCGATCGGGAAATTCGGGTTCGATGTCATCGGCCAGCACCTCCCAGCAGCGGAAGGTGTGGTACTCGCCGGTCTTGCGGTTGATCTCGACGCGCACGTCCGGATCGCCGGCGTAGCGCTTCTTGGCAGCCGAGGCCAGCGCGGCCTCGATTGCTTCGAAAATCACGGTCTTCGCCACACCCTTCTCGTTGGAGACGGCATCGACCACCAGAAGAATCTCTTTGCTCATAGCGCCTGTATCCCATCTCCCCGATTCAGAATTCGGGAACCAGTCGTGCCTTTTCGATGCGGTCCAGGGGAATCGCGACTTCCGTGCCCTCGCAGCGCAGCAACAGCTCGCCGTCACGCAGGCCGAGGATCTCGCCGACGAAGCGCCGCCGGCCATCGAGCGCCATGCCGAGCTGCACACGCGCCTGACGGCCGGTGAAACGCTGGAAATGCTCCGGCTCGAACAGCGGCCGGTCCAGACCGGGTGACGACACTTCCAGCGTGTAGTGCCCGGGCACCGGGTCGGCCACATCCAGCAGCGCGCTGACCTGACGGCTGACACGCTCGCAGTCATCGACCGTCACGCCCTCGGCGCGATCGATATAGATGCGCAGCAGGGCGTTCGCCGAGTTCGGGTGATACTCGATGCCGACGAGTTCGCAGCCGAGGCCGGCAATCGACGGCCCGAGCAGTTCCCGCAGCTTGTAAGGATCGGCGCGCATCGATCGATACCCAAATGAAAAGTGGGCCCGAGGCCCACTGAAATTCCTGACTGCCTGTCCTGAGCACCCGCATGCCGTCACTCGTACGCCGGAACGCGGGTAAGAAAAAGGCCCGCTAGGGGCCCGGTGTCACGACTGAGGTGGCGGGCGGGTCAAGGACCCGTGTCCGGCAACCGGACCCGGTGCAGGCGGCCTGAAGCTGCCCCCTGCACCGCGAGCCGCGGACTATAACAACAGCCGCCCGCCCCTACAAGCCGCGCGTCCGCCGGCTGGCGAGCGGCAGCCACTGGTAGCGATAGACGAAGCCCGGCATCGCCGCGACCAGCGACAGGCAGATCGCGACGACGTAGAACTCCCAGTCCTGCGGATGATGCTCGCCGGTCGCCTTCCACTCGCTGGCAAGGCCCGCGGCCGTGACCAGCACGGCGAGCAGCAGCCATTCCAGCCAGCGCAGCCAGGTCGGCTTGCCGGCGGCCCCGGCGCTGCGCACCAGCAGCAGGCGGTCGCTGAGCCAGGGCAGGTTGACCGCCACCGCTGCAAGCAGCAGCCACAGGGTGACCAGCGCATCCTGACCCATTGCCGCCCTCGTCCGTGCCGTCAGTGGATCGCGGCGCTGCAGAGCGCCATCAGCCCCGACGGATAGACGCCGAGCAGCATCACCGCCAGACCGTTGGCGCCCATCAGCACCTGCGCATCGGCCGACACGCTGAGGGTGGTGTCGTCCTCGGCCTTGTCGAAGTACATGACCTTGACGACGCGCAGGTAGTAGAACGCGCCGATCACCGACAGGATCACCGCGAAGATCGCGAGCCCGACGAAGCCCTGCGCAACGACCGCCTGCAGCACGGCGAACTTGGCGTAGAAGCCGACCAGGAACGGAATGCCGGCGGTCGACATCATCAGCACCAGCATCATGAACGCCAGCCACGGGCTGCGGTCGTTGAGGCCCTTGAGATCCGAGATGTTCTCGATCTCGACGCCGGCGCGACCGCAGAGGATCAGCAGGCCGAAGGAGCCGACCGTCATCAGCACGTAGGTCAGCGCGTAGAACATCGACGCCGCGTAGCCCTCGGCCGTGCCGGCAACGAAGCCGAGCAGGATGAAGCCGACGTGCGAGATCGTCGAATACGCGAGCAGGCGCTTGATGTTGGTCTGGGCGATGGCGATGACGTTGCCGGCGGCGATCGACAGCGCGGCGAGCACCATCAGCATCTGCTGCCAGTCGGCCCCGAGCGGCGCGACGCCCTCGACCAGGATGCGCATCGTCAGCGCGAAGGCCGCGAGCTTCGGTGCCGAGGCGACGATCATCGTCACCGAGGTCGGCGCGCCCTGATAGACATCCGGCAGCCACATGTGGAAGGGCACGGCGCCGAGCTTGAACGCGAGGCCGACGACCAGGAAGGCGGTGCCGAAGATGAGCACCAGGGTCTTGTCGCCCTTGCCGGCGATCGCCTGCGCGACGCTCGCGAGGTTCAGGCTGCCGGTGGCGCCGTACATCATCGAGATGCCGTACAGCAGCATGCCGGAGGCGAGCGCACCGAGCACGAAGTACTTCATCGCCGATTCCGAGCAGCGGCCGTCCTCGCGATCGAAGGCGACCAGCGCGTACAGCGACAGCGACAGCAGTTCGAGACCGAGATACACGGTCAGGAAGCTCGCGGCCGAGATCATCACCATCATGCCGAGCACCGCGAACAGCGCGAGCACGTAGTACTCGCCCTTGAACAGCGTGCGGTTGCGCAGGTAGTCACGCGAATACAGCAGCGCGGCGGCCATCGACAGATAGACACCGATCTTCAGCACGTCGCCCATCGCGTCGCGCACGAAGTGGCCGTGGAAGCCGGGCACGCGGGCTTCCGGGGCCGTCGCCAGCGTCAGCAGGGCGGCAAACAGCAGCGTGGCGATCGACAGCCACAGCGTCGTCGTGCGCCGGGCCTCGGGCAGATACACGTCGATGACCAGCACGAGGCAGGCCATCGTCGCGACGAAGATTTCCGGCAGGGCGGGCATCAGGTCAGGCGGGACGAAGGTCATGTTATTCCCTATCACCGTATGCGGTTGCGACCGTCGCCCGCCGGAGTGCCGGCGGGCGACGGCCGGGGTTCACCGGCTCAGAGCTTGGTCACGAGCACGTGCTGCACGAGCCGCTCGATCGAGGCCTGCATCACGTCGGTCAGCGGCTGCGGCCACAGGCCGAGTGCGAGCACCGCGACGGCCAGCACCGCGAGGATCGTGAATTCGCGGGCGTTCACGTCCTGCAGCTCGGCGACGTGCTGGTGCACGACCTCGCCGAACACGACGCGCTTGATCAGCCACAGCGTGTAGGCCGCGCCGAGGATCAGCGTGAACGAGGCGAGGAACGCGATCCAGAAGCTGCCCTTGAAGCTCGACAGGATGACCATGAACTCGCCGACGAAGCCCGAGGTGCCCGGCAGGCCGGCGTTGGCCAGGCCGAACAGCACCATGAAGGCCGCGAACACCGGCATCGTGTTGGCGACACCGCCGTAGTCCTTGATCTGGCGCGAATGCACGCGGTCATAGAGCACGCCGACGCAGAGGAACATCGCGCCGGAGATGAAGCCGTGCGAGACCATCTGCACCATGCCGCCGCCGATGCCCATCGCCGCACCCGAGGTCGACTCGGTCGCGCGCAGGATCGAGAACACGATGAAGAAGCCGAGCGTCACGAAGCCCATGTGCGCGATCGACGAGTACGCGATCAGCTTCTTCATGTCCTGCTGGATCAGCGCGACCAGGCCGATGTAGACCACCGCGATCAGCGACATGCCGAGGATCAGCCAGTCGAGCGAGGCCGAGGCGTCCGGCGTGATCGGCAGCGCGAAGCGCAGGAAGCCGTAGCCGCCGATCTTCAGCGTGATCGCCGCGAGGATCACCGAGCCGCCGGTCGGTGCCTCGACGTGCGCATCGGGCAGCCAGGTGTGCACCGGGAACATCGGCACCTTGACCGCGAACGCACCGACGAAGGCGAGGAAGATCAGCACCTGCTCGGTCATGCCGAGCTTGAGGTTGTGGAAGGCAAGGATCTCGAAGCTGCCGGACTTGAAGTACATGTACATCAGCGCGACCAGCATGAACACCGAGCCGAAGAACGTGTACAGGAAGAACTTGATCGTCGCGTACACCCGGCGCGGACCGCCCCAGATGCCGATGACCAGGAACATCGGGATCAGCATCGCTTCGAAGAACACGTAGAACAGGATCGCATCAAGCGCCGCGAACACGCCGATCATCAGGCCTTCCATGATCAGGAAGGCCGCCATGTACTGCGCGACGCGGTACTGGATGACTTCCCAGCCGGCGATCACGACCAGCACGGTGATGAAGGTCGTCAGCAGGATCAGCGGCATCGAGAAGCCGTCGACGCCGAGGTGGTAGTTGATCTTGAAGCCCGGGATCCACGGATACAGTTCCTGGAACTGCATGTCCGCGGTGCCGAGGCTGAAGTTCGTCCACAGCGGAATGCTGAGCACGAAGGTCGCGATCGACGCGACCAGCGCCAGGCGCCGCGCCTTGGCCGGACTGTCGTCGCCGACGAACAGCACGCCGATGCCGCCGAGGATCGGTGCCCAGATGACGAGACTCAGGAGTGGAAATTGCGAAAGCATCTCGGTCTATTCCCCCGCTGTCACCGCACGACAATCCAGGTCAGCAGCCCGAGCAGGCCGATGATCATCGCGAAGGCGTAGTGATACAGATACCCGGACTGCACGTGGCGCACGACGCCGGCCAGCCAGCCGATGGTCTTTGCCGAGCCGTTGACGACCACACCGTCGATCAGGCCGGCGTCGCCGTACTTCCAGAGCGCCTTGCCGGCAACGACGCTGCCGTCGGCAAACACCGCCTGGTTGAAGTCGTCGAAACCGTACTTGCGATCGAGCAGCCGGTAGACCGGCGCGAACTTCGCCCGGGTCTTCTCGGCGATGTCCGGGCGCTTCATGTAGATGTAATACGCACTGCCGACGCCGGCCATCGCCAGCCAGAACGGCAGCGTCAGCAGGCCGTGGAAGGCCATGCCGAGCGCGCTGTGGAACTCGCTGGCCAGGTGGTGCAGCGTGTCGTGCTCGGGCGCGACGTGGATGACGCCCTGGAAGAAGTCACCGAACAGCATCGGCGCGATGGTCTTGCCACCGATGATCACCGACGGGATCGCCAGCAGGATCAGCGGCACGGTGACGACCCATGGTGACTCGTGCGGCGTGCCGCCGTGGTGGCCGTGCCCGTGGTCGTCGTCATGGTGCGCGTCATGGCCGTGGCCGTGGGCATCGTCATGGTGGTGGAAGCGCTCCTCGCCGTGGAACACGAGGAAGTACATCCGGAACGAGTAGAACGCGGTCACGAACACGCCGACGATGACGGCGAAGTACGCGAAGCCGGAACCCGGGATGTGCGAGGCATGCACGGCCTCGATGATGCTGTCCTTCGAATAGAAGCCCGAGAAGCCCGGGAAACCGATCAGCGCCAGCGAGCCGAGCAGCGACGTGAACCAGGTGATCGGCATGTACTTGCGCAGGCCGCCCATCTTGCGCATGTCCTGCTCGTGGTGCATGCCGATGATCACCGAGCCGGCACCGAGGAACAGCAGCGCCTTGAAGAAGGCGTGCGTCATCAGGTGGAACACGGCCGCCGAGTAGGCCGACACGCCGAGCGCGACGGTCATGTAGCCGAGCTGCGACAGCGTCGAGTAGGCGACGACGCGCTTGATGTCGTTCTGGATGATGCCGAGGAAGCCCATGAACAGCGCCGTGATCGAACCGATCACGAGCACGAAGGACAGCGCCGTCGTCGACAGCTCGAACAGCGGCGACATGCGCGAGACCATGAAGATGCCGGCCGTGACCATGGTCGCGGCGTGGATCAGCGCCGAGATCGGCGTCGGACCTTCCATGGAATCCGGCAGCCAGACGTGCAGCGGCACCTGCGCGGATTTGCCCATCGCACCGATGAACAGCAGGATGCAGGTGACGGTCATCACCGACCATTCGACGCCGGGAATGATCTGCATCTTGGCGTTCGCGAACAGCGGCGCGGCGTGGAAGACATCCTGGTAATCGAGGCTGTTGAAATACATCAGCACCGCGGCGATGCCGAGCAGGAAGCCGAAATCGCCGACGCGGTTGACGAGGAAGGCCTTCATGTTCGCGTAGATCGCGGTCGGGCGCTTGAACCAGAAACCGATCAGCAGATACGACACGACGCCGACCGCTTCCCAGCCGAAGAACAGCTGCAGGAAGTTGTTCGACATGACCAGCATCAGCATCGAGAACGTGAACAGCGAGATGTAGCTGAAGAAGCGCTGGTAGCCCGGATCGTCGTGCATGTAGCCGATCGTGTAGATGTGCACCATCAGCGACACGAAGGTCACGACGGTGATCATCATGACGGTCAGCGAATCGACGAGGAATCCGACTTCGAGCCGGATGCCGTCGATGACCATCCACGTGTAGACGGTGGCGTTGTAGGCCGGCGCGCCGTCGATGACGTGGTGCTTGAACACCGCGAGCGACAGCAGGAACGAGATCGCGACACCGATGATCGTGACCCAGTGCGCGGCGCTGCGGCCGATCTGCCGGCCGAACAGGCCGGCGATGATGGCACCGAACAGCGGCGCGAGTACGAGGGAGAGATAGACGGTCTGCATGCGCTCAACCCTTCATCGTGTCGAGATCGCCGACGTTGATCGTGCGGCGGTTGCGGAACAGCACCACCAGGATCGCGAGGCCGATCGCCGATTCCGCGGCCGCCACGGTAAGAATGAAGAACACGAACACCTGCCCGGCGCTGTCGCCGAGAAAGCGGGAAAACGCGATGAAGTTGAAATTGACCGCCAGCAGCATCAACTCGATGGACATCAGCAGGATGATGACATTTTTCCGGTTCAGGAAAATGCCCGCCACGCTGAGACAAAAGAGGATCGCCCCGAGCACCAGGTAATCAGTAAGCGCGATCATCCATCCCCCTAACGCAATGTTTCTGTAATTCCGGACACCGTTGCAGCCGCATGGATCTGCGGCTGCAACCGGCGGTGCGCACGACCCGCTCTCAGCTCTTCTTTTCGGCTGCCAGATTGACGAGTCGCACCCGGCCCTCGCGCCGCACGGCCACCTGCTCTGCCGGATCGACGTAGCGCACGCCCTGACGGCGACGCATCGTCAGGCCGATCGCGGCGACGATGGCGACCAGCAGGATGAGCGCGGCAATCTCGAACGGGTACGCGTAGAGCGTGTACATGACGCTGCCGAGTTCCTTGGTGTTGCTGTGATCGGCCGCGTAGTTCTGCAGCGCACCGCTGACCAGCCCGGAGCGATCCGAGGTCAGCACCAGCGCCATCTCGATGACGATGATCGTCGCGACGGCGATGCCGAGCGGTGCGTTGCGGATGAAGCCCTCCCGCAGCGGCGCGACGTTGATGTCGAGCATCATCACGACGAACAGGAACAGCACCATGACGGCGCCGACGTACACGAGCACCAGTGCGATGGCCAGGAACTCGGCCTGCAGCAGCAGCCAGAGCGCCGCGCTGGTGAAGAAGGCCAGCACCAGGAACAGCGCCGCATGCACGGGGTTGCGCACGGTGATGACCCGCACCGACGCGAACACCAGCACGATGGCGAAGACGTAGAACAGGAATTTCTCGAAGCCCATGATCTCGGTTCCCGTGGCGGCTCAGCGGTAGCGCGCGTCGGCGGCGCGGTCGGCAGCGATCGAGGCTTCCATGCGGTCGCCGTGCGCGAGCAGCTTCGGCTTGGTCATGATCGATTCCTCACGCTTCTCGAAGGCGTACTCGAAGAAGCGCGTCTCGACGATCGAATCGACCGGACAGGACTCCTCGCAGAATCCGCAGAAGATGCACTTGAACAGGTCGATGTCGTAGCGCGTGGTCCGGCGCGTGCCGTCCTCGCGCTGCTGCATGTCGATCGTGATCGCCAGCGCCGGGCAGACCGCCTCGCAGAGCTTGCAGGCGATGCAGCGCTCCTCGCCGTTCGGATAGCGGCGCAGCGCGTGCAGGCCGCGGAAGCGCGGGCTCATCGGCGTCTTCTCTTCCGGGTACTGCACCGTGATCTTGCGCGCGAACAGGTACTTGCCGGTCAGGCGCAGACCGATGAACAGCTCCCAGAGCAGGAAACTGCGGAAATAGTGTTTGAGAGCAGCCATTGCTTTGTCGCCCCTCCGGCCTCAGTCGAACCACGGCGCCAGATGCGCCCACTTCGCCACGCCGACCACGGCCAGCCACACGATCGTCACCGGAATGAACACCTTCCAGCCGAGACGCATGATCTGGTCGTAGCGATAGCGCGGGAAGGTCGCACGCAGCCACAGGAACAGGAACAGGAACACGGCCGTCTTCAGGATCAGCCACACCGCCCCGGGCACCCACGTGAACAGCGCGCCGAGCAGCGGGATGCCCTGGAACGGCGACAGCCAGCCGCCGAGGAACATCGTCGCGGCGAGCGCCGAGATCAGGATCATGTTCGCGTATTCGGCGAGGAAGAACACCGCGAAGGTCATGCCCGAGTATTCGACGTGGAAGCCGGCGACGATTTCGGATTCGCCCTCGGCCACGTCGAACGGCGCGCGGTTGGTCTCGGCGACGCCGGAGATGAAATACACGATGAACAGCGGCAGCAGCGGCAGCCAGAACCAGTGCAGCACGCTGCCCGACTGCGCGCGGACGATCTCGTTGAGGTTCAGGCTGCCACCGGCCATCAGCACGCCGACCAGCGCGAAGCCCATCGCGATTTCATACGAGACGATCTGCGCGGCCGAGCGCATCGCGCCGAGGAAGGAATACTTCGAGTTCGAGGCCCAGCCGGCGATGATGACGCCGTACACGCCGAGCGAGGTCATCGCCAGCAGGTACAGCAGGCCGGCGTCGATGTGCGACAGCACGATGCCGTCGCCGAGCGGGATCGCCGCCCAGGCCGCGAGCGCCGGGCCGATCGACAGCACCGGCGCCAGCACGAACAGGAAGCGGTTCGCGCCGGTCGGGATGACGATTTCCTTCATCATCAGCTTCACGGCGTCGGCGATCGGCTGCAGCCAGCCCTTGGGGCCGACGCGGTTCGGGCCGATGCGCACCTGGATGTAGCCGATGATCTTGCGTTCGGCATAGGTCAGATACGCGACCGACAGCATCAGCGGCGCGACGATCGCGACGATCTTGAGGAGTATCAGCACCAGGGTCAAAAGGCTGTCCACGGTCTCTGTCCTGTCGAGCTTGTCATTCTGTTCCGGATCGCAACGCCGGGGTGCCTGCCGCGCGGCAGGCCCCCCGTCGTTCCCCCCCTCGGTGTCGGGTGTCGGCGCTCAGGCCGGGCGGACCTCGACCGGACCGGCGCCCGCACCGAGCGCTCCGGTCGCTTCCACGCCGGCCGGCACCCAGACGCAGCCGTCCGGAATGCGGTCGTCGATCTTCACGGGCAGGACCACGGCATTGCCGTCGCGCCCGACGCTGGCACGCGCATCGGCGGTCAGCCCGAACTGCCCGGCACCGGCGGTGCCGATGCGGACTTCGGCGGACACGGCGAGCGGCGAGGCCTGCAGCGCGGCGGCACGGCGCACGATCGGATCGATCGCGTAGATCGGCACCTCGACGATGCACGCCAGCCCCTCCCCGGCCGGCTGCACATCGGCGGGCGCGACCTCGACCGCTCCGGTCGCGGCGATGCCGTCCGCGGCGCTGCGCGCCTCGGCAGCCACGTCGGCCGAGCTGAGATAGTCGAAACCGGCGACGCCGAGCAGGTTGCCGAGCACGCGCAGCACCTTCCAGCCGGGCCGGACCTGACCGGGCGCGCGCGCCACGGCCTGGAAGTCCTGCCAGCGGCCTTCGAGGTTGACGAAGGTGCCGGAGGTTTCGACGCAGGCCGCGACCGGCAGCACGACATCGGCCTCGCGCTCGACGGTGCCGCCGAGGTGCGTGCCCAGCGCCACGACGAACTCGGCCCCGGCAAGCGCCCTGGCCGCGACCGCCGGTGCCGCGCAGTCGAACTCGGGCTCGATGCCGATCAGCACGTAGCCCTTGAGTCCGGCCGCGAGCATCGCCTGCGCATCCTGCCCGCCTTCGGCCGGCAGGGCACCGGCGAGGCTCGCACCGGCAGCATTGGCACCGGGGGCGAGATAACCGACCGTCGCCCCGCAGCTGCGCGCCAGGAAGCCGGCGATGGCCTGCAGCTGCGCGTACTGCGGATGCGAGAGCGCGAGCTGGCCGAGGAAGATCGCCGCCCTGCCGGCACCGGCCAGCGTTTCGGCGTAGCCGCGCTCGGCCTCGGACGGCTCACCGGCCGCAGCCAGCGCCGCGGGCACGTTCACCCCCTTCACGCCGGCCACCGCCGCCGCGAGGCGCGCCAGAGTGCCGACCATCGCGGCCGGCGAGACGACGAACTCGGCCGCCGGGTCCAGCGTCTGCGCGTAGCGCACCGGGTTCAGGAACGCGATCTTGCCGCCCTTCAGCGAGGCCTGACGCAGGCGGTGCGCGAACAGCGGCAGTTCCATGCGCACGTTCGAACCGATGACCAGCGCCGCATCGAGCCTGGGCACGTCGGCGAGCGCGAGCCCGAGCGACGGGTAACCCCCGGCAGCGGCCGTGAAATCGATCTGACGCAGGCGATGGTCGATGCTGGCGATGCCGAGACCGCGCGCGAGCTTCTGCGCAAGGTAGAGTTCCTCGAGCGTCGCACTCGGCGAGACCAGCACGCCGACCTGGGCGGCCCCGTGCTTCGCGATCACCGCCTTCAGCCCGGCGGCGGTCGCTTCGAGCGCGGCCTCCCAGCCGGTGATGGCCAGCGCACCGTCCGCTGCACGCACCATCGGCTGCGTGGCGCGGTCGCTGGAGTACAGGCCTTCGTAGGAGAAGCGATCCCGGTCGGACAGCCAGACTTCGTTGACCGCCTCGTTCTCGCGCGGCACGGTGCGCACGATCTTGCCGTAGCGCACGTGATGCCAGACGCTGGAGCCGATGCCGTCATGCCCGGCGATGCCGGCGTGCTGGCTCATCTCCCAGGAACGCGCCGTGTAGCGCGAGGGCTTGGCCGTCAGCGCGCCGACCGGGCAGAGGTCGATGATGTTGCCGGAGAGCTCCGAGGCCAGGCTCTTCCTGACGTAGGTGCCGATCTCGGTGTTCTCGCCACGACCGGTCGCGCCCATCTCGCGCAGGCCGGCGATCTCCTCGCCGAAGCGCACGCAGCGGGTGCAGTGGATGCAGCGCGTCATCTCGGTCGCGACCAGCGGACCGATGTCCTTGTCCTTGACCACGCGCTTGCGCTCGACGTAACGCGAGACGTCGCCGCCGTAGCCCATCGCCACGTCCTGCAGCTCGCACTCGCCGCCCTGATCGCAGATCGGGCAGTCGAGCGGATGATTGATCAGCAGGAACTCCATCGTGCCTTTCTGCGCAGCCAGTGCTTTCGGCGAGCGCGTCTGCACCTTCATGCCGTCCATGACCGGCGTTGCACAGGCCGGCAGCGGCTTCGGGGCCTTCTCGACCTCGACCAGACACATGCGGCAGTTGGCCGCGATCGACAGCTTCTTGTGGTAGCAGAAGCGCGGCACCGTGATGCCGGCCGCGTCGGTCACCTCGATCAGCATCTGCCCCTTGCGGGCCTGCAGCGGCGTGCCGTTGACCTCGATATTGACCAGATCCTCACTCATCTCTCGTTCCCGGCGCTCTGATGGTTGGATGGCGCGTCAGGCCGCGACCGCGTTCGCGCCGGGCACCATGCTGCGCTTGTGCTCGATGTAGTACGCGAACTCGTGGCGGTAATGCTTGACGAAGCTGCGCACCGGCATCGCGGCGGCATCGCCGAGGGCGCAGATCGTGCGCCCCTCGATCTTGCTCGCCACGCTGTCGAGCAGGTCGATGTCCTCGGGACGGCCCTGGCCCTCGACGATGCGCGTCAGCATCCGGTACAGCCAGCCCGTGCCTTCGCGACACGGCGTGCACTGGCCGCAGGACTCGGAAAAATAGAATCGCGACAGGCGCTGCAGCGCCCTGACCATGTCGGTGGTCTCGTCCATGACGATGACCGCGCCGGAGCCGAGCATCGAACCGGCACCCTTCGAGATCGAGTCATAGTCCATGTTGACCTTGAGCATGGTCTCGGCCGGCACCACCGGCACCGACGAACCGCCGGGGATCACGGCCTTGAGCTTGCGCCCCTTCCAGACCCCGCCTGCCAGTTCCAGCAGATCCTTGAACGGCGTGCCGAGACGGATCTCGAAATTGCCGGGCTTGGCGACGTGTCCCGACACCGAGAAGATCTTGCAGCCACCGGCCCCCGGAATGCCGAGATCGGCGAACCACTGGGCGCCGTTGCGCAGGATGTACGGCACCGAGGCCAGCGACTCGGTGTTGTTGATCGTCGTCGGACGGCCGTACAGACCGAAATTCGCCGGGAACGGCGGCTTGAAGCGCGGCTGGCCCTTCTTGCCTTCCAGCGATTCGAGCAGCGCGGTTTCCTCGCCGCAGATGTAGGCGCCGGCACCGAGTGACGGATACAGATCGAAATCGATGCCCGAGCCCTGGACGTTCCTGCCGAGCAGACCGGCGGCGTAGGCCTCGTTGACCGCCTGCTCGAAATGCAGGTAGGGCTCGTCCATGAATTCGCCGCGCATGTAGTTGTAACCGGCGGTGGCCCCGATCGCGAAACCGGCGATCGCCATGCCCTCGACCAGCGCATGCGGGTTATAGATCAGGATTTCACGGTCCTTGCAGGTACCGGGTTCGGACTCGTCCGAATTGCAGACGACGTACTTCTGGCCCGGAGCCTTGCGCGGCATGAAACTCCATTTGAGACCGGTCGGAAAACCGGCACCGCCGCGGCCGCGCAGGCCCGAGGCCTTGACGATGTCGATGACCTCATCCGAAGTCAGTTCGCCGCGCAGGATCTTCTTCCACGCCTCGTAACCGCCCTGCTGGACATAGGTATCGAACGACCATGGATTTTCCAGGGTCTTCGTCGCATACAGCATCCCGTTCAGGAACATCGAGCGCTCACTCCAGGCTGTCGAGAATCCGGTCGACCTCGGCGGTCGTCAGGTTCTCGTAGTAGACGTGATCGACCTGCATCATCGGTGCACTCGCACAGGCGGCCAGGCATTCCTCTTCCTTCTTCAGGTAGAACTTGCCATCCGCAGTGCTTTCGCCGAGTCTGATGCCGAGTTTCTGCTCGATGTGCGCGACGATTTCGTCCGAGCCACGCAGCATGCACGAGATGTTCGTGCAGACCGCGATGTTGTGCCGGCCGACGGGCTTCAGTTCGTACATCGAATAGAACGACGCGACCTCATAGACCGCGATCGCGGGCAGGCCGAGATAATCGGCCACCGCGTCCATCAGTTCGTTCGTGAGATACCCGCCGTTTTCGTGCTGCACTTCGCGCAGCGCGGCCAGCACCGCCGACTGCTTGCGCTCCGGCGGATATTTGGCGACCCAGCGGTCGATTTCGTGACAGGCGTGCTCGGACAGCACGGCATGCTTGTTCTGGCTCATCAGCGGTCGATCTCCCCGAACACGATGTCCTGCGTACCGATCACGGCGACGACGTCGGCAAGCATGTGACCGCGCACCATTTCGTCGATTGCCGACAGATGCGCGAAACCGGGCGCCCGCACCTTCAGCCGGTACGGCTTGTTGGCACCGTCGGAAATCAGATACACGCCGAACTCACCCTTCGGATGCTCGACGGCCGCATAGACTTCGCCGGCCGGCACGCAGTAGCCCTCGGAGAACAGCTTGAAGTGATGGATGAGGGCTTCCATCGACTCCTTCATCTCGGTGCGCTTGGGCGGCGAAACCTTGTGGCCTTCCGGCATCACCGGCCCCGGATTGTCCCGCAGCCAGCGGATGCACTGGCGGATGATCCGGTTCGACTGGCGCATCTCCTCGACGCGCACCAGATAGCGGTCGTAGCAATCGCCGTGCGTGCCGACCGGAATGTCGAAGTCGAGGCGATCGTAGACCTCATACGGGCGCTTGCGGCGCAGATCCCATTCGATGCCGGAACCGCGCAGCATCGGGCCGCTGAAACCGAGCTGCAGCGCGCGCTCCGGCGTCACGACACCGATGCCGACCGTGCGCTGCTTCCAGATGCGGTTTTCGGTCAGCAGGGTTTCGTATTCGTCGACCCGGCCCGGGAAACGCTCGGTGAAGGCTTCGAGGAAATCGAGCATCGAGCCGCCGCGCGTCTCGTTCAGCGCATCGATCTCGGCCTTCGACCGGTAGGCATTGTATTCGTACTTCGGCATGCTGTCCGGCAGATCGCGGGCAACACCGCCCGGCCGGTAATAGGTCGCATGCATGCGCGCACCCGAGACGCCCTCGTAGCAGTCCATGAGGTCTTCACGCTCACGGAAGCAGTACAGGAAGACCGTCATCGCGCCGATGTCGAGACCGTGGGCGCCGAGCCACATCAGATGGTTCAGGATGCGCGTGATTTCATCGAACATCACGCGGATGTACTGGGCGCGCAGCGGTACTTCGACCCCGAGCAGCTTTTCGATGGCCAGCACGTAGCCGTGCTCGTTGCACATCATCGACACGTAGTCGAGCCGGTCCATGTAGCCGATCGACTGATTGAACGGCTTGGATTCGGCCAGTTTCTCGGTGCCGCGGTGCAGCAGGCCGATGTGCGGATCGGCGCGCTGGATGACCTCGCCGTCCAGCTCCAGCACCAGGCGCAACACGCCATGCGCTGCGGGATGCTGCGGACCGAAGTTCAGGGTGTAATTGCGAATCTCGGGCATCGCGCAAGCGCTCCTCGATCAGGATTCGGAAACGTAGCGGTGATCTTCACGGATCACGCGCGGCACCAGCACGCGCGGATCGATCGACACCGGCTCGTACACGACACGGGCACGCTCCGGGTCGTAACGCATTTCCACGTTGCCGATCAGCGGGAAATCCTTGCGGAACGGATGACCGACAAAGCCGTAATCGGTCAGCAGGCGGCGCAGGTCCGGATGGCCTTCAAACACGATGCCGTACAGATCGAAGGCTTCACGCTCGTACCAGCTGGCGCTGGACCAGACATTGATCACGGACGGCACGACCGGCAGTTCATCATCCGGCGCAAAAACCCGGACCCGCAGACGCTCGTTGCGCGAAACCGACAGCAGCTGATAGACAGCCGCGAACCGGCGCTCCAGCGGAGCATCGGCCAGGGCATCATTGACGGCCGCTGCCGAACGACCCGGAGCGCGGGCAACGAAACCGCGGCTGAAACCGCGTGACGAAGTATCGTCCGTGGCCCATTCCGTCAGTCCGTATGCGGAATAATCCACGCCGGCAACGTCCATGAGTTCCTCGAAACCGGATTCATCCCGCAGGGCGACAAATACATCGAGCGCCACCGCGGCATCGACCTCGATGGTCAGTTCGCCGCAGCAAAGATTATGTCCGGTGATCGCGACTCCGAAGCGCGCCGACAGCGCCTCCCACAAGCTTTCAGCAGTTTCGGACATGAGCGGTTCCCTTAGCGGGCAATCGTGTTGGTGCGCTTGATCTTGTTCTGCAACTGGATGATGCCGTACAGCAGCGCCTCGGCCGTCGGCGGACAGCCGGGCACATAGACGTCGACGGGCACGATACGGTCGCAACCGCGCACGACAGCATAGGAATAGTGGTAATAACCACCGCCGTTGGCGCAGGAACCCATCGAAATCACCCAGCGCGGTTCGGCCATCTGGTCATAGACCTTGCGCAGGGCGGGGGCCATCTTGTTGACCAGCGTGCCGGCCACGATCATGACGTCGGACTGGCGCGGACTCGGCCGGAACACGATGCCGAATCGATCGAGGTCGTAACGGGAAGCGCCGGCGTGCATCATTTCGACCGCACAGCAGGCAAGGCCGAAAGTCATCGGCCAGAGCGAACCGGTACGCGCCCAGTTGATCAGCTTGTCGGCCGTGGTGGTGACAACGCCTTTTTCAAGAAGCCCTTCTATTCCCATTCCAGTGCCCCCTTCTTCCACTCGTAGATGAAGCCGATGACGAGAATGCCCAGGAACACGGCCATCGCCACGAAACCAAAGCCACCGATCTGATCGAGCACGACAGCCCACGGGAACAGGAAGGCGATTTCGAGATCGAAGATGATGAACAGGATGGCCACGAGGTAATAGCGGACATCGAACTTCATTCGCGAATCTTCGAAGGCCTCGAAGCCGCACTCGTAAGGCGAGAGCTTTTCACTGTCCGGGTGATTCGGACCCAGCACCATGCCGGCAGCAATGGCCACGCCACCGACGACGACACCGATCAGCACGAACACGAGAATGGGGAGGTAATTTTCCAGCATCAACGTCGTTCCTTCTGTGCGAGGACTGTCTAGGAAGTGATGCTTCTGTGGCAAACCCCGCTGCATCGGGACATGCCAAAGCGGCGGAAGTCTAGGTTCACCCCGCCGGCAAGTCAAGAAATCCAGGGCGGGTTTAATTTCACAATCAGAGACTTACCCGAGCAAAACACTTCAGTAATAAAAAAGGCGCTCTTGCGAGCGCCCGGATACATCAATGGTGCCGACGCCCGGACTCGAACCGGGACGGCGTTAGCCACTACCACCTCAAGATAGCGTGTCTACCAATTCCACCACGTCGGCATCAAACTGAAAATCACGGCATGCCGGTCATTACTTGCCTGGCTGCGCCGGCAGGCTTGGCACATCAGCCGGCCCCGAAGGCAGCTGCTGCGCCGGCACCGGCTGCACGACACTGACCGGCTGCGAGGTCGCACTCGCGAAATACGCCAGCACCAGACTGGTAACGAAGAACCCCGTAGCCAGCATGGCTGTCGTCTTGCTCAGAAAGTTCGCCGAACCGCGCGCGCCGAATACGGTTGCCGAAGCACCACTTCCAAACGCAGCACCGGCATCGGCACCCTTACCCTGCTGTAATAATACCAGCACGATCAGGGCAATGGCAATCAGCACATGAACAAACAGGATGACCGTATACATTTCGAAACCGAATCAGGCGGTTCGCACAATGCGCAGAAACTCGCGGGCATTCAGTGAAGCCCCACCAACCAGCGCACCGTCGATATCCGGCATTTCGAACAATTGGGCGGCATTGTCACCATTGACACTGCCGCCGTACAGAATCCTCATGGAGCCTGCCATCGTAGCATTTGCATCCCGCAGGATTCCACGGATATTTTCGTGAACGGCCTGAGCCTGCATCGGCGAAGCCGTCCTGCCGGTACCGATTGCCCAAACCGGCTCGTAGGCAATGACACCCTTCGCCAGACCGTCACCACCGACTCGCTCCAGCACCGCCCGCAACTGGCGACCGACGACTGCATCGGTTTCACCGCCCTCGCGCTGCGCCAGCGTTTCGCCGATACAGAGCACCGGCACCAGCCCGGCATCCAGCGCCACGGCAAACTTGGCGGCAACCTGCTCATCGGTTTCGCCGTGATAGCTGCGACGCTCCGAATGCCCGACCAGCACCTGCCGGCAACCCGCCTCGATCAGCATCGCCGCCGACACTTCACCGGTGTACGCACCCGACGCATGCATCGAGACATCCTGCGCACCGAGCTGCACGTTCGTCCCGGCCAGCGACTGCATGGCCTGAGCGAGCAGCGGGTACGGAGGAAACAGTGCGATGTCGACCGGAGCCTCTGCGGCCGCCTGCACGACGGTCGCGCACCAGTCACGCACCGCCGCCACCGAGCCGTTCATTTTCCAGTTACCGGCGACCAATCGTCTGCGCATGGACTCCCCCCCGCAAGGTCGCGGACTCTAGCCATAACCTTACCGGAAAGCAACCTGACTCAGTCGGCCGCGCTCGCGGCGACGATCTCGGCGAGCTGATGCGCGAGCCGGCGTACCCGGGCGGCATCGTCGCCTTCGACCATGACGCGCACGACCGGCTCGGTACCGGAAGGCCGCAGCAGCACGCGCCCGCGTCCGGCCAGATCGGATTCGGTCGCGCGCACGGCTTCGACGACCGGCGTGCAGCTGCCCCAGTCGATGCGTCGTCGCACCGGCACGTTCACCATGACCTGCGGGCACTTGTGCATGCCCGCCAGCAGCTCGCGCAGGTCGCGGCCGGTGGCCGTCATCGCTGCCAGCACCTGCAGGGCCGAGACGATACCATCACCGGTCGTGGTGCGATCCAGACAGATGATGTGTCCGGAGCTCTCACCGCCGACGCACAGATCGTGCTCGCTGAGCAGTTCCATCACGAAGCGGTCGCCGACCCTGGAACGGTACAAGGCAATGCCGAGTTCGCGCAGGCCGAGTTCGAGCCCCAGGTTGCTCATCTGCGTGCCGACGACCGCATCGTTGCGCAGGCCATGCATGCGCTGGCGATCACAGGCGATGATGTACAGCAGTTCATCCCCATCGACGACCGCACCGTGGCGGTCGACCATGATCACGCGGTCGCCATCGCCATCGAATGCGATGCCGAGATCGGCCCCGGCTTCGAGCACCGCCTTCTGCAGCGCCGCCGGCCGGGTCGATCCGCACTCATGATTGATGTTCAGGCCGTCCGGCGAGGCGGCCAGCACCGTGACCCGGGCACCGATCTCGGAAAACACGTTCGGTGCGGTGTGGTAGGTCGCGCCGTTGGCGCAGTCGATGACGATGTGCAGTCCACGCAGATCCAGCGCGGCTGGCACCGTGCTCTTGCAGAATTCGATGTAGCGGCCGGCGGCATCGATGATGCGCTCGGCCTTGCCGAGTTCCGAAGGCCCGGCCGTCGTCATCGGCCGATCGAGTTCGAGCTCGATGGCAGCCTCGATCTCGTCGGGGAGCTTGCGACCATCACGCGCGAAGAACTTGATGCCATTGTCCCAGTAGGGATTGTGCGATGCGCTGATGACGATGCCGGCGGCAGCGCGCAGCGTGCGCGTCAGATAGGCGATGGCCGGCGTCGGCATCGGCCCGAGCAGCGCGATATTGACGCCGGCGGCTGAAAGCCCGGCTTCCAGCGCCGATTCGAACATGTAACCCGAAATCCGCGTGTCCTTGCCGATCAGGACTTTCTGGGCACCGGCGCCAGCCAGCACCTTGCCGGCCGCCCACCCCAGCTTGAGCATGAAATCGGCCGTGACCGGTGCCTCGCCGACCCGCCCCCGAATGCCGTCGGTACCGAAATAACGCATCTGTCTACCCTTATTCAGTCTGGCCACGACCGGCCGGACGGCCGGCCTGGCGCTTCCAAAAATTCCAGAAACCCAAAAACCGGAATGACCGGGACGCTGCGCTCAGGGTGCAGCGCGCACGGCTCTCAGGATGCCCAGCGCCTCGACCGTCTCGCGCACGTCGTGCACCCGCACGATGCGGGCACCGGCGGCGGCCGCGAGCAGTGCTGCGGCCACGCTGCCCGTGACCCGCCGCTCCAGCGGCAGGTCGAGCACGGCGCCGATCATGGACTTGCGCGACAGCCCCACGAGCACCGGCCATTGTCCACCGGTCAGCGCATCGAGGTGGCGCAGCAATGAAAGGTTGTGTGTCAGCGTCTTGCCGAAGCCGAAGCCGGGATCAAGCACGATGCGCTGCGACCCGATGCCGGCCGCCAGGCAGGCAGCGGCGCGGGCCAACAAAAACTCCCTGACCTCGGCCACGACATCCGCGTACGCCGGCGCCTGCTGCATCGTGCGCGGCTCTCCCTGCATGTGCATCAGACAGACCGCGGCCTGACTGTCGGCAACGACCTCCAGCGCACCACAGGCACGCAGGGCCCGGACGTCGTTGATGAGGCCGGCACCGGCCGCGATGGCGGCACGCATGACCGCCGGCTTGCTGGTGTCGACCGAAACCGGCACGGCCAGCCCGGCACTCAGGTGCTCGACCAGCGGAATGACCCGGCGCAGCTCCTCGGCCTCGGATACCTCGGCGGCACCGGGCCGGGTTGATTCACCGCCGATGTCGATCAGCGCCGCACCGGCCTCGACCATGGCGTACGCATGTTCGAGCGCCGCTGCCGGCTCGATCCAGCGACCGCCATCCGAAAAGGAGTCGGGGGTCACGTTCAGGACCCCCATGACGACGGGCCCTGAAAGATCCAGGGCCCGTGAACCGCATTGCAACTGCACGATACCGGTCAGCCTCAGTGCTGCTGCGCGGGACCACCGATCGGGCCGGCATCGCCCTTGCCGCCATTCGATGCCGAGGCCCCCGGCCCGGCGGCCGGCGGTTCGACATCGGCGTAATCCTGCGGCGGTCGCGGTTCCCGACCGGCGAGGATGTCGTCGATCTGGTCGGAATCGATCGTCTCGTACTTGATCAGCGCCTCGGACATCTTGTGCAGCGCGTTCATGTGATCGCGCAGGATCTGCTCGGCACGCTGGTAGTTGCGATCGATGATCGAACGGATTTCCTCATCGATCACGTGCGCGGTCTCGTCCGAGACGTTCTTGTGGCGCGTGACCGAACGGCCGAGGAAGACCTCGCCATCGTCCTCGCTGTAGGTCAGCGGCCCGAGCCGGTCCGACAGGCCCCACTTCGTGACCATGTTGCGGGCGATCTCGGTCGCCCGCTCGATGTCGTTCGAGGCACCGGTGGTCACCGAATCCGAGCCGAAGATCAGCACCTCGGCGATGCGCCCGCCGAACAGGCTGGAGATCTGGCTCTCCAGACGCTGGCGCGAGTAGCTGTAGCGGTCCTGTTCGGGCAGGAACATCGTCACGCCGAGGGCGCGGCCACGCGGGATGATGCTGACCTTGTAGACCGGATCGTGGTCCGGAACGGTGCGCCCGACGATCGCATGACCGGCCTCGTGGTAGGCGGTCAGCTTCTTCTCGGACTCGCTCATGACCATGGACTTGCGCTCGGCGCCCATCATGATCTTGTCCTTGGCCTTCTCGAACTCCTCCATGCCGACTTCGCGCTTGTTGGCACGGGCCGCGAACAGCGCGGCCTCGTTGACCAGATTGGCGAGATCGGCACCGGAGAAGCCCGGCGTGCCGCGGGCGATCAGGCTCGGACGCACGTCGCCGCCGACCGGCACCTTGCGCATGTGCACCTTCAGGATCTGCTCGCGACCGCGCACGTCCGGCAGCGGCACGACCACCTGCCGGTCGAAGCGGCCGGGGCGCAGCAGCGCCGGATCGAGCACGTCCGGGCGGTTGGTCGCGGCGATGACGATGATGCCCTCGTTGCCCTCGAAGCCGTCCATCTCGACCAGCAACTGGTTCAGCGTCTGCTCGCGCTCGTCATGCCCGCCGCCGAGACCGGCGCCGCGGTGACGGCCGACCGCGTCGATCTCGTCGATGAAGATGATGCACGGTGCGTGCTTCTTGGCCTGCTCGAACATGTCGCGCACGCGCGAGGCACCGACACCGACGAACATCTCGACGAAGTCCGAACCGGAGATCGAGAAGAACGGCACCTTGGCCTCGCCGGCGATCGCCTTGGCGAGCAGCGTCTTGCCGGTGCCGGGCGAGCCGACCATCAGCACGCCGCGCGGGATCTTGCCGCCGAGGCGCTGGAACTTGCCCGGATCGCGCAGGAACTCGACGAGCTCGCCGACTTCCTCCTTGGCCTCGTCGCAGCCGGCGACATCGGCGAAGGTGACCTTGATCTGGTCCTCGCTCATCATGCGCGCCCGCGACTTGCCGAAGCTCATCGCACCGCGTCCGCCGGCCCCGCCCTGCATCTGGCGCAGGAAGAACACCCAGACGCCGATCAGCAGCAGCATCGGGAACCAGCTGATGAAGATCTGCATCCAGACCGACTGCTGCTCCGGCGGCCGGCCTTCGACATCGACGCGGTTGTCGAGCAGCGTGCCGATCATCGCCTTGTTGTCGGTCTCGGGGCTGTAGGTCATGAACTTCTCGCCGGTGCTGGTGCGACCGGAGATCGAGCGCCCGTCGATCGACACGTGCGCGACGCGCCCCTGCTTGACCTCTTCGAGGAACTGCGAATACGTCAGCTGCTGAGACGGCGACGTGCGCGGTCCGAAGCTGTTGAACACAGACATCAGGACGACGGCAATCACCACCCAGAGCAGGATGTTTTTGACCATGTCGTTCAAGGTGGCACCTCGCCGTGCGAAAGACCGGACACCGACCCCGGCGCCCGGATGAAGAATGACGTTACTACGACCGGAAATTCCGGGCCAGCAGATACAGTTCGGCGCTGCGCGCCCGCGAGGCCTTCGGCTTGCGCGTGGCCACCGAGCCGAAATCCGCCCGCAGATCCTTCAGCAGCGCATCGAAGCCCTCGCCCTGGAACACCTTGACCAGGAAGTCACCACCGGGCCTGAGCGTCTGACGGGCGAAGTCGAGCGCGAGTTCGACCAGATACATCTGCTTGGGCTGGTCGACGGCCTTCAGACCGCTGGTATTGGGGGCCATGTCGGAAATCACAAGGTCCACCGGCGTGCCGGCCAGCGTCGCGAGCAGCTGCGCGAACACGGTCTCCTCGCGGAAATCGCCCTGGATGAAGTCGACGCCGGCCAGCGCATCCATCGGCAGGATGTCGAGCGCGAGCACCCGGCCGCGCTCGCCGAGCGAGCGCGCCGCGTACTGCGACCAGCCCCCCGGCGCGGCGCCGAGATCGACGAGCGTCGTGCCGGGCTTCAGCAGCCGGTCGCGCTCGTTGATTTCCTGCAGCTTGTAGACGGCGCGCGAGCGCCAGCCCTCGGCCTGGGCGCGCCGGACGAACTCATCGTCGAAGTGCTCCTTCAGCCAGCGGTGGCTGCTGCGGCTACGCGCCATCGCCGGCACTCCTGCGGGCCTGCTCGCCGAGCACGCGCCGCGCGCGCAGCACCAGCCACAGCGCGCCGGCGACGCCGTAAGCGGCCAGCGCCAGCAGCTGCCACAGCGGCTCGGCAAACACGCGCCCGACCACCGGCACCAGCAGCAGTCCGACCAGCAGGATCACGCCCAGCTCGAACTTGACGCCGTTCAGCGGGCTCGCGGCAACCGACAGGGAGCCGCGTGCTACACTCCGCGCCCCTTTTTCCTCAGACATTTCCACTCCGGTCAGACATGCTCAAGCAAAGCCAGAAGCGTCACCTGAAGGCCCTCGCCCACCCGCTGAAACCCGTGGTGATCGTCGGCGCCAACGGCGTGACGCCTGCCGTCCTCGACGAAGTCCGCCTCGCGCTGGAGCATCACGAGCTGATCAAGGTGCGCGTCAACGCCGGCGACCGCGAACAGCGCGAGGCACTGATCGCCGACATCGTCGAGGCCACCGGCTGCGAACTGGTCCAGCGCATCGGCCACATCGCGGCCTTCTTCAGACGCAATCCGGACAAGCCGCGCATCACGCTGCCCGCCTGAGCGTCTCGCGCACGCGCAGGACCAGCCAGCCCAGACCGAGCAGGCTCTCGGCGAGATACAGCAGCGCCGCGATGCCGTGCAGGCGCGCAAACATCGCCCCCCCGCTCTCCCCGAGCGCCTTCAGCTCCGCCATGCGCGGCTGCAGGCCGAATTCGCCGGTCAGCACGAGCAGCAGCATCAGCGCCGGCAGCAGCACCAGCGTCAGCGATGCCTGCGCCCGCCGCCAGCGCCACAGTGCGAGGGCGAGCAGTGCCGCACCGCAGCCGAGCCCCAGCCAGGCCACGAGCGTGAACAGCCGGCCGGCAACCTGACCTGCCAGCACGCGCTCCGGCAGCGTCGCGAACAGGACCGGCGCGACCAGATAGCCGACCGTCCACAGCGAACCGAGCCAGACGACGGTCAGCAGCTGCTCCAGCGCGACCGGCCCCCAGTCACGCAGCCGCGCCCGGACAGGGCTGCTCATCGGCATCGCCCCGCGGAACACACGAGCGCGGCCTTGGGACAGGCAAACGGCCGGTGACCGTCAACGGCATCGGCACGACAGAGGCGGGCGGCAGGCAGGGGGCAGAAGGAAGACATCGCGGGCGATTGTGCTTTGCGGACTCGCCGCCGGCAACGCCGATGCGCAGCCAAGCGGTATGCACGGATGACGGGCAGGACGTCCGTCTGCCTGCGCCGGACCCGCCATCCTGCTTCAAGAGCACGGTATGACGGCGCTGCCGTTTCCGGCGAGGGGCAGCCAGGATCGCTGGCAATGATGCTGA
>JAFEGB010000244.1 GCA_018240295.1 Pseudomonadota bacterium
GATGGTCACGCTCTTGCCGGCGCCGCTCGGGCCGAAGATCACCAGGCGCTCGTCGGCCGAGTCGAAGCGCACGTTCAGCAGGAATTCGCGCCGCCGCGCCTGCAGGCGAACGTCGAAATCGAGCGTGAGCCGCGCTGCCGGCAGGATCGGGGTCGGGAGCGCGGCGGACACGGTGACCTCACTCCGGTCCGAAGCAGACCGGGTGTTCGGCGCAGACCGCACAGCTCGGGGCGCGGCAGAGGTTCAGCCCCTCGCGCTCGCAGAGCTGCTTGTAGAAGAACTTCTTCCAGCGCATGCCGCCGGTGTTCTTCGCGGCCAGCGGCGCGAAGTGACGCTTCAGCAGCTCCGAGAGCTGCGCGCGGTCAGCCAGACCGAGGTCTTCCCACAGATGGTTCTGGCCGAGGCAGGCGTGCGCGAGGATGTCGGCGAGCCAGATTTCCTCTTCGGTCTGGCGGCTGCGGTGTTCGAGCAGCAGCACGCGCACGTCATCGACCTCGTCGAGGCGATGTGCCGGCACCGGAGCCGGCTGCGTCACGCGCGGAGCGGCCGCGTTCGGGAACCAGTGGCCGTAGAGGCGCGCGAGCGCGACGGAATTGAGGCCGAGCGCCTCGATGTTGCCGGCCGCGATCCGCGCCCCGAGCAGGCGTGCGAACAGCCGCGCGTCGAAGCGCTCGGGCGTCGCCGCGCGCGCAAGCAGGCGCGCGGCGTGGCCGGCGACGATGCCTTCAGGCAGCGACGGCATGGGTGTAGCAGCCCTTCGGGCAGACCTTCGAGCAGGCCTGGCAACCGATGCAGTCACCGGCGTCGGCAATGGTCATGACCTTGCGCTCGGCCTCGTCGTCCTGCGGATCGACCCATTCGTCGTCCTCGTTCAGACCCATCAGGGCCAGCACGTTGCGCGAGCAGACCTTGTAGCAGCGGCCGCAGCCGATGCAGGTCTCCTGGTCGATCGAGGCAACGTACTGCGGCTGCCAGTCACGGCCGTCGCGGGTGGTCAGGGGTGCGCTCATGCGGAAGTCTCCTTGGCAGCGGCGAGGCGGGCGCGGGCATCGGTCAGCTCGCGGTAGGCATCGAAGGCGGCCTGGGCGACTTCCGGAATCTTCTCCCAGCCGGTCGGAAGGTCTTCGGAAAGATCATGCAGGTCCATCTTCAGCTTCGTGGCGCGGCCGTTCAGGGTCTTGACCAGCGCCTTGAGTTCTTCGGCGGTTTCCATCTCGGGGTCCTCGTCGGGGCGTGCAGGGGCTGTTCCGCGTCAGGTGTTCGCGACTTCCGGGTACTTGCGGATCATCTCGACGGCGGCGCCGACGTGCTTCATGCCTTCGGCGGCGAGCTTCTCGAGCGACGGGAAGCCGAAGCGGTGCACGTCGCGCAGGTGGCGGTTCAGCACCACCAGCCGGCCGGCGATCAGCACGACGCGGCCGAAGCCCTCGTGGCTCATCTTCATCATCGCCGAGACCATCACGCCGGTTTCGCGGGCGATCGCCAGCCCCATCGCGTCGTGGAAGATCTCCAGGCGCCACAGCGTCTCCGGGTCCGGATCGCCGATGATCGGGATCGCGCGGCGCGCCTCGGCGTCGAGCACGTAGGGTCCGAGCAGGGCCTCGTCGGCCTTGCCTTCCCAGGTGCCGTAGGTGTCCTGCGCGCGCAGCAGCTTCACGAGCTCGCGCACGAACAGGGTTTCCATCGGATTCACGGCGGTGGTTTCTTCGGTGCTCACGGTTCAGGTCTCCTCAGCGAAATCGAATGAGCGTTCCTGGCCCTTCTGCAGGGCCTTGCGCAGCCACGGCGGCGGCACGCCCTGGAGCACCTCGCGCAGCTTGTCGAGCAGATCGGTGATGGCCGGGGCATCGGCGACCTTGATCGGATGCACCCTGGCGGCAACCACGCGCGCGGCGGCCGAGCCGCCGATCGCGGCGACGTAGAGGATCGCGCAGTCCTTCACGGCCTCGACCTTCGGCGTCAGCTTGTCCTCGTCGCCGTCCTCTTCGAGCTTGCCGCCGAACTGGATGGCTTCGAGGAACTGGTAGCCCTCGGTCGAGACCTCGTAGATCGCGAGGTTCTTCGCCCAGCCGAAGTGGGCATCGACGCGCTTGAGGTCCTGCGTGGTGAACCCGACTTTCATGACATGGCCTCCGAGCGGCGGCGTGGTGCGGACGATGCCGAGGCTACGACGCGTGGTGGACATGGCCGGCCTCCGGATTGACCCAGTCGTCCGGGTGGTGATGGGGCATGTGGCTGATCAGCAGGTTGCCAACCTCGAACACCAGATCACGCGTGCCGCGGTAGCCGACGCTGAGCTTGTGCGCAGCGCCGATGCGGTCGAACAGCGGCAGGCCGGCGCGGTGGAAGGCGATGCCGAGGCGCTCGGCGGCCTGGCGGCCGTGCGAGTGCGTGACCATCAGCTCGGCGTGGCGCTCGCGGGCCAGGGTTTCCAGGTCTTCGAGGTCGCCGATCAGCACCTCGTCACAGGGCAGTTCGGCGAGCTGCGCGCTGTCGGTCGTCGTCACCGCGCCGACCAGCTGGCAGCCCATCTCGGTCAGGAAGTTGCCGAGCGCCCACAGCAGGTCCGGCTCGGCGCCGATGACGGTGCGCTTGTTGCCGAAGAAGAAGTGACCGTCGAGCATCGCGTCGCAGAGCTGGCTGCGCTGGCGGCGGTACTTGTCCGGCACCGGCCGGCCGGAGAGTTCGCTCAGGCAGGTCATGAAGCGGTCGCTGGCATCGAGCCCGGTCAGGCGGTCGAACACCGTGTACGGCACGCCGGTCTTCGTGCCGAGCAGCGCCGCCGATTCGGCCATCTGCGCGCCGATCGCGATCGTGAATGCCGCGGAGCCGAGGTTCTCGATCGCCTCGACCGGCGTGCCGCCGAGCGTGTGCGGCAGGAAGGTCTCGGGGATGTGGCCGTCGAGCGAGCCGGAGAGATCCGGCAGCATCACCGCTTCGAGCCCGAAGGCCTCGATCGTCTCGCGGATCTCCTCGATGTCGGCGACGGTCAGGTGCGCCCCGGCGAGCACGTTGATGCGCTTTTCGACCCGCTCGGCAGCGGGCCGGGTCAGCGTGCGGATCATCGCCGACACGCACTTCGCCCAGCCGTCCTGGAAGGCGCCGCTGAAATCCGGCGTCGACACGTACACCAGCGCCAGCCCGTCGAGCTCGGGGTGCTTCGCGCGGAAGTTCTTCAGGAAGCCGTCGACATCATCGCCCTTGGTCTCGGTGACGCCGGTCGAGCAGATGCCGATGATGCGCGGGCTCGCCCGCTTGTGGATGTTCAGGATCGCGGCTTCGAGGTTTTCGAGGCCGCCGAGCACGGTCGCGACCTCGGTCATCGCCGTGGTCTGCAGCGGGATGGTCTCGCGGAAATGGCGCACCAGCAGCACCAGCCCGAACGAGGTGCAGCCCTGCGAGCCGTGCATGACCGGCATGCAGCCGTCGATGCCGAGAAACGCCGCCGAGGCCCCGAGCGGCTGGCTCATCTTCAGCGGATTGACCGCGCAGGCCTTCTTGCCGTGGATGATCTTGGCCATGATTCAGACCTCCTTTTCCCACGGCGCCGGGCGGCGCACCTGTTCCCAGACCGGATTGAACAGTGCCTTGTCGATTTCACGCACCAGTTCAATGATGCCGACGTAACCGGCATACGCGTAATGGCGTTCCTGATTGATGTCGAGCCACGGCGTCTTGGCCTTCAGCGCCACGAACTGCGAACGGCCGCCGGACAGCATGATGTCGGCCTTGGCGTCGCGCAGGATCTTGTACATCTCGCGCGGCGGCATTTCCTCGAACATGTGCGCATCCGTGCCCATGATTTCCTTGATGCGGTCCTTGTCCTCTTTCGTCGATTTCTTCACCGAGGTGCCGGCGATCTCGAGCCCGGCCTCCTGCAGCGCCGCCACCACCGACCAGCTCTTGACGCCGCCGGTCATCAGCAGCACGCGCTTGCCTTCGAAACGCGGCTTGAACGGCGCCAGCTGCTGCCAGACGCGCGCTTCCTCCTCGGCGATCAGGGCTTCGGTGCGCTCGATCAGCCCGGCGTCGGCGCCGCGCTCGACCAGCAGTTTCGCGATGTTGCGCAGCGACTCCGAGGTATCGGAAACGCCGTAGAACGAGCCCTCGAAAAACGGGATGTCGTAGCGCTCCTCCATCTTGCGCGCGACATTGATCATCGCTTTCGAGCAGACCATCATCGCGGCCTTCGCGCGGTGGCTGTAGGCGACCTCGCGGTATTTCGCATCGCCGGAAATGCACGAAAGGATGCGGATGCCGAGTTTGTCGAGCAGCGGCCGGACCTGCCAGAGTTCACCGACCAGGTTGTATTCGCCGATGATGTTGATGTCGTACGGCGTCACGTAATCGGGCTCCTCGGTGCCGATCACGTGTTCGAGCAGCGCCTCGCCGGCGAGCTTGTTGCCGAGATTCTTGGCACCGACGAAACCGGGCGCATTCACCGGAATCACCGGCTTGCCGAACTTCTCGCGCGCCGCCCTGCACACCGCCTCGATGTCGTCGCCGATCATCGCGGTCACGCAGGTCTGGTACACGAACACCGCCGGCGGGTCGTATTTTTCGATCGCTTCGCGGATCGCCTTGAACAGCCGCTTCTCGCCGCCGTAGATCACGTCGAGTTCGTTGATGTCGGTCGTGAAGCCGGTGCGATACAGCGTCGGCCCCGAGGACGCCGCATGGCGGTTGTCCCAGGAATTACCCTCGCAGGCGATCGGGCCATGCACGATGTGCGCAACGTCGGTGATCGGCTGCAGCGCGATCTTCGCGCCGTCGAAGGCACAGCCACCCGCCGCGGCACCGGGCGTCAGCTGCTTGGTGCAGCCCTTCTTGCGCTCCTTCGCACTCTTGCTCTGATTGTGGTCGCAGCCGGGCTCATTGAAGACATCCTGGACCTTCTGCGTCAGCGTGCTCATCGGCGTCTGTCCCGTTCGCAACGGCGGGTTACCGTTTGCGTGGACAGAGCAGGATCGATGCCAGCCCGTGATCCTGCCGGATTCATCAGCCGATACAGCCACTTGAACCAGATTTGCCCTTGCCGGGCCAATGGACGGACTCCGGACGATCTCCCGGTGGCCGCGTAGGTTTTGTCGCAATTCCTACGTCGCGACGACGACCATGGCGAATCCGGCTACAGTCGCGGCTCCGGCTGCCGATAGGCCGGTACGGTCCAGACGAGGAAACCCACATGCGCAGACTGACGGGGAGTCTGATGCTGCTGGCAGCACACACCGCGTTCGCAGGCGGTGCCTATCTGAAGCAGGACATCACCGGGCGCTGGCATTACCCGGAACTGCATCCGGTGCAGATCAGTGCCGAGGAAACCGCAGGCGATTCCCGCGGCGATGAGCACGCCCACGCGAACCGCGAACCGACCCGCACCGTCATCGCGCCTCCGGCCGCCCAGCCATCGGCGCCCGCGACGAAACCGCGCTGACAGTGCCGTGCGCGTGCCCTGCTTGGCGGATCACCTGAAATTTTCTCAGCGGCGCACGAAGAAACCGCTTCTGACGATGGCGACACGCCGTGTACGTCAATCCTGATTGACGCTCCGGCGCGGCCGGACGGGAATGCGCGCCGTCCCTGTCAAGCCGGCAATACGCAGGGTCCTGCGCCTACTGCATCTGCCGTATCGTCGGCAACCGTCGGGGCCGTCAGCATCGGCAGCCTGTCCTTCGACCGAGTCGGCCTTGACAGTCCATGACTTACGTTTACCAGTGTCATCCCTCGCGCCTGCCGCAAGGCCCCTACGGCCAGATGCTCGAAGAGCTGACCGAAGCGCGCCGGCTCGGTCTGCCGGCCAGCGAGCGCGTCGCGATCATCACGCGCTACCGCGCACTGTGGGGCTGCATGGAGGACGGGCCGGTGCACTGCCAGCGCGGCCCCGACTGCATCGACTGCTTCCTGCGCCACCTGCTGAGCCAGGACTACTGACCTCCCCCCGCCCGCGTGCGCGGAACATTCCGCCGCGCCACGGCTCGCAACCCCAGGCATGCAGGCACCGGCGACCCGGTGCCCCTGCATCCCCGGCAGTTGCCGCAGCCCCGCGAGGTCAGCCGTCATGGGACACCCGAAACCCCCCGTCACCGCCCGCCGCAACGGCGTGCGCCTCGAAGCCCGCCGGCAGTGGCCGGTACCGCAGACGCGCGAGGAAGCCATCGAGGCCATCGCCGCGATCGGTCGCCACCAGCGCGAGCGCCAGCGCCTCGAAGCGGCGATGAACGAGGAACTCGCCGCCGTGCGCGCCCGCCACGAGGCCGAGGCCGCGCCGCACACCGCCGCGATCGACGGCCTGAGCCACGCCGTCGAGGTCTGGGCCGATGCCAACCGCGCACTGCTGACCCGCCACGGCAGGACGCGCAGCGCGAAGCTCGCGAGCGGCGACATCGGCTGGCGCCTGAGCCCGCCGGCCGTCGAGGTCGAGGGCGAGGCCGCGGTGCTCGAAGAACTGCAGCGGCGCGGCCTGCAGCGCTTCGTGCGCGTGCGCGAGAGCCTGAACAGGGAAGCCGTGCTGCACGAGCCCGAAGCGGTCGCCGACGTGCCCGGCATCGAGGTCGTGCAGCACGAGGTCTTCGTCATCAAGCCCTACGCGACCCCGCTCGACGAGTCCGCGTAAACCCGGCCGGCCGCGGCCGGCACCGGGCTTCGGCAGCGGCCTCCCCGAAGCGTTATAAAGCCGGCCCGCAGCCGCCGGCTTCCCGTCCGGCGCGCGCCCTCTCCTGCTGCCCGGTATTCGTCATCTTGGATCTCTTCTCGGCCGATCCGTCGCTGCTGCTGATGTTCGCCGTCGTGTCGTTCACGGCCGGCTTTGTCGATGCCATCGCCGGCGGCGGCGGCCTGCTGACCGTGCCGGCGCTGCTGTCGGCCGGCATCCCGCCGCATCTGGCGCTCGGCACCAACAAGCTCAGCGCGACCTTCGGCAGCTCGACCGCCTCCTTCGCCTTCGTGCGCAAGGGCCTGTTCCGGCCCGCAGACTGGCGTGCCGCGGCGCTCGCGACGCTGATCGGCGCCGGCTTCGGCGCGCTGCTGACGCGCGCCTTCAGCGCCGACGTGCTGAAGACACTGCTGCCGCTGTCGGTGCTCGGCGCGGCGCTGTATCTGGTCTGGCCGCGACGCCGCCTGCGGCGCGGGGAACCGGACCCGGCCTTTCGCGCCTCCGGGCGCTCGCAGTGGACGGCGGGCCTCGGCATCGGCTTCTACGACGGCTTCATCGGCCCCGGCACCGGCGCGTTCTGGATGGCGGTGGCGGTGAAGTACTTCCGCCAGGACCTGGTGCGCGGCGCCGGGCTGGCGCGCTTCATGAACTTCCTGAGCAACGCCGCGGCGCTGCTGATGTTTGCGCTGCTCGGCAACATCGACTGGGCGCTCGGGCTGGCGATGGGCCCGGCGCTGATGCTCGGCGCCTGGCTCGGCGCACACAGCGCGATCCGCTACGGCAGCCCGCTGATCCGCCCGATGTTCATCGCCGTCGTCGTCGCGATGACGATCCGGCTGCTGTGGGTGCAGTTCGCGCACTGAGCACGTGTGGCCCTGCTGCACCGGAGCGGGAGTGCCGCATTTGCAGGCAGGACGAAGGCGGTATCGATGCCGCGCGTGGCAGCAACCGCAGGCTGGGTTGACGCAGGAAACCCGGCGATTCCGGCGATGACGCTTCCCCGCTGCCTCAGCTGTTCCCGGCGACGCCCCCGTAGGGGCAGGCCTCGTGCCTGCCCCGGCCGCGCCTGCCCCGGTCCCCATGCCCGCCCCGAACCGCAATCCCGTGCCTGCCCGGAATCCGGCGTGGGTGCCAGATCGGGGCAACCACGAGGGTTGCCCCTACGGGGATGGTGGTTCGCCAGTGGGCGGGTGCTTCGGCAGATTCGTATGATGGGTTGAGCGCAGCTAAGC